>JARIDJ010000005.1 GCA_029267175.1 Psychrobacter sp. | reverse complement strand
ATGCAATGTCTGCAAACGTACAAGCCAGCACAATATAAAGTCGATGTTCTTTGATGACATTTAGGGCATAGCCACCAATAACGGTGACCGCCATAGTTGCAAGCGCTCTTTGATAGTTGGATAGAATAGCGGTAGGGTTTGCTTTGATGGGTGTAGCTGACTTCGATGCTTTTGGCGTTGCTGTGTCTTAACTGGTCACGATAGCGTGAGATGGGTAATTTACGATAGTCGCTTAGACTGTGAGTAGTGGCAATAGCTGGCATATTATCTAAATCATTAAGCAATTTTGTTATATTATAACATTATACTGGTTTAACCTTAATTATTCTCAACTATTCAAACGGTTAAAGTTTCAGCACTTATTAACATTATATATTTATCTGTAAAAACGTGCCTAAACTGGCTAAATCGCTTGTAAGCCTTACTATTATTAGCAATACCTTATTAACATGTCTATCCTAAGCCGTCCTAAACTTCCTAAGTTGTCCTAAATGTAAGTCATTAATATAGTGTTTAGGCATAAAGGCACGTAAAGGCAAAAGCCATTAATAAATAAAGCCCTCTAATCATATAGGATAGAAGGCATTTAGGCATAAAGGCACGTTTTAGCGTGTGCCTATGCTGTTATCAGTTTAGGGTTAATATAGATTACTTTTCTTTTGCCTTCATCAGCTTGTTTTATATGCCCCATACTTTCTAGGTTATCGAGTTCGTTTTGCAATACCTTATTATTTTTACGCATGGGTTTAGGCGCTCCATTAAATATATAAGTACGGTTTAAGATCATCGGGTTTTTACCTTTGGCCTTATCTACTAGCCAGCTACTTAACTTTTCACTGTCATTCTGCTCACCTGTTGGCGTTGCATCAAGGTAACGTAAGCGTTCGGCTGTTGAATACTCAACCAACATAAAAGCCCTTGTAACGTCATCGGCTGTTATCGAAGTACGTTCATCAAAGAAGGCTATCAATGACGCTATACGACTAGCATTTTCTGCCATACGTGACGCATAAGCTTTTAAAGTAGCAAAAACGCCACCTTTTCGCTGTCTATTCTCAATAGCTTGCTTGTGGTCATCAAAGACTTGCTTTGCTTTGCTATCAGCCCATTGTATTTTGATGCGTTCAGGCTCTCCATTTGGGGCTATAGGTAGATTAGCTGGTGAAGGATTGAGCAAGCTTTCACAGCGTGACCAGTAAGCAATTAGATCAGGGTTGTTATGGGCTTTATCGTTTTTGCGCTTTGGGTCATTCCATGTTCGATAACCTCGCAAGTCCTCAGGGCAAGCAATTAAGGCACGTGCTAAAAAGCCTTGACCATTCAATAAAGGATCGGATAAAGCTGGCTCTAATATAATGCGTTGAGCCATTAGCATCAGTGTTAAACGTGCATTAAAAGCCTTAGTTCGTGGATTAGCAAAAGCATTTTTTTGTGATCGTGACCGATTGACTACACCACCACTATAAAGGTCTGTAAAACTGGTTAAGGCATTGCCAGCGGTCTTACTGGTCATCGAGTGACCGTTAAAGAATTGCGCTGCGTCATCGGTTGCCCATGATGCGTTAATGATCTCTAAATTGACGTATTTATCTAGTATTGTCTCTATAGTGGCATCTTTAAAGACGGTTTCAGGGTTATAAGGCTTTGGGGTATTGTCTAAAAATGCTTGTCTTTCTTTACCTGTCAAACTCGCCTTGTCTTTCTCCCATGTCTCTAAGTCCGTTAAATATGACTGATATTGTCTTTTTTCGTGTTCATCTATTTTTAAATGGGTTAAGTTCATAGTTTCAGTTTTACCGCTACCACTTTCGCCCTCTGTTACTAATATAAGACTGGCTGGGTTGTGTCTGTCTCCATGTGGTGCATTGACAAACTGTTGCCCTATATGAGCTAAAGCACCTAAGACGCATTGACCTGCCATAGCAAGCGGTACTTGTGCATAGTGTGCTACTGCTATAACCACTTTCTTTAATAGCCCATCCCATGCATCTATGGGGTATGGGGTAGGCTTGCTGGTATCGGTTGCCAGCGGTTCAGGGTCGCCCCATGCATCAGCTAGTAAGTCTTTAACTATCGTTTCAGGGTCGCTTAAAACGTCATCTAGCGTCTGGTAATTATCAAAAGATAGCAGCAAGTCAAAAGTAGTAATAATCGCTTTGACGTTTACCCCTAACAGTGGCTTAGTTACTTGGTCTTTTTTATCTATAGTAGCAGTAACGATCACTTGCTTAACCTCAGCAAAATGCTTGACCATATCGTTAAAGTGAAATGGGTTAGCACTGACTAGGATAGTCACATTTACCCCTTGGCTAGTTAATGCTTTATAAAGCTCTATGCCCTCAGCTAAGGTTTTTACTGCGTACCACTCGCTATCTTGGTTAAGGCTGCCAATGATAAAGGCGCTAGGCTGGCTAGGGTCGGTCACTTCGATAGGTGCGTCACTGTTAGGCGTGTAAATACCTATGTTATTTGGCTGATACATATTATCGCTAAGTATCAAAGCCACCTTGCCAGCGGTGTTTATGATGTCGCTTTTGTCATCTCCATTATAAATAGTAAAGCTGTCTTTAAACTGTCTTAGCTTATCGCCTTGGCCTAACTCTATAAGACTGTTTGTTATCTCATCATTTGTTATAATATCGGTGCTAGTTTGCTTTGAAGTGCCTAGTAGAGTATTAAGCCCCTTGTCATCAGCTTGGGGCTTTGCTTTGTCTGTGTTATTCATAATCGCCCCCTCTAGCTTTGTAAGACTCTATATAGTCGCTATCAAGCCAATACATTTGCCAGTGTGTATTATCGCTATCAATGCGTTCCTGTTCTATCTGTAACCCTAAACGCCTAAGCTCGCTTATTCGAGTGGCTAAGCTAGTTATGTGATATAGCTGTATAGCTTGCCATGTGGTGATAGGTTCGCCTTTTAGTAAGTGGGCTTTGATGATTTGGCTTTGAGTAGGTTTTTGCTTATCCATGATTAAGCCCCCTCTATATTTTCAGCATCTAAATATTCAACTATGTCACTACCTTTGAAGTAGTAAACGCCATTGATAGATAACGGCTTTGTGATCTTGTCCGTTTTAATCCATCGTCTAATAGTCTCAGGGTGTTTATGGAATATATCGGCTACCTGTTTGACTTGATAAAGCTCTTTAGGGTTTGCCAATAGGTCAGCTAGGCTTAGCTTATTGGTGGGTGCTGCGTGGGTAGTGTTAGGCATTGCCTTAACTCCTTAACGGTTGTGAATGAATGTCGTTAAGGTCATGCTATTGTAGGTAGGCGTTGTAAGGAATATTCATGCGTGTATAGCGCATGGTATGCATGCATAGCGTGTTGTATGCCTGCATACCACAGTATGATAGATTATGAAAAATCGTCTTTGCTGGCTTGGCTTAACCATCGTTTAATAGTGTCATAAGATGGGGTTTTATCTGTTTCTATATTTTGCTTTATATATTCGGCTGTTTCAGCAAAAGTAGTAAAGTTGTGTTGATCCATAATCTCTAAGTATTGTTTCTTTTTTTCAGGTCTAGTTTGATTGTGCTTTGACCAGCGGTTATTAGCTTTCTCTTTATTCTGTGTAGATATTTTAGACTCTATAAGCCAGTCAAAATCTGCATCTCCAATATAAAGTAATTTGTTATACCCTTTTGAGAATATATTTAATGCTGCAGAGCCAGTAGGAATTAATACATCGTTTTTAAAGCATAAAAGACCGAATAGTAAAATAATCATATCTTGAACCATGTATTTTAACGCATAAGGTTCAGGTATATTTTTCTCTAATTCATCAAAAGCGTATATTACTGAATTCGAAGTAATATCATGAAGTAAAATCGCTATTTTTTTACCACTAGGCGTGCCAGATTGCATAAGGTCTATAAGAGCTTTGTTAATCTCATCATCTAAATCATCGTCTAAACCGTCATAAAAATCATTGATTAACATATTTAAAGATTTAGTAAAAATAATCTCTACATTTTCTTTATGATTTTTTTCTAATTTGTCTATCGTACCTAAATAAAGCTTATGATATTGAAACGAGTCTGAAACATAGCTTATAACTAATGACCATGCATTAAAACCAATACTCATTTCAGGAATATTATCTTTAATAATTTTATAATATCCATCTATATTTACTTTACTACGATATTTCATCGTCATGCCTTACTTTTCATTCATACCTTAATAAAATAGGTGCAAGGCATGCCAACCTAAGGCATGAAAAGGCTGGCGTTCGGGTAATTAATCCTAGCCTTGCATGGTCATTGTAGCGGTGTTTAGTCGCTAAATTGGTTAAGCTACTGATCGTCTATCGCGTCTTACTAAGGTTTGATAATAGCCTGTTATCTTTAAAGTAACATTGTCATTATCTTTTGACAGCCGTTCTACTTCCTCAGTAGCAATACTATAAAAGAATGCGTTATTAACTGGCTTATCATTGTCAGTCTTATATTTTACTGGCACACCATTAATCAATACTGAATAAGTGGGAGCATATTCAAAGCCGTCATGTTCTCCACCATCTGGGGGTAAGTTATCCCAGAATGAGCGGTCATCTAATTGCTGGCGTGTTGGTTTGGTGTCTAGTGTCATCATGGTTTTATCTCCATTGGTGGGGTTGTTGGTGTAACGGTTTAACCTTGTTTAGCGTTGTCTTTATTCTTAAAATCAGCATGGATAACATTATCAAACTTGCCAGCTTTGATAGCGTCTAGGTAGTTCGCCCAGTCGTTCATCATTGCAGCGCGTTGATCTAGTCCAGTCATGCGATTGTATGCAGTGCCATAAGCGTTAAGCATACGGTGACCTAGTGCCAGTTCGGTTATTAGTTCGTCATAACCTCTACGCTCCATAAGCATAGTCTTAGCGCTACTTCTAAAGCCATGAGGGCTATGCATGCCTTTATAGCCTTGTCCGTTATTCATTAAATCACTGTTTAATACTTTGTTAATTTCTTGCGTATGGTGATAAGGGGCTTGAATGCGTCTAGGGTTATGGAATACATAATCACTATCACCTGTTAGGCTTTGCATTTGCTCTAATATAGCTAGGGCTTGCGGTGCTAGTGGTATTACAAAACTACCTACCATATCGCCCCTATTAGCTGCCTTTTGTGGTTTAAATTCCCATTGCTTTTTAAGCCAGTTAATATCACTCCATTGCATAGCGCATAAATCACCTACACGTGGAAAGGTTAAAGATAATAACTGTAAAATGCGCTTGTTATAAAGCTGGCTTGCTTCGTCTAGCTGGTCAATGTCTCTTAGCAGTTCGGCAAATTCTTTGGGGGCTGTCAATGAAGGGTAGTTTGATGGTTTATAACTCTTTAGTGTGCCTTGCAAGTCGCTTGCTGGGTTGTACTCGATCACCATGTGTTTTTTAGCTAGTTGTAAGATACTTTTAAGCAATCTTTTAACTCTTAAGCCTTTAGCTGGGTTTTGCTTTTGAATATCGGTTATAAACTTAATGACTACACTAGGGGTTATATCGGTAACTCTAATATTCCCTAATTGCTTTTGAATTGGTCTAAGTAGCATATTATAAGTATAGATTGAGTTAGGGCTTAAATCTTTGCTGGCTTGCAATTCTTGCCATTCAGCAATGAAGTGATCTAGCGTATTAAGTCTATCTAGTAGCTCCTTTTGCTTTTCATCTTCTTTATGCTCTAAGGGGTCTATATCTTTAGCCAGTAAAGCCATGTTATCTCTATAAATACCCCTAGCATCAGCAAGCTTTAAAGCTGGGTATTGTCCTAGCGTCATGTAAGGACGTTTGCCAGTAGTGGGGTGGGTGTAGCGGTGTCTAAAATCTGTTGCAGCATCTAAGCCGTTCTTGTGTGGTCTTATGCGTATTTCTAAACCTCTATAGCCAGCTATGGGGTAACTGTCATTCGTGCCAGCTTGAATAGCATCTTTGATAGCCTTTTGAATTTGCGAGTCTAGTTTTATTGCTTTCTTAGCCATGCCCTTAGCCCTTATCTTGGTAGCCAATCTGGTAGCCATTTATTAACATCTGGTAGCCATTTTGGTAGCCACTTAAAACGCTTTACATTGTAGGTTAATGTTGTACGTTGTAAGCTATCATATAGCTAATAGCCTTTAATATCAATGAGTATAAGGGTTCGTACAGTAAAAATTATTGTCTTATGTTTGATGATGTTTTTTAAAGTAGAATAAAAAAAGAGACCGTAATGGGTCTCCTTTTTTGTTTCAATTTATAGCTATTTTAGCAGCCAAGCTTACCTTCCGCTTCAAGCGCCTTTTTGCTACGAATAGGAGCAGGGCAGTCCTCGCCGTAGTACTGGCGATCGGCAAAGTAGCTTGAGCGTACCATGGGACCGGCCCAAATACTAAAAAAGCCAATCTTTTTGCCATAATCCATATAGCGCTGGAACTCATCGGGATGTACGTAACGATCAACAGGGGCATGGTTTTTACTCGGCTGCAAGTACTGACCGACCGTTATCATATCGACATCATGCGCTTTAAGATCATCAAGTAGCGCATAAACTTCTTCTTCGGTCTCACCAAGTCCTACCATAAAGCCGCATTTAGTCGCGATATCAGGGCGACGCTCTTTATAGAGCTTGAGCAAGTCTAAGGAGTGCTGATAGTCAGAGCCCGGACGAAACGCTTTATACAGACGCGGCACCGTTTCGATATTATGGTTAAACACATCTGGCGCAGTCTCAGTCAATAAGTCTAAAGCGATATCCATACGGCCACGAAAATCAGGGACTAAGATCTCGATCAAACAGTTGGGACTAAGGGCGCGTGACTCATTAAGCACTTCGACGAAATGCTGCGCGCCGCCGTCTTTTAGATCGTCGCGATCGACGGAGGTAATGACCGCGTATTTAAGATTTAGGCCTAAGATAGTCTCAGCAGTATGACGCGGCTCATCTTTATCCAGCGCGTTGGGGCGACCATGACCGACATCACAAAACGGACAGCGGCGCGTACAGATATCACCCATAATCATAAAGGTGGCGGTACCATCAGAGAAGCACTGCGCAAGATTGGGACAAGCGGCTTCTTCACAGACGGTATAGAGCTTTTGCTCACGCAGTTTGGCCTTGATACGCGCAACTTCCGCAGGTGACGATAACTTAACGCGAATCCAATCGGGTTTCTTTTTGGTTTCAACCGTTGGAATCACTTTAATAGGGATGCGCGCAACTTTATCGTAGCCGCGTAGCTTTTCGCCTTGGATGGCTTTTTTGGGTTTTAATTTTGGTGCAGGGATATGGGTTTGTACGGCAGTAGTCATAATCAACTTATCTCTTAACCCTTTATACTTTTAAGTCTTTAAAAATGAGGGTTTTAGTCATGATTAGAAGGGGTTAGCAATGGCGTAATTATAGCAGAGATTTGCGGTAGGTTTTGGCCAATGTTCGCCCTAAAAGCTATTGTTGCAAATCAATACCCATCTCACCGAACACCTCGATAGCAGCGCGAAACGCCTCTTGGGTCGCAGGAGCGCCGCAGTAAGGCAAGCTGTGCATCAGCACTTCGCGAATCTCGCTTACACTTGCGCCGTTATTAATAGCGCCGCGAATGTGCCCTTTTAGCTCGTTTGGGCTTTTTTGTGCAATCAAAAACCCTAAGGTAATCAGCGAGCGATACTTACGCGGCAACACGCTATCATCCTGCCAAGTACTGCCCCAAGCGTGCTCAATGATCCAGTCCTGCAAGGGCTGAGTAAAAGGGGTGGCAGCATCAAGCGAGCGCTGCACATGCGCTGCACCCATAACCTCAGTGCGTACCTTTAGCCCCTTATCATAATTTGAGTGATTGTTCATCTGCTTATCCTTTTGATATTATTGTTGAGCTCTAATCGCTACTAAATATACAGTAAGCCTTTTATCAATGCTAATAGACAATATAAAAGTAGCGATAGTGACTAGTCGTAAAAGAGGGTTTAAAGCGTTCATTTATGACATCATTTTTATAATAAATGTCGATTATGCCTTGATATGGGAGCCTTTTGTAGACTGAGCCATTAACTTTTAAGGCGTTTTGAGCTATCATTGCCATAATAAAAATTTACCCTATCTCATTCCCTATAGTGCATCTACGCCGGCAGTCATTCTGACTACTCACGCAATGTGCTAGCCCAACTACGAGGACGATTATTGTGTTAGAAGCTTATCGTAAACATGTCGCCGAGCGTGCCGAGCTTGGTACTGTTCCGCTCCCATTAAATGAAAAACAAGTGGCCGAATTGGTAGAACTATTAAAGAATCCACCAGCAGGTGAAGATGAGTTCTTGATGAACTTACTAGAAAACCGTATCCCTGCCGGTGTCGATCAAGCCGCTTATGTCAAAGCTGCCTTTTTAGCGGCCATCTTAAAAGGTGAGGCGTCATCACCGCTAATTAGTAAACAAAAAGCGGTAGAGATCTTAGGAACTATGCAAGGCGGTTATAACGTTCAGCCATTGGTTGCAGCCTTAGATGATGCGGATGTCGCACAGGACGCTGCTGAAGCTTTGAAAAAGACTTTATTAGTATTTGACGCATTTAACGACGTCACCGAAAAAGCCGAAGCGGGCAATGAGAAAGCCCGTGAAGTGATTCAATCTTGGGCGGATGCGGAGTGGTTCTTAAACCGAGCCGAGGTTCCTAAAAAGTCCACTTATACCACCTTTAAAGTCACGGGCGAAACCAACACTGACGACTTGTCTCCAGCCCAAGACGCTTGGAGCCGTCCTGATATCCCACTGCACGCACTTGCCATGCACAAAAACTCTCGCGACGGTATCACCGCTGACGAAGAGGGCGTCGTTGGCCCCATGAAGCAGATCGAAGCGCTTAAAGAAAAAGGCCATCCGTTAGCCTATGTGGGTGATGTCGTTGGTACCGGCTCGAGCCGTAAGTCTGCCACCAACTCGGTACTGTGGCTCATGGGCGAAGATATCCCGAACGTACCCAACAAGCGCGGCGGCGGTCTGGTACTGGGTAACAACATCGCCCCTATCTTCTTTAACACCATGGAAGACTCTGGCGCATTGCCGATTGAGAAAGTCGCAGTCGATAAGCTGGATATGGGCGATGTGTTCGACATCTACCCACACGATGGCAAAATCACCAAGCATGACTCAGATGAGGTATTATCGACGTTCAAGCTAAACTCACCAACGCTACTTGACGAAGTGCGTGCAGGCGGCCGTATTCCACTCATCGTTGGTCGTGGTTTGACTAACCGTGCCCGCGCATACATGGGTCTAGGTCATTCAGATGTGTTTGCCAAGCCTGAAGAGCCTGCGGATACCGGTAAAGGCTTTACCCTAGCACAAAAAATGGTTGGTAAAGCTTGTGGCCTAGAGGGCGTACGTCCAGGTATGTACTGTGAGCCTAAGATGACAACCGTCGGTAGTCAGGACACCACAGGTCCAATGACTCGTGATGAGCTAAAAGACTTGGCTTGCCTAGGATTCCAAGCGGATCTTGTCATGCAGTCATTCTGTCATACTGCCGCTTATCCAAAACCCGTTGACGTTGAGACTCAGCACACGCTACCGGACTTTATCATGAACCGCGGCGGCGTAAGTTTACGTCCGGGTGATGGCATTATTCACTCATGGCTGAACCGTATGCTACTGCCAGATACCGTTGGTACGGGCGGTGATTCGCATACTCGCTTCCCAATGGGTATCTCTTTCCCAGCGGGTTCTGGTCTGGTCGCATTCGCAGCAGCGACTGGCGTTATGCCTCTAGATATGCCAGAATCTGTGCGTGTGCGTTTCGTCGGTGAGCGTCAGCCTGGTATCACTTTACGTGATCTTGTGCATGCGATTCCTTATCAAGCGATCAAAGAAGGCTACTTGACTGTCGATAAGAAAGGCAAAATCAACGAGTTCAACGGCCGTATCCTTGAAATTGAAGGTCTAGAGGATCTAACCGCTGAGCAAGCATTTGAGTTATCTGATGCGTCAGCCGAGCGTAGTGCTGCGGGTTGTACGATTACCTTATCAGAGGAGTCAGTGACTGAGTACCTAAACTCAAACATCACGCTACTTAAGTGGATGATTAGTGAGGGTTATGGCGACGCGCGTACCATTAGCCGCCGTATCGAGCAGATGCAAGAGTGGCTAGCGAACCCAAGCCTGATGCGTGCAGATGATGACGCAGAATACGCCATCGATATGACTATCGATATGAGCACCATCAAAGAGCCAATCCTTTGCTGCCCGAATGATCCAGACGATGCCAAGACTTTAGCCGATGTCGCTGGCGATACCATCGATGAAGTCTTTATCGGATCGTGCATGACCAACATCGGTCACTTCCGCGCGGCAGGCAAGCTCTTGCAAGACGTACCTGCAGGTAGCCTGAAGACGCGTCTATGGATTGCGCCACCAACCAAGATGGATGCGCGTCAGTTGATGGAAGAGGGTTATTACAACATCTACGCGCAAGCCGGCGCTCGTACTGAGATGCCAGGCTGCTCGCTATGTATGGGTAACCAAGCGCGTATCGCGCCCAAATCTACTGCGGTATCGACCTCAACGCGTAACTTCCCGAACCGTTTGGGTCAAGGCGCTAACGTTTATCTAGCATCTGCTGAGCTTGCAGCGGTAGCCGCGGTATTAGGTAAATTGCCAACCAACGATGAATATCAGCAGTACGCGGGCATGCTTAACAGCATGGGCGATGAAGTGTATCAATACATGAACTTCGATCGTATGGGAGAGTACACCGAAGAGGCGGATAAGATTAACGTCGCTCAGTTGACTTAAGCTTTGCTTTAAAACTAATTGTTGAGATAAAAATAAACCCCGTATCGATCTGATGCGGGGTTTTTCTTTGAATTCACTTCACGACATATAGTGTCGTTCATAGACGGATGTTGGGTTGTAACTCTTTATGAATTAGTTGATAATTATCGAAATTAACTAATGGAGGGGTTTGTTATGACATATTCACGGAATAGTCAAAATAAAAATAAAAAGATATATGAAATAGTTAATCAATATTATTATGATGTTGAGTCTATTACTGTATATTTTAAAGGGTATAATATATTTTCAAAAAAATTTAAACATAAAAAGATCGCTTGTATTATGTTTTTTTTAGCAGTTTCTATAACTTATCATGCAATCATGGTAGTCACTATGGAGTCTTTAATTTTACAACAAGCTATTCCTATTTATATTTATGAAAGTAAAGCTAAAGGTTGGGGACTTTATATTTTATCCTTAGTAATATACGTGGCTTTTTTAATATTTATTGATACTAGAAAGACAGCTATTTTACAGTGTAAATATGGCAGTAAGAAAATTCAGTTAATACAAGATAAGTGGATAAAAGATAATCTTCCTGAAAGCATGAACGCGTTTAGCCTAGTAAATAAAAGTACTGAATGGTTCCAGAGTTATCATAAAGTAAATTATAATGATTTTTTGGCCACTGGAAAGTTACTTCAGAATTCGAAGTTTAATATAGTTATAAAAAACCTTATAGGCGTATTAGGAATTTCTCTTTCAGCTATATTTTTGGGTGGTATAAAGATATCTGAGATAGCAAGTAAATACCCTAATGAAACAGTGCTAATAGGGTTTAACCTATTCGCTTTAATATTACTGTGTGTATTTCTGTATGGTTTTTTTCAAATCTTTGCTAAGAGGTTTTTCTCCGCTCTAGATGGTAAAAATAGCAAAAGTTCATACCGATTCAACGTCTTTAATAGAATGTTATTGCATCATGTGACATTAAAGAATTTTATAGATAAAGAAAATACAGTTGATTGAAGCAGTGAGTATTTTACCAATCTCATCGCTCACCTTATTGATCATAAAAGTAAGCGATAAAAAGAGCAATAAATAATTACTCTAAAATAAACCCAACACAAAATTAAAAGCTACTTGCCCTGATAAACCGGCTTACGCTTCTCCATAAACGCGGTAATGCCTTCTTTAAAGTCATCCGTTTGAGCCATCATGTTTTGCTGCTCAACTTCCATATCTAGCGCTTCATTGAGTCCAGTGAAGGCATGTACGTTAATCATGTGTTTCATTGAGGCTAGAGCCTTGCCCGGTAATTGACTCAAACGTGTCGCTAGTGCCATCACCTCGGCATCCAGATCCTCTTTGCTGACCACTTTATTAACTAAATCTAGACGCGCGACATCTTCCGCTTTTAGCTTGTCGCCAAGCATCACAAGCTCAGTGGTTTTTGCCGCACCAATTAATTGATTCAATAAATAGATACCGCCAGCATCAGGAATGAGACCAATATTGACAAAAGCTTGCACAAATTTGGCATTGTCGCTAGCAATACGAAAATCACAAGTCAGCGCTAGATTCATGCCCGCGCCTGCCACCGCACCTTCTAGTTTGGCAATAATAGGCTTATGGATATTACGCAGCTTGAGACTGACCTCAGCGACCTCGCGCAGCATAAAATCAAGCTTAGCAACCAGTGCCTCAGACTCCATACCGTTCTCAAGCATCTCGCCGATATGACCGCCACTAGAGAAGTTATTGCCGCCGCCTTGTAAAATGATAACCCGTACTTGGTTATCCTTATCGGCCTTATCAAGCGCCTCCATCATCGCTTGCTTGAGCGGAGTACTAAAAGCGTTTAAGGTTTTGGGATCATTCATGGTGATAGTGGCGATATGATTGTCACTTTGATAATCAACGAGAGCTTCAGGCATAAGGGTTATCCTTGTAAGGGTTGGGGGTTAAGTAGCAAGGTAGCTGACAAATAGCTTTATGCTGATTACTATAGCAGGTTCGTCAGGGCTCTAAAATCTGAATTGGTGTACCTTTGCGCCATTTCTGCGCCATCTTTGTGCCTTGAGAAAACTGCTCATTTACAAATATCACTACTAAACTTATGAGTTGTAAATTATGCTAATTATATAAGGTAAATAGTTAGGCTTGGTTCACTAAGCGATCGTTTCATTGATAATAAACCACAACGACAAGGAAGAGTTATGCCAACGATTAAAGTAAATAATGTCGAGATCTACTACGAAGATAGTGCGCCCAATGATAACCAAAAACCGGTGATTGTCTTCGCTCATGGGCTGCTTTGGAGCGGTAGAATGTATGACAAGCAAGTCGAGCATTTCAAAAACAACTATCGCTGCATCACCTTTGATTTTCGCGGGCAAGGGCAATCGCAGATTACCAAAGATGGCTATGATATGGATAGCTTGACCAAGGATACTATCGCGCTCCTTGACGCGCTTGATATCGATAAGTGTCATTTTGTTGGCCTATCTATGGGCGGGTTTGTCGCGCAGCGTATTGCTATAAACCATCCTGAGCGCTTACTGTCGCTGTCACTGCTAGAAACCTCTGCCGATGCCGAGGATCCCAAAAACGTCCCACAGTACCGAAAACTGCTCAAAGCCATTCGCTGGCTGGGGATGAAGCGGGTGAGTCAAAAGGTGATGCCGATTATGTTTGGTAGTACATTTTTGGCAGCCAAAGAGCGTAAGGCTGATCGTAAAGAGTGGCTATCTATGCTACAAGGCAACCGTAAAGGCGGTACGATTAAAGCGACGATGGGCGTTATCGATCGGGAAGGAGTTTATGAGCAACTAGGTAGTATCCAGACGCCAACCTTAATCATCGTTGGGGATGAAGATGCCGCGACTCCTTATGCTAAGTCTGAGCGCATGCACTTCGCTATCGATGGCTCCAAGCTTGCGGTCATCAAAGGCGCAGGCCATACCTCAACCGTAGAGGAGCCTGAACAGGTCAATAGAGTGTTGGGCGAGTTTTTGGATAGTATTGAGGGCTGGTATTAGAAGTTAAGGCTTAGATTAAAGCGACAAAGCCGTTATCAAGAAGATAGCGGCTTTGTTGTTTTTATTAGTAGTCTTACTAACCGTTTTATAAAGCAAACGAACATTTTTATACCAAACGATAGTTTATAATCTTGAGCTGTAGTCGCTATTGTCATTATTGATCGTGCCAAACACTTTGGCGCGGTTGATAATCTCTGTCGCCCAAGCGCGGTGAGTGGCTGGCTCTAGCATGGTATTGTTATACTTAAACACCGCTTTGGCCTCGCTATGCAGTATCGCTTTTGCTTCATCTAAAATGCTTGCAGGCACGCAATAAGCTTGCTGGACTAGTGCAATCTGACTGGGGTGAATGACGGTTTTGCCGACTAGCCCTAAGCTGACATCACGAGTCAGCTCTTGCATAAATAATGTTGGCTGGTCTAAGTACTCAAATACGGGAGCAGTAAGGTAGAAGCCATGTGGCACAAAGCAGCCAAGCAGCTGATAAGCGAGAGTACCGATAGGGGTGTCGTAGATGATGCTGTTCTTAGGGCGGCGCAGACGCAATGAGGCAAATAAATCATTACCACCGATACGCAGCGCAAAGACGGGCTGACTAAAAGCTTCTTTAAAGCCAATCGCCAGCTCTTGATTGTGATGAGGGTCAAATAATGCAGCGGTCTCTAAGGTTGGCATTAGGAGCTGATCGGTGCTGAGATTCTGACAGGCCATGCGCCAGTTTGACAGACTACACATATCGACCTTGGGCATCACAAAGCCATCGAGCAATTCTATGTTTTTGTAGTGAGCCAGTTTTTGTAGCATCATTGGGTTACGTGGACGGACAAACACCAATGGCCGTGTAGGCTGCGCAAGCTTATGAATCTCAGGCGTTGAGGGGTTATTGATACTATCGATATGCGCCGCCCAAGTGTTTAATAACTCCTGCAGACGCTGTAGGGCCAAGCCAACATCATCATGACTGACTGCGTCCTCGATACAGATGATAATGCTATTTATCGTCGGCAATTTATCACGCTTAATCACTTGCCAGATATCTTGCCGAGTCGCTGGCATATAAAGGCTTGCACCCAACTGATAAGGATGATGAGTATGCGGCTTGAGCAGAGCGTGGCGCTCAGTGATCAGGTGCTCATAAGACTGCGTATAATGATAAAGGTCTGACTCGTTATTATGCTTATCTGACATAGTCGGCATCATAGTTAATGGTAAATAGATAAATTAAAGACAACACAGCAATAATTATACTTAATAACTAGTGCGTTCTTTAATGAGAGTAATGGCTTGGTAAGGCAGTATTTTAGCACCTAAAACGCTGATTTCAATCTCTCTATCACGGCATAAATGTCGTAATAATGTGGTATCGGGGTGATCAGCGCTCGCAAGTAAGATACGCTCAGGATCGCGGCGCAGTATAGCGCGGGTCGCCTCGCTAATGGTCGGCTTGATACGGTTGCGATTATCGATACGGTAATCGGTTGCTATTTTATCAATGATGCGTTGGGTGCTATATCTAGGCTGCGCAAAAGTAGCTAAAAGCTTAGATGGGGGTGTCAGCTGCTGCCGTACTGAATCAATCTGTGCTATAAAAGCTAAGCTGTGATCGATAGCTATTAAGTTATCATAAAAAACAGCCCGATGCAGGCCCGATTGCGGCTGGGTATACAGACTACGCGATATCAGGCCTGATACGGTACTGTTCAATAAGCCTGAGGGAATTAGCCAATCCTCCGCGCTGGCCGCAAGCCATGCCACGCCAGCCGGGTCAGCAAGCGTTAACAGTGGTATCACTCCTTTGCCTTGATGAAAGATATTAGCAAAGCTTGCATGATTATCCTCGTCAAACAGTTGTAGACTAGATGCCAACTGCTGATAAATAGCGCCTTTACCCGTCCAACCATCGACAAAGACGATAGGGCTATCAGGATGATTGTCTAGTATAAGCTGCAAAGCGACAGGGTCAACACCGCGATCGCGAATGATGCTAATGCCATAGTGTTTACTTGGTAGTGAATAGCTACTATTACTATCTGCTAAGGCTCGCTGCAATAGTACCCCAACAGGCAAGCCTGCTCGCACTAAGCTCACCAATATCAGCGGGGTTTTTTGATCGACCTTGCGTTGAAAGATACTATGCACAGTATAAGCTAAATCAGCGATATCGCTAGCCATGCGCGTCTTGCCTTGGTGCAGGGCTTGCAAATACAGCTGCTCATGCCTAGCGGTTGGCGCTTGCTCTAGAGTAATCATGTCCGAGTAGTGACGCTGACCACTTTGAATCAGCGCCTCTTTTTGACTGACAGGGACATCCGCTACCGCTTCTTTATCTACCATATCTAGTAGCACGGTGACATCGTCAGCCAAATAGCTGCCAGAGCCGAATTGATTTAAGGTTTGAAGGTTAGCTTTTGTCATTAATTACTCTAAGCAAATTAGTTTATTAAATTATTGAGAGGCTAAGTTTTCGTGCAGTTGCCCATGATTGGGCATACCATACCAGTCAAGTAGCTGCAAAAAAGGCAAATCGGCTAAGCTATCACCAAAGCCAAAGCTTGGACGCGTATGATCTAAATGCTGCTCTAACAAAAACTGCACCGCATGACGCTTATGCACAACATGCGGTAAAATAGCTAAATTATTAGCGTTTACATGTACATAAAAATCTTGTTCAAAATTACGTATCAATGTCGGTAGTTTTGCTGCCAATTCGATTAGCGCTTGATGATCTTTTTGCGCATGTTTAATCGCAAGATAAATGACCCGCTCTTCGCTAACGCTACCGTTATAAAAACTATCACTATGCGCGGTAAATCTAAGCTGACTATTATCATTGCTGCTATGTTTAGTGAACAACTGGCTAAGCTGAGCCAGCTTATCTTGCAATGGCGTAAGCTTGTGATACATGTGCTGCTGCCATTCATCCTGTAGCTCACCGTCTTTGTTAACAATGATAGCGCCATGGGTTAATACCCGCCAGCTGTCAAACGGCAGCTTGACCCGTTTAATCTCACCTCGGTCGCGAGCGGTAACGACTATTAGCTCCGTGCTAGTTAGTAACCAATTAAAGAAGCTCGCTTGCCGAGTGCTCATAAAGCTTAGCGGCTCGCCTTGTTGGTTTACTGTCGCACAAACTAAGTCTTTACCTTTAGAAGTTGGAAGCTTCCAAGCGTCTATTTTGCGCCGCGTTTGAAATAGGGTATCGTCTAGATCCATTAAGGCGTAGGGTTTTATGATATCAGAATTTATTTGAAAGAATGGGGCGGTCATATATGGTCCACAATTAAAAGCTCTTGTAGGGTGCGGTTAGTTTTATTAAATTCTTGTAAGGAATGAAGATAAAACGTCACCCACCGCTTAGTAAGTTTATAACGCTTAGATAGTGGGTGACGCTGCGCTAAGCTCACCCTACGGTCAATCAAAAGTTCAACTGTCAACTCCTACGACCAACACATTATCCAAGTCCTGCCATAGCTGATCCACACTATCAGCAGCGGTCTCTACACATAGTACAATCAAATCCCAATCGCTAGGCTCAACATTATAGACAAAGTTAGTCATACCAAGGCCGTAATTATCATGGAAGCTCAGCATGGTATCGATAGCGCCGCCAAGGGCAATAGGTGAGCGGGTTAAGGCGCTAAATGTCACGGTTAAAGTTTGGTTAAGCCTTTTCGCTGCAGACTCAAGCCACTCAGCTAATAAAAAAGGCAACCACACAAACTCATTACTACCTAGCACCAAAATTCGCTTCGGCAATTGATCTTTGTCAAAAGTGGCTTGCCCTCTAAAATCTGCAAAAGCTTGCTGAAAATGCGCTAGATAACTCTCAAACCCATCCGTACTATCGAGCGTTGGAAAGCGTCCCCAATTACCGGTATGACCAAGAGCTTGACTGCCAGCCTCAGTCGTATCCACTGATGGCATAACGATAGGCTCAGGATTGGGGGCATCGGTCCATTGCCATGCGCCAGAGAGTAGATGATGACGCTGAAACTCTATATTTGGTAAGCGACTTGCTATGGTATCGTTGATTTTATCATTAGCGTCAGCTTCACCCTGATTCTGATTTAGCGACCAATCAACCAAAGTCGTTAGATGCACTTCTTCTAATTGTTTAAGTCCCGCCTCGCGTAACGCGGTCACTACATTGACACAAGTGTTGCCCGTTGACGCTTCATCATCGACCATGATTAGCGTTTTGCTAGCGAGGAGCTGTTTCTGAATATCCTTATCTTTACTCTGATAAATTAAATGTTGGCTAGCATGACTATGATCTTCATTAAAAGTAGCAAATAAAGCCTCATCGTTGTCTTCGCTATGCTGAGCATGACGAGTAGAATTAAGCAATAGGGCATTGGGATAGCGCGTCTGTAGCGCTTGATGCACGCCTGCTGAGAGTCCAACCGCAGTTTCAGCCATACCAATAACTAGTATCGGCTCAGGCAAGTTATCGGGCACTAAGTTTGCCAAATCAGTAAAAGCACGGCGCATGATACTAGGCGCGACAGGGATATGACGACCCAACACTTTTGAGACAAATAAAAACGCGCGTTTAGGGTTGATGCGCTGGGCAAAACCTAATAAGTCTTCGAGCTGGTAGCTGTTATTGTTATTGTGAGTACTTTTAGTAATAGTATGGGTTTGATAGTTTAAATCAAGCGTGCCACGGGGCAGGGTAATAGTCGTGTTTTGTGACTGGTTTGGCATGCGTCATCCTTTAGATAGAGCTTTTATTATAAATTTGTTTAATGTCGATACTGATATAGTCAAGTCAATTTAAAAATACAGCAAGGCTGAAATAAATTTTATGCAGATTCCGTCAGCGTAGACACAGCACGCAAAAAAAGATTGTCCCAGTCTTGCGTAGCAGTATAGGGTATCAATGTTATTGAGAATCAACTATACAGGTTTTTTATCTAACCTTCACAGCCTACAAGCCAAAGCGCGCCGCGGCTTTGTTTACTAAGCTGCGGGGTGGTTAGCGGCAGCGGTGATGGCTCTGAGGCTGATGATCTAGTCAGTGCCGCAAGCGTCGCTTTTTTAGGGGCAGAATTAGACAAAGTCTCAAGGCTAATCCCAGCACTGGTTAGCAGCGCTGATAATAGCTGAAATTTTACCGCATAATTCATGTTTTGCGCGTGTTCGTGCACAAGGCTGGCCGTCACCATACCGACAACTTCACCCGTTGGCAAGATCAAAGGACTACCGCTAGAGCCGGGCTGAATAGGAGCGGTAAATTGCAAATAGCGAATATCATCGCCAAACCCTGTCAGACTTGAGATACAGCCTTGCGTTACTTGCAATTGGCTACTGAGTCCTGATAGCGGAAAGCCAAGCGTCGTCACCGTCTCACCCAAGAGATCATAGCAGCGCTGCGCGATCGGGATGTAGCTTGGCAGCGGCTCAGTCACCCTAATAATCGCCGAATCACTACCGATATCGCTAAGCACCACTTGTGCCTTGCGATCAGGCTGCCCTTGCTGCCGAATACCGATCAAGGCAGCGGATTCTATCACATGATAGCAAGTGAGTAGATGATAAGGATCGATAGCGAAGGCTGTCCCCGTCCAAGTCTCGCCAGGCTGCACTTGTCTTGGCGCGCGCGACTCGCTATTTGGCAGGTTTTGTTGACGCTGAGCGTCTTGAATAAGCGCATGAGTAGCAGGCGGGCGCACATCGAGACTGACTTGCACGCGCTGCTCTAAGCTTGCTAGTCCTTGCGTAGAGCTCTCCGCTAGAGCGCGGCATTTATACTGACCATTACGCTGATAAATCTCCAAGATAATGGCCGCTTTGATATGGCGCTCAGTGGCCTTAAACTCATAAGCAATAGCGCCGTTATTTAAGCTCAGAGTAATATCACCCAGCTCAAGCGCTGGCAAGTTTAGCCTCGGCTCATAGTAGACATAAGCAATAAGTTGCAGATAGCTGACATTTTGACTATTAAAGAGCGACTCTAAATCTAGTTGCCAAGTACTTGGACTCTCTGCATTATCGAGCTTGGCCCAGTCTTTGGGCTCATGCAAGTAGGCAGGACTAATAGCAGCTTTGCGCTGAGCGTCGAGTGGTAGCCATAATAAGCCAAGCTGTTGCCCGAATTTTAAACTGCTCGTCGCAAAAGCCACCGAGCACTGGGCATTGGCGATAACGGTGTTTGCTCCTAACTCTAAAGTCGTTTGTGCGCTCATCATCTGCCTCAAATCAAAGTTTACTGCTGATAATCATAGCGCAATTATCATCACTATGTCCTAGTATCCCTCACCGCCAAGCTCTTCGTCTTAGCCTTTTTGGTTTAAAAGTTTCGCTACTAGTGTTTTTAGCTAAAATACTGTGCTCTTGTTATCGTTCATTATTTAATATAAAAATCATTTAAATTACGGTTAATGGCTTGCTATCTTGCCATACTCCTAGCAAACTTGTTTATTAGCGGATAGTTAGACGTTTTGTTTTATTTTTGAGTCCAGTTTAATACATCGACTCCTTTGTATATAGTAGATTCTATGGAACCACCTCCACAGCACGCGGTCGCCTCGCGTCAAAGCAAGTATTTTCAAGTGATATTGATGGGGGTGAGCGCCTTTGTGGTCAATACCACCGAATTTGTCCCTGTGGCACTCTTGAGCGATATTGCGCGCGACTTTTCTATCACTAGCGCAGAGACTGGCTTGATGTTGACACTCTATGCTTGGGTAGTCGCCGCCATGTCATTGCCGCTGATGCTGCTGACTAGTCGCCTCGAGCGTAAGCGTCTACTACTCGCATTATTTGCCGTATTTATTGCCAGTCATGCGCTATCGGTCTTTGCTTGGAGCTTTCAAGTGCTCCTAATCAGCCGCGTCGGTATTGCGCTCTCGCATGCGATGTTTTGGGCGATTACGGCGGCGATAGCGTTGCGAGTAGCGCCTCAAGGCAAAAAAGCTTTGGCGCTTAGCATATTGGCGACGGGTACTTCGCTAGCGCTAGTATTAGGCGTGCCTATAGGGCGTATGTTGGGACAATGGTTCGGTTGGCGTACGACTTTTGCTGGTATTGGCATTATTGCTTTTATCGTCTTTATACTGCAAGCCAAGCTATTGCCAGACTTACCTAGTATGTTTGATGGCTCCTTTAGTAAGCTGCCAGAGCTGCTTAGAAACCCGCTACTCATCTGTCTGTATTTATTCTGTTTTGTGGTGTTTACTGCTGACTACGCGGCGTACTCCTATATCGAACCTTTTATGAATAAGATTGGCACTATTAGTCAAAATCAAGTCACCTTTATCTTATTGTTATTTGGCGCAGCAGGACTCCTTGGTAGCTATATCTTTAGTCGCTGGAATGAGCGATCGACCACTAGGCTGATGCTAGTCTCTACGCTACTGATACTGGTCGCTATGATGCTGATGTTATGGGCAGTTAGCTCGATATGGCTGCTGAGCATAGTGACGGTGGTTTGGGGTACGGCGATGATACTGCTGATGCTAACCATCCAGTCTAAAGTCATCGAAATCGATGTTAATGCCCAAGACATGGTGATGGCGATGTTCTCTGCGGTTATTAATTTAGGAATCGGCATGGGCGCGCTACTCGGAGGTTACGCGGTGACTTATATCTCTTTATCGAGCGTAGGGTTTGTAGGCGCGGCCATAGCAGCCATTGCTTTGATAGTGATGATATATATGGTTCGGCGCTTTCCTGAATTAGGATAAATACTAGACTAATCCTACTCAGCAATGAAGCTGACAACTTAAAGGGTGTTAAAGCTACCCTGATTATAACTGAGTAGCTTCTACATCATCAGTCTCAACCTTGACACTCGTCATGATAGAACGTATCTGGCAGGGAGTAATTTGTTGGATAATATCAGTCAGTTTTGGCTTATCAGTCAAACCGAGCCAATAGCCAAAGCCGATTTGTGTCAGATCGATGCCGCTATGAGTGGTGTAGCCAATACCGCCAGAAGGACGAGAGTTAATCTCTAGCACGCAGTGCTCACCTGCTTCATTCTCTTTGGTCTGTACGCTGACGATACCATCGCAGTTAAAGGCTTTGATTAGCGCGATGACTACCTCCATCACCGATTTATCATAGCCGACGTGTTGGATTTTACCTTGTTTATAGCGAGTGACCGCCGCTAGCACTTCACCATACTCACAAACCACATCGATCGAATACTCGCGTCCTGATAGATAGGGCATTAGTAGCATGGGAATAGGGCGCTCTTGAACCATTTGGCTATTAGCATAAGCAGTCACAAACTGCTCCGTGTTTATCTTTTTATTATCGGTAAAGTATAGATGCTCAAAGCTATCGTACTGCTCATCTGTCTCTAAGTTGGCGTCCAAACGCCAAAACCCTTGGGCAAATATACCAGTCACTGGTTTGACACATAATCTTTGCTGATTATGCTTAGCTAGTAGCGCTCTGAGTTCAGCGGTAGTATCGAAACGCCAAGCGGTCGCTACTGGAATGTTGTGCGCCTGACACTGCTGCATAAAGGCGAACTTATCATCGATAGCCTCAAGAGCCGCTACGCTAGTGGCGCCGGTTAATAATCGTATACCCGCTTGGGTAAATAGGTCTCTATACGCCTCATAGTCGATACCATTACGGCCAGTGAGCAGCACTTTGACAGAGTGTTTTTGGGCGTTATCTAACACAAACTGCCAGCGCTCAGCGAGAGGCTTACTCTCAAGCTCACAATCTAAAGGGTAAGGCTCACAAAAGACGGTATCAGCAAACTCAAATATCTCAGGCCGATTATGACGATGGGAGGCGATTATAGTAAAGGGCGTCATCGACTGAGCTTTGAGTAGCTGTAGACTCTCAAGCATATCACGCTGGCTGGATTGGCCCTCAGCGAGCCAAGCCGCTTTAGCTATTTTATTACTGCTCATTTGCTCATCCATAATACTCTTTAAACCTGAAGATATAAGTCATAGCCATTATATACAAATGCGCTGACTTATGACTATTTATAGCGTTTTGATAGGCAAAAATATCTAAGCTCAGAGCGGCTATAAAAACAAACCAATATCCATGCTACTATACAATTATTAAAATAACCCCCAACTAATCAGTTATATCTACCATCCTAGTAGACATAATTTAAGGAAATTACAATGAGCCAAACCCTTATTGCTGGTGCTAATGCGCCACTGCCCAATGATAATATTAGCATTCGCATCTTGAGCCAAAACGCTATCGACTGCGCCGCTTACCGCTTAACCAGTCAAGGAGAAGTGCGCGGTGACGGCGATATGATCTTTTATGGCCAGACGCGTAGCGATGATGGTAGCGTCAGCTTTCGCGGGCATGATAGCGATGGGTTTTTTGATATTAATTTGTCAGCGCAAGCAAGTGAGATTGAAAAGATTGCGCTAGCATTCTCAAGCGATCAGACTCTCGCACAATTGGGCGATGTCGATATTCAAGTCATGCAAGGCAGTCAAGTGCTCATCACCTGTAAGCTTAGTAGCGCCGGGCGCAATGAGAAAGCCATAATTCTAGCAGAGTGCTATCGTCGGCAGGGCAGCTGGAAGTTTCGGTTTATCGCGCAAGGGTTTGAGGGCGGTCTTAAACCCTTGTCCGAGCACTTTGGCGTTGAGATTAGCGATGACGGGCCAGCTCAAAATCAGTCAGCAAGCATCAACACGCAAAAGCCCATCAATACGCAAAAGGCTAGCAGTGCGAATCAAAGCAGCGCTACTCAAAGTAGTCCGCCGCCAATTCCAGCTAGTCCCTCGGTCAATCTTAGTAAGATTACTTTAACCAAAAACCAATCTAGCATTAATCTGACCAAACGCGATGAATTCGGTAAGATATCGGTCAATCTAAACTGGAACCAGCGGCCTAATGACGATAAAGCCGCGCCCAAAAAAGGACTGCTTGGTGATTTGTTCAAGCAGCGCGGTTCAGGCGGTATCGATCTCGATGTAGGCGCGATGGTGCATCTAAAAAACGGTGAGAAAACTTTGATTCAGGCGCTAGGGAATCGCTTTGGTAATTTAAACGCTTCACCTTTTGTACTTTTGCGGGCTGATGATAGAACCGGTCAGGTAAGCGATGGCGAATGGCTCGATATCAACGGGCAGCAGTGGTCGCAGATTCAAGAGGTGTTTATTTTTGCCTTTATCTATGAGGGCGTGCCTAACTGGGCGCAAACTGATGGCGTAGTCACTATTCATGTGCCGGGGCAGCCGCCGATTGAGACTCGGCTTACCGAAGGCGCAGGTAACGCGCCGATGTGTGCGATTGCACGCTTGGTTAATCAGCAAGGCAGTATCAATGTCGAGCGTATCAACCAGTATTTCAATGGTCACAAAGAGATGGACAATGCCTTTAACTGGGGCTTTAGCTGGAAGCGGGGCAGTAAATAGACGTTTTGTCGAGTGCTACAATGCAAACAGCCTAGCTATCATAGCTAGGCTGTTTTTAAGGATTTAATACTAAATTTTACGCATGCGGCGCGATAGCGGGCATCAAATCATGAAAGGTGCGACCAGAGGCGGTCTCACCAATAGCATGCATTTTCCATTCATTATTATGGCGATAGACTTTTGCCATAATCATAGCCGTATGCCCGCCTTGCGCTGAGAGGTTATAGCGTGCGACCTCTGAGTTGTTGCTAGCATTGACGATACGGCAAAAAGCGTTCTCAACTGTCTCAAAGGTCTGACCGGTAAAGCTATTGACGGTAAAGACCAACGAGGTCACCGTAGCGGGTATCTTTGACAAATCCACATTGATGACTTCATCATCGCCGTCCCCTGCGCCAGTACGGTTGTCGCCCGTGTGCAAGATGCTGCCATCTTTGGACTGCAATTGACCGAACCAAATCGCATCGACAGGTTGTTTATTGTTATCGAACATAATGCATGAGGCATCCAAGTCGATAGTGTCCTCACCGCCACTCCCGCCGCCGAACAGTTTACCCAATAACCCGCCTTTTTTGGCTTGCAGGTTTTGTGCCACATCCCAACCTAGGCCAAGCTTGACTTGGGTGAGGGTGCCGCCTGCTTCTTTGCTTAAGGATATTTTCTGTCCCTTTTGTAGACTAACTGCCATATCATATTCCTTTTAATTATTAGAAGTGTGTTTATAAAAGATAAGGGCTACTGAACGTGTATAAAAAAGGTGAGATCATAAAACTTGCAGTGGGGGTTATCACTGACTTTAGCTTATAAGATATTATCCAAAAATCCACCGCCGCCGCCGCGCCCACCAGCATTGCTACCTAAGATGCTCTGAATCCAGCCCTGATAGCTATCGCGATTGCGCGAGCAAATGATCACCTTACCGCTACCTGAAAAATTAAGCACCATGCCTTCGCCGCTAGTGACTGAGTTGATGATATTACTCATAATGCCTTTTTTCTTACTGGTCGAGACTGAGAGCTTGTATTCTAGGTTAGAGTCCCAGCAGACCACATGACCGTTATCGATAATGACGTCTTTACCAGGCTCAACTTCGATCTCAAATAGCGAACCAAACCCTGATACTACCACTTGTCCTTGGCCTTGGGTTTGCATCACCATAAAGCCGCCAGTGTCGCCAAAGACTGCGCCGCCCAAGTTACGTTGAATCTTCGCTCTAATATCGACATCTTTTTGGGCTGCGACAAAAGCGCCATCGCTTAGGGTATACTGCTGCGCGCCGACATCTAGTATCTGCATGTCACCATCTAAAGTAGGGGCAAGTAGACAATCGCCTTCACCACCGGTCGCCTCAATCTGCTGCTGAAACAGCGATTCATCATTAGCGAAACGGCGCATCAAGGATTGCATCAGACCGCCTTGCAATTTACCTTTTAGCTCAAGGTTGGATTCCATCATGACCATAGCATTGGCTTCACAGTAGATCGAATCGCCTTTCTTGAGGTTGCAGTGCAAAAAAGGCTCGATAGTACCTATTAAACTAAAAGTGGCTGCCATAATGAATAAATCCTTGAGCTAATCGTTTGGTTGATAATGTAGCTTTTGTTCCAATAAAAAGGCATGAGGGCTGAGGGTCTAATAAGATTAAAGCTAACAAACACGGTTGATAATCGTACTTGATAGCTTTAATAATAACGCGTTGTGTCTGGCTATTAAGTCTTAGACATTAACACCGTATGATGATGCTAATGGGCCTAAACCGCCGCTAAAGCCTTGACCGACGGCGCGGAACTTCCAGTCGCCACTATGACGATACAGCTCGCCAAAGATCATAGCGGTCTCAGTGCTACCATCTTCTGATAAGTCATAACGGGCGATCTCACTATTGCCATTATCATTGACGATACGGATATAAGCTTCGCCGACTTGACCGAAGTTTTGGTTGCGAGACTGGCCTTCATAGATGATCGCACAAACAGCAACTTTGCTGACATCCGCGGGAATGCTAGCTAAATTGATTTTGATTTGCTCATCATCACCGTCGCCTTCACCCGTACGGTTATCGCCGGTATGTTCAACCGCGCCATTGTCTGATTTTAGGTTATTAAAAAAGATAAAGTCTTTATCATTACGCACTTTACCGCCTTCATTGACCAAAAACGCAATAGCATCCAAGTCAAACTCTTGACCGTCCGTTGCGCGCGGATCCCAGCCAAGACCGACAGTGATATTTGTGAGGCCTGGGGCTTCTTTTGATAAGTTGACATTACCGCCTTTTGTTAAGCTAATAGCCATAAAAGTATCCTTTGAATAAGTAATAAATGGTTAGTGAAGTGGTTTGTTTAAGTGTTTGTTAAGCATAGACCCTATGTTGTCTAGCGTTACGTTTTACTATACTAAGCAGATACTGACTAAGCAAGTCGTATTTTGTGGCTATCTGTTTAGAGATATGTTTTAGCAGTATTTATAGCTAATCCTAAATAAGAAGAATACAGCTATGCCAGCGTGCTACTGGTATAAATTTTCCTTGCGTGC
>JARIDJ010000004.1 GCA_029267175.1 Psychrobacter sp. | reverse complement strand
CGCTATCGACCCACTTATTCAAAAACTTAATGGTTTCCGCCTCCGCCTCTGCCAAAGTCACCTTACTACGGCGCACCCGATCGACCAGTCCTGATTGACCATGCTGTTTGGTATTCCAGTCATCCATCTGATTGAGTCTTTGATCGGAGATTTTAATGGCAAACACTGGCCCTTCAGCCAAGACATTCAAATCCTCATCAGTGACTACGGTAGCAATCTCGATAATCTCGTCATTGAGCGTATCGAGTCCGGTCATCTCAAGATCTATCCATACCAACCCTTTTTTGCCTTGATTTTTAATCTTGATTTTATTGGGGTGGTCGCTTGTGCTCATAACTTTTCCTAATAGGGTTAGATAATTATTTATTGAGAGCGTCTGCTTTTTGCTAAGCTTAAAGGTAAGCTTAGAGGTGAGTTTATAGCGATAATAAGTTACAAAATCACTGTCTAGCAGCAGCGCTTAAGGCTGTATGTTAGCAAATTTTCGCGCTACACTTAGCAATATTTTTCAAAGTTGCTAAAACAGCATAGGCATATTCCATGGCATTGATTCGACAACGCAAGCTCACCAAACAACAGATTCGCCGTATAGACAAGCAGCAGCTGTCTAATCAGGATAATAGTGATGATAGTTTGATGGATGGCGTGGTCATGGCGCATTATGGTAAGCAGCTAGAAGTACAAGTGACTAGCCTGCCTGCCGATATTCCTGTGCAGCCTGAGATTGCTCCTGACGATCCTGAGCCTTTTTGGCAAGAATTAGCGCTTGGTGATATTTGGCGCTGTCATGTACGTACTAATTTGCCAATGCTGGCAGCAGGCGATCAAGTGCGCTGGATCGCCGATCCTAATACTGGCTTTGGTCGTATCGAATCGGTAAAACCTCGTACCTCACTAGTTTCGCGTCCCGATCGCTATCATAAGCTCAAACCAGTGGCGGCTAATGTCGATATTTTAGCGATTGTCTTTGCGCCGCTACCGGCTGCTGCGCCCTCCTTAATTGATCGCTATTTGGTGGTTTGTCATCATGCTGGCGTCAAACCTTTATTAGTGCTCAATAAGGCGGACTTGTTAGCCAAGGAGGACGACGCTGATACCAAAGAGCTACTCAAGCAATATGCGGCTTTAGGCTATGAGAGCGTACTAACCTCGGTCGATTGTCCGGAGAATGTCGCCGATAGCGATGAGCAAATAGGCCTCGGTGAGCTAAAAGACTACATCGATAATAAACTAGTTATTTTTGCCGGTCAGTCCGGCGTCGGTAAGAGTAGCCTGATTAATGCGCTACTGCCAGAGTCAGCGCAAAGCGTCAATATCATCTCTGAGAACTCGCAGCTCGGTCAACACACCACGACGACCAGTCGATTATTACCCTTTAACCCCGACGATCTAAGCGCAGGCGGTATCGTTGATACTCCTGGTATTAGGGAATACGGTATTTGGCATCTGACCCCTGAGGATATTATCTCAGGCTTTATAGAGCTTGCGCCGCTTGCCGGCTACTGTCAGTTCCGTGATTGCCGCCATACTCATAACTCCAAAGGCTGCGCGTTATGGCAAGCGGTAGCCGATGGCGAGGTATTACAGCGCCGTGTGGAGAATTTGGTGACACTAAGAGAAGAGGCTGATACTAGACCTTATTGATATTTAAAATATCGGGCCTTATTGAGATCTACTCCATACATTCGCTTTTATCGACCGTTTACTAAACACAGCCTTGTCGGTATAATAGCGCCTGGTTCGATAAGGTTAGACTGTATTCGCAGTTTGCTAGAACCCTAATTTTTGGAGGTCTGTTTTGGATCGTGCGTTTGAGTTTGTGGGTAATCACCCGTTCTTATTTGGTATCTTAGCAGTGCTGGCAGTACTGTTTTTTGCTATTGAAAATAAACGTAGTGGCAGAAAAATATCACCTAATACCCTTGGGATGATGGTCAACTCCCAAAACGCGCAATTGATCGATATTCGTGCCAAAAAGAAATTTGAGACGGGCTACATTCAAGGCAGCCGTAACATTCCATTTACTGAGCTTAAAGATCGCTTGGACGAGATTCGCGCTATCGAGCATCCCGTGATTATTATTTGTGATATGGGGGTACAAGCGGGTGCCGCTATCCAGATGATCGGTAAAGATGATGTGTATCGCCTAGAAGGCGGTGTCGGCGGTTGGCAAGGTGCTGGCATGCCATTAGTAGGATTAAAAGATACTCAAGCCAAAAAAGCTAAGCCTAAATTAAGTAAATAGCCTATTATCTGTTAGTTTAATAATTTGTTAGCTCAATGATCATGAGATAACAATTTAATAAAAACCACTAGCTAAAATCTTAAGACATCATACCGCTATGATGTCTTTTTTTGTGGTTGGTTTTATGGCTATAGTCAGTTCGAAATAAAAGAGATACGCTCTTATTGTGAACTTTTATTACATTTGCAGTGATAAGCTTGAATTTATAGCCCTTAGCCCCACTTTATAAATGAAGATAATTAAAGCTAGCGTTGTTATTAACTCATTGGCAGCTAGTAGCATGACTATTTATAATGCTTAGCTACCATGACATTTAGCACTATCATTTATTATCACTCATTTATTATAATTAAGGAGCTATTATGAGCGTCCCTGTCAAAGTTTATACCACACCGATTTGCCCTTACTGCACTAATGCCAAAAAACTACTACAATCCAAAGGCGTTGATTATGAAGAGATTGGTATGCACGACATCAGCAGTGATGAGCGCCGTGCTTTGATGCAAAAAACCAATAACTATCGCACTGTGCCGCAGATTTTTATCGGTGATACTTTTATTGGTGGTTTTGATGAGCTCAATCAGTACAATCAGCAAGGCAAGCTTGACAAGCTTTTAGCTGGATAAACTGTTATATTTATACCCTTGATTTACTATTTAACTTAATTTTGAGGAAATACCATGGCTGAAGAACAAGCACAACCACAATTGGCGTTAGAACGTATTTATGTCAAAGATATGTCACTTGAAGTCCCAGGCGCTGAGGTTTTTACCAAAGAGTGGAACCCAGAGCTTGATATCAATTTATCAAGCAATGCTGAAAAGCTCGATGACGATCATTATCAAGTCACTTTGACCGTTAGCGTCAATGCCAAAAACGCAGAAGCCCCTGCCTTTATCGCTGAGGTGCATCAAGCTGGTATTTTCTTATTAAAAGATATTCCAGAAGATCAAATTGGTCAAATCTTAGGCGCTTATTGTCCTAACGTCTTGTTCCCTTATGCGCGTGAAGTGATCAGCGATATCGTTACTCGTGGTAGCTTCCCGCAGTTGCTATTAGCGCCAGTCAACTTTGATCAAGCTTATGCACAAAGCCAGCAGCAAAACCAAGTTGATGCTGAGGGTAAAGCGTAAGTCTTAAAGTAAAAACTGCTTATTAAGATAAAAATGAGTTAGAAATAAGTGAGTTATAAAGGCCGTCTTTCTTTATAGTTAGACGGCTTTTTTAGTATAAAAAAAACCTTAACTCATTAAGTTAAGGTTCAATATGGCAGCGCTTTAGCTCAATAAAAGTAGCTGAGAGCTGCCTAAGAACTAGCTGAAAACTATCTAAAAATTACTCGCCTTTTAGAGCCGCTAAAATCTGCTCTTTAACTTTATCAATGGCTTGGGTACCATCAAACTTATCATAGGCGGGAGCATCGGCGTCTTGTTTGGCTTTATCTTGATAAAAACCAACCAACGCTGAGGTTTGCTGATGATAAGTGGCTAGGCGCTCACGAATGGTTTCTTCTTTATCATCAGGGCGCTGGATAAGTGGCTCGCCCGTAACGTCATCAATGCCTTCAACTTTTGGCGGATTATGATCGATGTGATAAGTACGGCCTGAGTCTGCGTGTTGGCGACGACCCGATAAGCGTTTGACAATTTCGTCATCCGGTACGCTGATCTCAATCACATGATTGATAGCGACGTCTGCCTCAGCAAGGGCTTGAGCTTGTGGAATAGTACGCGGAAAACCGTCTAGGATACAGCCATTAGCACAATCAGGCTTGGCGATACGCTCTTTGACTAGGTTAATGATCAGATCATCTGAAACAAGGCCGCCTGCATTCATCACGCCTTGTGCTTGTTTGCCAAGCTCGGTGCCTTCTTTGATGGCGGCACGTAACATATCACCGGTGGAGATTTGCGGGATATCGTACTCTTTAGAGATAAACTGGGCTTGGGTACCTTTACCAGCGCCAGGTGGACCTAGCAAAATAATACGCATCATAAGACGTTTCTCCTAAATAGATGGGTTTTTAAGGTTGTAGAAAAATTACAAAACATAGGGATTGGTGAATTGCAAGCCATACCTTACCTTGTGAATTTATAAAGCTCAAGTTATTTTGCCTTATATTGCAAAAGTTGCGATGACTTAACTGTTCATACAAAACAATGACGTGTCAAAGAGTACACTTCGACACGCCTATTATCTAAGGCTTGAGCTATTAGTTAAGGCTTACCTTATTAAGACTTAACGCGACAAATCTAACTTAAGGTACTTGCTGATTAATCTCAACGTTAACCTGATTTTGATCGCTACTGATGACTACCGGGTTACCCGATAAGTCTCCTGATTCGGCGACTGCGTTACCGCTATGACTAATACGCGCAACAACAGCTAACTGAGTCTTTTCGGCGCGAGCGGCGGCTAGCGTGCGCTCAGGCATCATGGCATCCAAATCACTCAAGCTAATGCTAGCCTCTCCTTGCTTGATAATAGAGATCGGCAAACGCTTAGCGGCGAACGGTGGCCCACCTTTAACGTCACGTATCGCGACAAAAAGGACATCATCAGCTTTGACCAGCGGCAGTAAGCTTGAATTGATAGTCACAGTGACATCGATACCCAATGACGCTTGTGCTTTTTGGGCATTTACATTGGCACTTAGCTCATCGAGACTTGCCAGCGCTTGGCTATGATCGCCAGGCTTGGCTGCGATATTACTACGCAGGCGGCTAATCCAAGCTTGAGCTTGATCAAAGTTACTGCTACGCGCCTCGCCCATCGCCATTAGCATCTGCGCGCCTTCATGCTGTGGGTTTTTGGCAAGCACATCTTGCAATACTCTACGGCTATTGGCATCAAGCTGACCTTCGTTGGCAAAGAAACTAATCTGTGCGTAAGTGGTCGCAATCTCTTCATTATCAGGTGACAAACGATAAGCACGAGATAGCGCCTCTAGCGCTGAGGGCGTGGCCTCTAACGATAAAAATAGCTCTGATAAGCGCATCCAACGATTGGGGTCATCGGCATGGCGATAGACGTTAGTTTGCATCGCGCTAATCAGCTGACGACCATCTTCAACCGCCCATGCGGGTGGCTGATCAAGCTTACCGGTCAATAAGTCATCAGCCACTTGACCGACTTTGTCCTCGCTTACCCACAGCTCAAACACTGGCGTACGATTACCGATGAGTAGATACGCCATAGCCGCTAATATAGGCACCCAAACCATCACGATCAGCCGACTCTTAATACTAGGGGCGACCATTGGGGTTACTTCGCGCTGCGCATCTAACAGCTGACGTTCAAGCTCCAGCTTTTGGTTTTGATAGTGGCTGTCATCAATAACAGCACTGTCATTATCAGCTTTTAGCTCCGCCAAACGTTCACGAAACACCGCCACGTTGATATCTAATAGCTGGTTATCGGCGGAGTTTGACTCACTACGCGCAGCGCGTAACCAAGGCATAATAGCGATAATGGCCAAGGCTAGCGCTACCAATAAGCTTAGGGCAATAAATAAGCCGGTAGTAGAAAATAGGGTCATTTTTTGTCCTCTGGGCTGGAGATATCATGATCGGTGCTATCAGTACTATCAGCGCTATCGGTCCTGGCATGAGTACTAGCATTGGTATTGGTACTAGCACGCGATAATAAACGATCTAATTCCGCTTGTTCGGTAGCCGTCAAAGCGGCTGCGGTGCTATCGCTTTTTATCCCGCTACCGCCGCGAGCGATAGCCTGACGCCGTTTGCTTTGCCAAAACCAGCCGCCGATCAGAGCAATCAATAGTAACGGCGGAAAAAACCATAAAATCCAAGTTGAAGGACGTACAGGCGGCTTATAGCTGATAAAATCACCATAGCGCTCTTGCATATAGACCCGAATCTCGCCATCACTACGACCGTCTTTGACTAAGTCATAAGTCTTTTGTTTTAAGTCTTGCGCGATAGGTGCATCTGAGCCTGCCAAGTTTTGGTTTTGGCATTTTGGGCAACGCAGCTCCTCAATCAGACCGCGATACTGAGCCTCTTGTTGCGGCGAGTCAAAATTATAGACATCAATAGCAGCGTAGCTCGATAGACTAAAAAAACAAGCTAGCATTACGGCAGCTATTTTTGATAAAACGTTTTTAACAGAAATAGATTGCATAATCATTGACACACCTCCGCAACTTGATTGGCATCTGGTACGGTATTAGCATCATTGGCCTCATTAAGTACCTGCAAACAAGGGCTGATACGCGCTTGCCAATTGGCTTCATTAATCTCGCCAATGATATGCTGACGAATGACGCCATCACCATCTACTATAAAGGTCTCAGGCGCGCCAGTTAGACCTAGATCTAAAGCAAATTGACCAGACAAGTCTTGAATAGACATTAAGAAGGGATCGCCGCCGCGGTTTAAGTAGCTTAGCGCGTTACCGATCTCATCTTTATAATTGACACCGACGAGAGTGACGCCGCGCTGCTCAAGCTCCATCAAAAAAGGATGCTCAACGATACAAGTTGGACACCAAGAGCCCCAGATGTTCATCAAAAACGGCTGATCGGGTAGATTATCATTGGTCATTATCCGGCTAGTATCTGACAATAATGGCAGCTCAAAACTAGGGACAGGGCGCTCAAGCGCGGTATTAGTGACAATAGTAGTTGAGTCACCCAGACGCATATAAAGCATCACCACTAGCCCAAAAAAGACAATAAGCGGAATTAAAAACCATATTTTCATCTGTTTTTTATTCATCTTATCTCTCCCCTGATGTTGCTGATAGTGTCACCGACGGCTCTGCCATATCAACGCTATTATCCGTATCCATAACATCGGACACAAAAGGCGATGATTTAACCTTTTTGATACGGTAACGTCTATCTAGCATACTGATAAGGCCCCCTAAAGCCATAATAATAGCACCAAGCCAAATCCAGCGAATCAAAGGCTTGACATAGATACGCACCGCCCACTCATTACTGCCTTCGGCAATAGGCTCACCAAGCGCGACATAAAGATCGCGCATCAAGCTTGCGTCAATAGCAGCCTCAGTGGTTGGCATAGTGCTGATGACATAAGTGCGTTTTTCTGGCGTAAGGCTCGCCACTTCGCGGCCATTTTTAGTGACGATAACTTGCGCTTGAGTCGCGTCAAAGTTACTGGCTTTTATCTCGCGAAAATCAGTCACAGTAAAGTCGTAACCTTGCACATTGACGGTATCGCCTTTACTCATCGCCACATCACGCTCAATGCTTAAGCTTGAAGTGAATGCGACCCCAATAACCGCGATTAATACCCCGATATGAGCCACTTGCTGGCCCCAATAGCTGAGGCGTAATTGACTTAACCCTTTGAATAAATTAGGCGCGTTTTTGGTTTTATCTCTAAAATCAATAACCATCCACAGTAGCACCCAAAAGCTCACCGCCAAAGTCACGCCGATATTGAGCATACTAGAGGGGCTCACAAAGTAGGTAATGATTGCCGCTAATACTAAGCTGCTCACGGCAATGACCATCCCTACGCCCAATAATGGCCGGCTGTCTTTTTTCCAGCGGATATTGGAGCCCATGCCCATGGCTAGTAATAACAGCCATGTTAGAGGCACAAACAATGCATTGAAATAAGGAGGGCCTACCGATACTTGACCTAAACCAAAAGCGTCAGCAATAATCGGATATAGCGTACCTAAAAGTACCACTAAGGTTGAGATCAGAATAATGACGTTATTGATAACCAAAAAGGACTCGCGCGATATCAGCTGATATTGGCTCTCGACTGTCAAGCGCCAACCACGCACCGCAAACATCAATAGTCCGCCACCGATGATAATACCCAAAATAACCAAAATAACTAGGCCGCGCGTAGGATCAGCGGCGAACGAATGCACTGAGGTAATGACCCCAGAGCGCACTAAGAAAGTGCCTAATAAGCTTAAGGCAAAAGCAAAGATAGCGAGCATAATGGTCCACGCCTTAAACACTCCGCGCTTTTCTGTCACCGCAAGCGAATGCAGTAGCGCCAGACCTACTAGCCAAGGCATTAGCGAAGCGTTTTCTACCGGATCCCAAAACCACCAACCGCCCCAGCCAAGCTCGTAATAAGCCCACCAAGAGCCAAGCGCGATACCGATAGTCAAAAAGCCCCAAGCCGCAAGCGCCCAAGGACGCGACCAGCGAGTCCAGACCGCATCTAAGCGCCCCTCCCATAATGCCGCCATACAAAAAGCAAAAGGCACTACCATACCGACATAACCCATATAAAGCATAGGCGGATGGATAATCAAGCCAAAGTCTTGTAGCACCGGGTTAAGATCAGCGCCATCAACGGGCAAATTAGGTAAAGTACGCTCAAACGGCGATGAGGTAAAGATTAGCATCGCCAGCATCATCAGCTGCACACCTGCCAATATCACCAATACCCGCGCGCGCATAGACAGCGGTAGACCGCGGCTAAAGTAGGAGACTAAAGCGCACCAAGTGGCCATAATCGTCATCCACAATAGCAAAGATCCTTCATGCCCGCCCCAGGTCGCTGATAATTTGTAATACCAAGGCAGCAAAGTATTGGAGTGCTGAGCGACGTAGGTTAAGCTAAAATCATTATAATAAAAGCCTGCCATCAGCGCGCCAAACGACACTATCATCGCGGCAAACTGTGCCCAAGCTAGACTTGGGGCTAAGCGCTGCCAAGCGACTTGATGACGCATAACACCAATAGTTGGTAATACCACCTGCAATATTGCCAATACAAAAGCGGCAAGCAAGGCAAAATAACCCAATTCTGTGATCAACATACGGTCAAACCTTGTGTATTTTAGGGCAAGCTTTCAGTGAGCAATTTAGCTAAATTTGGCTCATTGTCATTGAAGCTCTGCCTAATACCATCATCGTTTACATTGGTGCAGCGAGTATAAAAACTGTCTATACAGCTGCAGCGATTACTATTCGTTTTATTTTTTGCTCTAAGTTACGGTTATTGTAGCTTTAAAATTAACTAACCTACTAACCTACTGCGGGAAAGAACACTAATACCAAATGTAGCCAACCGGCCAAAAAACCTGTCAGGCCGCCAAGGATAATTAGCGTCATCTCATCTTCTCGAAACGCAGGACGTAATAAATTCTGAAACTCATGCGGGGTCAAAGCGCGAATACGATCGCGAAATAGCCCAAATATCTTGCTAGCGCGGCTCTCATTAAGCTCAGGATCGCGTATCGGCACCATCGTTGCGGTAATGGACTTATCGATAATGGTATTTTTGAGCTTACCAAACTCGCGGCGACCCAAACTCACTCGTAAGGAAGTCCTGACCACTGGCGTATCTAATATCTGATATAAGTGCGATTTCATCAATAAGCGCGTATCCTCGGCGCGCGCGCCATACATCATCTCATTCATGATGTTCTCAAGTGTCACCAAATCATTGACCACAATCTCGGCAAACACCTCAGAGACTTCCTCTTGGCGTTTCATAAAACCGCCTTGAAAGCGAAACTGCGCGATATGCGGTAGCTGCGGTATCAAGAAAGGAAAGCGGCTGCTACGTCTAAAAAACTTTATATAAGGGATAAAGCGCGGCTCTACCGGATTAAACACCATCCAAATCGCAATCCAATTGGTCAAAAAGCCCCAAATAGCGGCAAAAAAAGGCACCGTCCAATGCTGCGGTACTACCAAAAAGATAAACATCTGAATCAGGCCAAACACCAAACCGATCAAGGCACTGATATGCCAAATAAAATCGATCTCTTTTTGACCGACTTTCAAAAACATATTGACCATCAAGCGCCGATCATTCTCCATGGTATTGACGATCATTTGCCGCATATCAACCAACTCTTCGATATTGTTGGTCAAATCCAATACTAGCGACTGCATAATCTCTGGCAGTGCTATATGCGCCTGATTATAGATACGGCGCTTAATCGCATAAGGAATATTGCCCCACAGCGTCTCTGAGCGCTCAAGCATAATCTCATCAATCAGCGCCTCTAGATTTTCATCCACCCTTTCGGTGATAAAAACCGCCATCTGCTCAGGCTCCATCGCCTTAAAAAACTCATCAAGCGAGCCAAGCTTTGAGAGAGTCTGGTCTACAATAACGCCCGATATCTTGCCTGCTTTACGCGGTACAATACCCTGCCAGCCAATCCCCGGTAAACCAAAGAAAGGAAAGTTAGGAATGCGAATACCCCAAAACTTGATGGGATAAAACAGCATTTTTAGTGCCATCCAGACGTGTACCCAAGTGACAAAAGCGGTCACTGGCGGAATAGTCAGCATAGCAATAAATTCTGGATGCTCAGCGAGCGCCTGCCATATTGATGTTACGTCCATGACTCTGCATGTCCCTCAAATAAAGGTTATCGTCAATCTATCGGCTTATCATAAGATGAGTACTGTGGCTGCTATGAATGAGAGGCTTGCTGCTATTGACTTCCTCCCTGCCCTAAAAGGACGGGGATTCCTACTAAAGACGGCCAAGCCCGACCGCGAGAATGTTTTTTGCTCCATTAACATTTCGTTGATGGGTCGTTTGACAAGAACGACAAAACCATTCTCTTATACCAAGACCTTCTCTACCTTTCGGACTGTCTTGACGGCAGCCGCAACACGAGCAGATTTGGGTGGTGTACGCTTCATTCACTTCGATATAGTGACAACCTGCATACTTGCATTTGTAATCCAGTTGCCGCTTAATCTCAAACCAACTCGCGTCATAGATGGATTTGGCCAGTTTGCTTGAAGTGAATGATTTTGAGTTTATCTTACCAACAACGATTAGGCTGTTGGCTTTGACAAGCTTTGATGTAAATTTATGAATCAAATCTTGGCGGGTATTTTTAATCCTGGCATGAATGGCACGGACCCGCTTTTTGTTTTTAGCGCGTTGTACAATGGCCAGTTTTTCAGCGTATTGATGCGTGACTTTAGTTTGTAGCTTGTCGCCATTACTGGTAACTGCGGCATCTTTACAGCCTAAATCAATACCGACTTGACCGTCACCGCACTTAATCTTTGGAAATTCTTTAACCGTCACACAGGCATACCAGTGGCCACGATTGTCTTGTACCAACTCACAAATATTAATGCTGTACAGGGAGAGGTTATAGCTGTCCCACAAATCAATGATTAGCTTTTGGCGGTTAGCCAGACTAAATTGCAGAGTGGTCTTTAGAGATTTTTTACCACTCTGTCTGGTGCTGATATGCTTAATGGCCGTCTTTTTAAAGGGAATCCAGCCTAAACTTCTACGCTTGGCTTTTGGATGATTGGTTCGCCAGTTCAGTTTGGCTTTTTTAAACTGTTTGCGAGATTTAGCGTGAACCTCACTAA
>JARIDJ010000002.1 GCA_029267175.1 Psychrobacter sp. | reverse complement strand
TTTGAGTTGAGGCCAAAGATTATGCAAAATATCTGCCTGCAAGCCTGCGGTTTGCTCGATATCTTCCTCGGTACGCAAAAGGCTAATATCAGGATGACGGCGGATAACGCCAGTGGCGGTACAAGGCGCGTCTAATAAAATAGCGTCAAAGAGCGCTAACGCTTCAGAGCCTTTTTTAGCTAATTGCCAACGCGTGGCATCAGCACAGACAATATCTAATTTAATAGGGTTATTAGCTTGCTCTAAGTTTAAACGTTGCAGATTATCATGAATGCGCTCAATACGCGGCGCTTCATTGTCGATAGCTGTCACTTCGATAGTTGCTTTATTATCTGATAGCACCTCATTATCAGACTGTTTCACATGAAACAAACTCTTACTTTTAGTATTTAATAGCTCTAATAAATGCGCCAGCTTACCACCGGGCGCAGCGCAAGCATCTAATACTTTTAATTCTGAGACGCTGCTATCCTGTTCTTTATCAACTTTTGCTTTATCAGCAGCTCGCTTTTGAGCCAGCGCTTGATGCAATAAAGGCGCTGCTAGTTGCGCGTATATATCTTGAATACTAAGACCACCTTCAGCGAAAGTAGGCAAACCATTGACTGCCATACTTTGGTTTAGACGCAGAGCTTGGTGATTTATTATCGTAGCCGCTGTGTCATTACTTTCAGTAGGCTGTGAGAATAATAAACTACTTTTTAGCTCAACTAACTCCGCGCTAATATCGGCTTGCTCTAAAGTTTGCTGATAGTCGCTTACTGAAGTAGCCCCAGTATTAGTGACAGTATTTACCCGCAAAAACATTGGCGCTGGCTGACGCAAACCTTGCGTTAGCTCATCATAGTGCTCGCTCCAGTCTTGCTTGAGCTGATAGGCCAGCCAGTTTGGTAAGCTGTGTTTTTTATCGCATTTTTTACGGAACTTACTAGGGTTCTTATTTACTTTACGTAAGATGGCATTAACTAGGCCGCTTGCGTGGGCAAAATCGATTTCTTTTACCGATTCAACCGTTTCATGGATAGCAGCATGATCGGCAACTTCCAGATAAAGCAGCTGCGTCAGTCCCACTACAATAGTGGTGCGCACTTCTATCTCGTCGATAGGATTATCCGCTAGGCTATCAAGCAGGCGCTCGAGAGCAAACCACTGACGCAAAGTAGTCAAAAGCAGCGCATGAGCAAAGCCTTTATCGCCTTCGTGTAAGCTGTTTAGTAGCGGATCAAGCACGCTAGCAAGCGATTGCCCATTTTGAATGGCTAGCAAAGTACGAATAACGCGGACGCGTACACTACCTGTCATTTTTAGATTGCTTGAGGGTTTGAGCTTTTTACTATTATGATTAGACGCTGTTGACGGTTGTCTCATTAAGTGTTATTTCCTTGACGCCTGATAAATAGCGCCTTATTTGAATAGAGTGTGGCTTATTTTGTGTGAGTTTAATGTTGATTTGGGTCGCGTGTGAATTGATCACCATCATCGAGCTGATTACCGTGACAAATTTGCTCAGCGTTTATCGGCTTACCACCTGCAAACTGCAATTGAGTGATACGCAAGGTACTCGCTTGAGCATCACTTGCGTTATCTTTGCCGCAAGCTACAAGAATAGCCTTACGTCCAACACTTATAACCGTACCCGCTGACGCTGTGGTTTGCTGGGTATCATTAACTGGCAGGCTAGCCAATACTTTGACGCGTTTGCCATCCATAAAAGTATAAGCACCCGGCCACGGCGTTAAGCCGCGTATTTGCCGCTCAATAGTAGCGGCAGGCTGTGTCCAATCAATCTCGCCCTCAGACTTGACTAGCTTTTCGGCATAATTAGCCGCGCTATCATCCTGCTTGACAGCTTTAGCTTGATAGTTCTCTAAATCTTTTAGTACCGTGCTAATGGCCTGAGCCCCTAACTCTGCAAGCTTATCGTGCAGGCTAGCAGCACTATCCTCATTACTGATATCCGTGCTAGTCTTGTAGAGCATATCGCCAGTATCTAAGCCTTTATCCATCTGCATAATGGTAATGCCAGTCTCGCTATCACCAGCTAATAGCGCCCGGTGGATGGGTGCCGCGCCGCGCCAACGGGGCAAGAGTGAGGCATGAATATTAAGACAGCCAAAGGTTGGAATAGTGAGTACACCAACGGGCAAAATAAGCCCATAAGCGGCGACAATCATGATATCTGGCTGATAAGAGCGCAAAGTTTCTCTAGCCGCCATGCCCTCTACGCTTGATTTTTTAAAAGTAGCCGGTTGCTCGATGACAATGCCATGCTCGATAGCGACCTGCTTAACCGCTGAGATACTGAGTTTTTGACCGCGGCCTGCTTTGCGATCCGGCTGAGTATAGACCGCTACTACTTCTATATTTAGCGCCTCTTGCTGTGCAATTAATGCCTCTAAGCTAGCTGATGCAAATTCAGGAGTGCCGGCAAATACTACTCGGCGGCTCTGGCTTGGTATGGGTAAACCAGTCTCTAGCGGCGCAGTGGTAGTATTGGAATTATCCATTGAAATAGAGTCAGCAGCAGTCATTATTTTCCTTATCATTATTCATAAACCTACTTATACTAAATGGCATAAAGCACTGACAAGCGTCATAGTATTTTGTATTTATGCTGACATTATAGGTGAGTTTAAGGCTGCGTGCCATGCTTGTTAGACGCCAACTCATTTTACTAAGCATTGCCGTGATTATTCAGCTAACGACCCTCATAATATTATTGCTATCATGAGGGGGATAAAGCTTTGTGATGATAGTAACTATATAACCATAGTATTTAATAACCATAGTATTTAGAGAGCAGATAATAGCTTTTAACCCTTTACGCAAAGGAATTATCATAAAAGTAGTTATCTTAAAAGTAGTTATCCTAGTTACTTGCATCCTTACTTAAGCATAGGATTGATTATACCCTCATGCCACAGTTTCAATCACTAATACGCTTATTGCTATTTTATGCTTTTACACTACTTATCATGGTGTCTTTGTATTATGTCGCGCTTTATATTGGTCTAAAGGAATACAGCAAGCAAAATAGCATGGCTATTTTTGATAATTTACAGCATGAAATTATAGAACACGGTGTCGCTACAAACTCCGATGTAGAGGCTATATTAGAAAAAAACTATTTTGCAGATATCAGTTATCAGCTTATTTTTATGCTGCCATCTGGGCAAACCTATATCTATACTCATACTCGCCCCAATGAAAAAGAGCTAATACCCATCAGTTTTCCCGCCTCTGCGGTTAATACTAAAGTCTCTTATCAGCTAGACAATAACGTTCTCAGAGCTAGTATAACCCTTGAAAACGGTTATAAATTCTATCTTGTGCTGCGTCATAAAAGTCCTGAGATTCGCTGGACCCTATATCGCTACTGGTTACCTTTGATAGCGGCCCTAATACTTCTTATGATAGCGCTGATTTATACCCTCAGACGCCAAGCTAACTGGCAACAACTGCTACTTTATACTGATAATTTGAGCGAAGATGCCAAAGAAGCTTATAGCTCAATACCTTTTATTACTAACAAGAGCTCTTCAGAATTTTTACGCTTAGGATATGCGCTTAGCCGTATCAAATATCAATTGCATAGTAATCATCGCCGCATTCAAACTTTACAGCATCGCTTAGAGCGCTTAGTTGATTACGCTCCTTTACCTATGCTGATGATAATGCGTAAGGGTGATATTAGCTTTTTTAATCGGCGTTTTGAGCAAGTTTTTGCCACTTCTTATCAAAGCGATATTCGTTATAAGCTGATTGATTTTTTTACTGGCAGTGACAAAGCCACTCAGCAATTATTATTAGACCTTAGTACACAGCGGGTGACGCGTACGCTACTAGTCTATGGTCTAGAGAATAATCAGCCCTATCAGCTACATATTACCCCGTGGTTCGGTGAGCATGGTCAAGTGCGCGGCTTTAGCGCTTTACTAAATAACGTAAGCGCTTTTATTGAAAAAACTGAAACTTTGCAAAAAAGCAATCAAAACTTAGAAGCGAAGGTCAAATCCTTTACTGAGCTTAGATCAGTGATCGGTCATGAGCTGCGTACGCCGCTGAATGCTATTATCAGTACGCTTGATATGATAGAGAAGCAGACTCTAAATAAAGAGCAACAAGAGATCCTCGCAACTCTGACCCAGTCAAGTCAAGCTATGCTTACTATGCTAAATGATATGCTAGATATGGCAAAGATAGAGGCAGGGCGCGTCGATATCGTCAGCGAATCCTGTGATATCTTTAAATTAGGCCAGCACGTCAGTGATCTGATGATAAGCGCTACTCGACGTCAAAATATAGATCTACTGTACTATTTTGATCCGGCTTGCCCTCGTTATATCAGTACAGATGGTAGCCGTCTGTGCCAGATACTCCTAAATCTTATGGGTAATGCGGTTAAGTTTACTCATTCAGGTTATGTAGCTCTCATTATAAAAGGAGCCACTCAGCCACCACTAAATCAGACGACTTCTTCTGATTCTGATTCTGGTTCTGATATTGTTACGCAGGCTAAAGACAGTACTGACAGTAACCCTGAATATCAGTGGATTCGCTTTAGTGTCAAAGACAGCGGTATCGGTATTGCAACTAGTGAGCAACATAAATTATTTTCATACTTTAACCAAGCCAATCCGCAAATTAATCAAAAATTTGGCGGTACGGGACTAGGTTTAGCCATCTCCAATAGCTTTGCGCAGCTACTTGGCGGCTTTATCCAATTAGACAGTGAGATAGACTGTGGGAGCACCTTTAGTCTCTACATTCCTTGTCGCAGCCCTATTTATCAACCGGTTTATCATTTTCACAGTGACTTATTACATATTCATCTTATTGCGGTTGTTGATCAAGCCTTAAGTGAGACTTATTTGCAGCGCATAGGCGACTATCTATTTATGACTGTCAGTATTTATAGTGAGCTAAACCCTGTAGCGATAGAGCAATTAGCGCAGCAGCTTACTCAGCCGTCATCAGCAATGACCCCTATTTTGATGTTAGATTATGACTACTATCAAGCTTATAACGATAAGCTAAAGGCTCAGTCTGAACCCTTAAATATAGAGAATATAGATAACAGCAATGGCTTAAAAAATAGCTCATTAAACACTGCTAGCCCAGCAAATAATACTTTGCAAGAACTGATTAATAACACGAAAGTAGCAAAGATAGTGCTTAGTCGAAAACCAGAGCGTAGTATACCTTCTGATATTCTTGAAGGATTTGACGGCTTTTTGAACAAACCTATAGACATCACGTTAATGATCTCTGAGCTGATACGCTTAGCTAAACATCAACCTAAAACACCGCTATCTTCTCTAGCGCCAATAGCAGTAAAAGACGAGCTTATAGCTAGTAATCCGCTAGATATAGACAATGCTGGCTTTGATGCTAACCCGTCTATTGATAATACGGTGATAAGTGAGGCGTCTAAAAAACAATCGGAGTCATCACAGCCGCCGCTAATACTAGTCGTTGAAGATAATATAACCAACCAAAAAATTACCTGTAAGCTTTTATCTAAGCTAGGTTATGAGAGCGTCGTAGCAAAAAATGGCGAGCAAGCCCTTAAAGTATTAAAAGTACATCGCCAGCAGCTTGCTCTTATTTTGATGGATTGTAGAATGCCTGTTATGGACGGTTTAGCCGCTACCCGAGCCATTAGAGACTCGGGCGATAATATTGTTATTATTGCTTTGACCGCTAATGATAGTGCTGAGGATCAGCTTATTTGTCAGCAAGCAGGAATGGATGAGTTCTTGACCAAACCTATTCAAAAAAATAAGTTAGAGAAGGTGCTAAAGCTGTTTCTTGACCCTTAAACTCATAACTTATTTATTTCATAAAGCCATTATCCGCCAAAAAAGCCTCAGTAATGTTACTTTGTGGGTTGCTACGAGAATTGGCATCAGTAGCTGATGAGCTTTGGCCCTTATTGAGTAAACGCTCCAAATAACGCGACACAATATCAACCTCGATATTTACCTTATCACCTAATAGCCAGTGCTTAGCGATATTAGTCACTTGCGCAGTATGCGGAATGATATTTAAGCTGACGATATTATCGCGCACCAAATTTGTGGTCAAACTAATACCATCTACGGTAATGGAACCTTTAGTAGCGGTATAGTGGGCCAGCTCCTTTGGTATTTCAATCTCTATATAGATAGAGCGCGCATCTTTTTGCAGCTTAGTCACTACCCCGACCCCATCGACATGACCGGCGACAATATGACCCCCAAAGCGAGTAGTCGGTAGCATGGCTTTTTCTAAATTAACAATATGACCGGGTTTTAGCGCTTCTAATGCCGTACGAGCGATAGTTTCACGTGAAACATCAACCGAATAATAATTACTACCCATAGCCACTACGGTCAAACAAATACCATTTGAGGCAATAGAATCGCCTAACTTAACATCGCTAAAGTCTAAATCGTCAGACTCTATCGTCAAACGAATATCGCCATCCACTGGTTGCATGGATTTGACATGGCCAACGCTTTCGATAATTCCTGTAAACATGTCTACCTCTTTTGACTATGGGTTTATAAAAAGTTATTAAGCTAGTATCTAGGCTAAAGGGGATAAGTTGTGGATAACTGTAGCAATATAGTCCTGAACAATCTGTAAAATAGTGAGTATTTCGAAGTTATCCACAACCATTACTGTTTTTTCTACTGAAAGTTTTAATTAGATTAAAAAATTATAAGTTATTGATATTATTACAAATATTATAAGTCTTACTAGTTAATTTAGTTATGTATTTGTTTCATGTGAAACTATAATAAATTAAGTTATCCACAACCGCTTATAGTTTCATGTGGAACATCATTAAAATCACCTTAATTATCCACATTCTACCTAACATATCGCCTAGAAATAGAGCTTGTACTAACGGCTAAATAGGTAACAAGGTAATCTTTAAATCATTGCCTATCTGTTCCTGCTTATGATATTGGAAACGTAACTGCTGCGCTAAAGATAAAGGATTAAAATCCACCATAGCTCGCGCCTGTGTACCTAACAGACAAGGCGCTTGATAAACGATTAACTCATCGACTAATTGTTGACTGAGAAAGCTCGCTGCCACGCTCGCTCCTGCTTCTACTAATACCTCATAGCACTGATGCTCACTAACTAAGTTTTTAAGCAAACTGAGCAGATTATCGTTGCGCCAATATTGGGTTTGCTCATTACGACATAACTGATAGTCGGACTCTGCCTCATAAGCTAAGCGCTGTCGTCTATCGAGCACAACCACCAACGGCTGAGGGACTTGCTTGATATCGACGCCCAATTGCGATGAGCGCACATTGAGCTTTGGGTTATCCGCTATCACAGTCTGGCTACCTGTGATAATAGCGCCACTTCGCGCTCTTAGCTTTTGTACATCCTCGCGAGCCGCTACCCCTGTTATCCATTTTGACTCACCGTTTGCCATGGCGGTACGACCATCAAGACTAGTCGCAATCTTGAGGCGTACATAAGGCAGCTGCGTGCGCATTGCTTTTAAAAAACCTTTATTTAAAGCAGCGGCTTGTTGTTCTAACACGCCAATAGTGACCGTTATACCCGCCTGCTCTAACAAAGCTACCCCGCGTCCCGCCACTTGCGGATTGGGATCAAGCCCTGCTATAACCACCCGTTTGATACCAGCTTTTATTAATGCAAGCGCACAAGGCGGCGTCCGTCCGGTATGACTACAAGGCTCCAAGGTAACATAAGCGGTTGCACCTTTTGCGCGTGCGCCTGCTTCTTTTAGAGCAAAAACTTCGGCGTGAGGTTGTCCAGCTTTTGGATGAAAGCCTTGGCCAATAATCTTCGCTGATTGTACTATGACACAGCCTACTGCTGGATTCGGTCTAGTGGTATACAGCCCTTGCTTAGCTTGTTCAACAGCTAGCATCATAAAGTAATTATCTTCGGCGTTTTGCGCCTGCAGTAATGTTGACATATAAATGGCTTAATAAAATGAGCTGAATAAAAAGGTTTCACGTGAATAAAATATTAAAGACTAACTATAAAATCAGATCCAAAAAGAACAATTAATTATTCGTTTTTATCAGTAGGACGGATATTAGCAAGCTCTTGATGAAACGCATCAATATCTTGAAAATCGCGATAAACACTAGCAAAACGCACATAAGCGACGTCGTCTAGCTCTTTTAGCTCGCTCATGATGATCTCACCTAGCACTTTACTACTGATCTCGCGCTCCCCCATTTGCCTGACGCGTTTTTCTACTCGGCTGATCATCGCCTCTTGTTCATCGATAGTAATAGGGCGCTTTTGTAGCGGTAATAGAATAGAGCGACGTAGTTTCTCGTTGTCATAAGGCTCAATTTTGCCACTAGACTTGATAATACGCGGCATCACTACTTCTACCATCTCAAAAGTGGTAAAGCGCTCTTGACAGCTGCTACACGACCGGCGACGACGAACTTGTGCGCCTTCTGCCGCTAGCCGTGAATCGATAACTTTGGTCTCTGAGGCATTACAGTAAGGACAATGCATAGTTTTTCCTTAACCTAAATTTATTTTCCAATGCAGAAACTACCAAATATCTTGCCTAGTAAGTCATCAGCGCTAAACTCGCCTGTAATTTCACCTAAGCTGTGCTGGGCTTGTCTTAGGCTCTCAGCGACTAGCTCTCCTGCCTTAAAAACTATTAGCTGCTCATGAGCTTCTGCTAGAGCATCGGCCGTTCGCCTTAGCGCATCTATGTGCCGAGTACGTGCAATTAGGCTGTTTTCTGGCGGATGAAAGCCTACTTTATCACATAGCGCCTGTATCAATTCTTCAATGCCTGCTCCTGTTTCACATGAAACATTAACTTGTTGATAGCCTTGCTCTGTCATCTCAAGCTGCAATGAAGAGTTGACGTCATTTTTGCTATCAACACTATTTTCATCATTTAACAAATCACTCTTATTAGCGATAATCAGTAGACGCTTGGCTTCTGGTAGCTTACCAAATAGTTGTTCTGCCAGCTCTAAAGGCGTACTCTCGCCTGCTATATCACGGGTGACATCATAGACTAGTAGCAAAATATCGGCTTGAGTGATAGCAGTGCGAGCCCGCTCAATACCGATACGCTCAACGGTATCTTCGGTATCACGCAGACCTGCAGTGTCGGTCAGATGTAAGGTCAAACCATTAAGCACTACTGTCTCATTTAGCGTATCACGAGTGGTTCCGGCGACTTCGGTGACGATAGCACGCTCTTGCCCCGCTAGCCGATTAAGTAAGCTTGATTTGCCAGCATTAGGTCGACCCGCTAATACTACATGAATCCCATCACGTAGTAGCTGACCTTGCTTGGCAGTAGCTAATACTTGCTCTATCTGCGCTTGGGTTTGTTCCAGCTTATCTTGAATTACCCCATCTGATAAAAAGTCAACGTCCTCCTCATCAGGGAAATCTATCGCTGCCTCGACATGCAAACGCAGGTGAATCAGCTGTTCTAGCAGCTGATTGATTTTTTCTGAGAACTCCCCAGTTAATGAGCGAATAGCACTACTGGCCGCCGCTGCGCTAGTCGCATCGATAGCATCAGCGATGGCTTCTGCTTGCACCAGATCAAGCTTGTCATTATCAAAAGCGCGATAAGAGAATTCACCAGCAGTGGCCTGCTTAGCGCCTAGCTCAAACACTCGCGCTAACAGCAGGTTTTGTAATATCACGCCGCCATGGCCTTGCAGCTCAATCACATCTTCACCGGTGAAGGAAAAAGGCGCTTTGAAATAAAGTACTAAGCCTTCATCAATCACTTTACCGTCAGCCTGATAAAAGCGGCAAAAACTGGCTAAGCGCGGGGTAAAGCTGATTTTACCAGTTAATTGACAAGCAATATCATAAGCTTTGGTTCCAGATAAGCGTATAATCCCAACACCGCCGCGCCCCAATGGCGTAGCGATAGCGGCAATCGTCGGCAATCCAGAGGTTTTAGTCGCTAGTGTCTCAGTAGAATTCACAACTACTCTCAATTAATCAAAACCCTATTATAGACGGCTAGGCTAATACTGACAAAGTAAACTTTAAATAGCGGAGTTTGATATTTTTATTATAAAAAAACCACCGCCTAAGCGATGGTTTTAGAAGGATAACCTATCAAAAGATTATTTTAGCCAAGCACTTTGACAGTACGGCGCTTTTGCTCTTCTTCAACTTTTTTATTGACGATGTATTGCTGCGTCATACTAAATAAGTTGTTCACCGTCCAGTACAGTACCAAACCTGCTGGGAAGAACAACATAAAGGCGGTAAAGATAATCGGCAAAAACTTCATAACCTTCGCTTGCATAGGATCAGCAGGCTGCGGATTGAGTTGCTGCTGAATGAACATCGACACCCCCATCAATAGCGGCAAGATGAACCAAGGATCCATTGCAGATAGATCTTGAATCCACAATATCCAAGGGGCATGACGTAACTCAACACTCTCAACTAATACCCAGTATAGTGCTAAGAAGATCGGCATCTGCATCAAGATAGGTAAACAACCCGCCATTGGATTGACTTTCTCTTCTTTATAGATAGCCATCATCTCTTGCGACATCTTCATCCGATCATCGCCATGCTCTTCTTTGAGCGCGGCAAGCTTAGGCGCTAAAGAGCGCATTTTCGCCATTGAGTAGTAGCTCTTATTTGAGAACCACATCAAGGAGATCTTGACCAAGATAGTTAGCACAATGATTGACCAACCCCAGTTCCCTAATACTTTATGAATGCCATCAAGAATAGCAAAAAGTATCTTCGATATGGGCCATAATAAGCCATAATCAACGGTTTGATTGAGGCCTACCGCGACATCTTTTAGCTCTGATTGTACCTTAGGACCAGCATATAAAGTGGCGTCTAGAGTCAATTGTTTATTAGCCGCAATATTTATAGGTTGGCTATTAAAACCAATAAAGTAATCACTACCAGTTTCGCGGCTAAAGAATTGACCCGTGAAGTTCTCTGGCGTCCAAGCGGAGACAAAATAATGCTGCACGATACCGACCCAGCCTTTGTCACTGCTTACATTGATCTCATTATTACCAAATTTGCCAAACTTAAGCTTGTTATAAGGATCTTCAGGAGTACCCCATGCGCCGCCTAAGTAGGTTGCCATACTCAGCGCGCCTTTATCAGACATGCCCGGATCTTTACTATCATCGCGCTTTAACTGCGCAAATAACTGACCTTGCCATGGCTGCGCGGTTCGGTTCTGAATCTGATAGCTGACATCAATAGGATACTTATCATTAGTAAAGGTGTAAGTCTTAGTGATAGTCACGCCATCTTTTTGATAAGTTAGTGGTACTGATAAGGTCTGCTGCCCCTCTTCCATAACGTAATTATCAGCAGTATAGCTATAACTAGCACGGCCCTCTGCAGTATCGATACCGTCTTGACCTATAAGACCTGACTGAGCGATATAAACACGGTTGCTATTATTTTCAAGCAGCACAAAAGGCTCGTCGCTATCGAGCGTCGCGTCATATTGCTTGAGCGCGGCATAAACAATATCACCACCTTCAGGATCAATCTTAATGTCATAACGGTTAGTAGTGACAGAGATAAGCCCATTATCTTTAGTCGGAGCAGTAGTCGCTATACTATTATCAATAGGTAATGTCTGTGCTGGAATATCTCCAGCGGTACCAGTAGTAGAGGGAATATCTGCGCCTACTGAAGTTGCTGATTTTGGCGTAGCTTCTACAGCTGGCGCATCAGCATAATCATCTCGCCATGCCAAAATCAGCAGATAAGCGGTAATTAGCATCGCAATGATGATCATTACCCGTAATATCTTTTGCATAAACCTGTCCTAGATTAAAAAATTAGGGAACCAAACATGAGGGCATGCATCATAATTACTGGGGCAAAACTGCTCATGTCGCTAGCAGCTCTAATATAATCAGTAATCATTTACATAAAATGTGCATTATTTTACTAAAAATCTAGCCTAAATGATACCAACAGTGTGGATAGGCTGTGGATAACTCTAATAAATTAGGGATAACTTACTAAAATAAGGAGAACTACTAGATAATTATCATTAGTTATCCACAATCTATCTTATGCAAATCTATTTTTGGCTTAGAAGATTGTTTAAACGTGCTACATAGCTGGTGCTATCACGGTAAACACTCAAACTCTCATTACTAACAGCAGGGCGGTAGTGATAGCGGTTTAAAGGAAGCGGGACAAAATCAATACCATGTCCACCCCAAGGTTGACAACGACCAAGGCGTTTAACGAGTAACCAACCTCCTGATCGAACTCCATGCCAAGCAATAGCTTGTTTACCATAATTTGAACAAGTTGGATAATAACGACAACGAGCCGGTATTATTGGACTTATTATCTTTTGATAAAAATTAATACATCCAATAAATATTTTATTTATAAAACGATTAATATTATTTTTATAATTATACATTTTATCTTTTTTCTATTTTTTTAAAAATATTATTAATTTGTTTTTTTATCTCTTTATTACTAATATCTTTTATAGAATTTTTTACTATAAATACAATATCTTTATTTTCTAAATTAAAAGCTTGATTACGAAAGTTCTCTCTAATTAAACGTTTGACCAAATTGCGGCTGACAGCGTTAGGAACTTTGCGTTTAGTAATAGCCATACCGACGCGCGGCTGATCAAGCGTATTGCTACGTATAAATGCCATTAAATGGCTCTGATGCAATTTACGCTCAGGAGCATCAAACACCTCACGAAAAGCTGCTGGAGTGAGTAGACGCTGCTCTTTAGTGAAGCGGAAGGTAGGGGTAGCTAAAGACGAATGGGACATAGTGCGGCCTAAAATAAGAGCTATACCATAGTTATGGGTTAAATAACTATTTAAGCATTTGATGTGATATATGAAATATTAAGTACTTAGTACAAATTATAGAGACAAAAAAAGCGCCTACGAGGGCGCTTTTAATATATGTCTTAGTTATCAATCATAACCAATACTATTTACACAGTAAGACGATGACGTCCTTTAGCGCGGCGACGTGCCAATACTTGACGGCCTTTCTTCGTTGCCATACGTGCACGGAAACCGTGAGTACGTTTACGCTTGATCACGCTTGGTTGGAATGTACGTTTCATAACTCACCTATCAAAATAATGGACTAAATTC
>JARIDJ010000086.1 GCA_029267175.1 Psychrobacter sp. | reverse complement strand
TTATCGCTATCCTACTGACGATAGTGATTACCCAGCGCGGTCTCAGTGAGCTGAGCACCACTAAACCCGCTACCCTACTCAATCAAGGCGCTAGCCAAGCGGCTACCGATCAATCTTGGTATCAACGTTTGCCATTAGTTTGGTATAGCGTGATGCTCATAGCTCTATATCTATTCTTCGCTTATGAAGTCGGCTCTTGGATATTCTCAGCGCAGTTGCTCATTGGCTTGATTGCTTTTGTCGCGGTATTTTGGTTATTGGCACGCGGTTGGCTTGGCTTACTTGCGAGCTTCGCTAAGCGACGCAAAGTCAGTTGGATGCAGCGCATTGCTATCCATAATCTGGCGCGTAAAGGCAATCAATCGGCGCTATTCTTCGTCACCCTAGCGCTATCGGTGGCGGTACTAACGCTGATTACTACTCTCAATCACAGTATTAACGCTCAGTTCGTCGATGCCTATCCAGAGGACGCGCCGAATATATTTTTACTCGATGTGCAGACTGAGCAGCACGATGCCATTGATAAGATACTCAAAGCGCCCGTCAGCTATTATCCGGTCATTCGCGCGCGCGTGGTCACCGCTAATGGGGTTGCCGCTGCCGATATCGATGCCCCTGACAATCAAGATGATCCGACACGTGTGTTCAACTTAAGCTACGCTGATAGCGTGATGGATACTGAGTTCATTACTGATACCGAGACTAAAGATGAACTTTATACGACTATCGAAGGTCAAGATCCGCAAACCTCAAAGCTACAGCAAGTTCAGCCATTATCTATTTTAGATACCGCCGCCGATATGCTAAACGTCGGTATGGGCGATCAGATTGTCTTTAACATTCAAGGTATCGAGCTAACCGGACAAATTACCAGCATTCGCTCAAGGTTTGAGCGTGGCCCTAGCCCGTTCTTTTATTTCTTATTTGAGCCAGAAGTATTATCGGCAGCGCCACAAATTCAATTCGCTACTGCCCATGTGCCAGAAGCCAGTATTGCAGAGCTTCAAGGTCAGCTAGTACGCCAGTTTCCAGCGGTAACCACTATAGACGGGACGGCTATCGCTGAGCAAATCCAAGACTTAGTGACGCAGATGAGCCGCTTGGTCTATGTCTTCACCTTACTGGCTTTATTAACTGGGATCATGGTGCTGATCAGCTCGCTACTCTCGACTTCACAAGATCGAATGCAAGAGAGCGCCTCATTCCGCTTATTAGGGATGCAGAAGTCTGATTTATATAAGCTCAATATCTTAGAGATTGGGGTACTTGGCGTTAGCGCGGCAGTGTTTGCGATGACTATCGCGAGTGTTGGCGCGTGGTTTGCCATTACCCAATGGTTCAATCTACGCTTTAGCGTGCCGTGGGTAAACTTAGGGATTGGTGGTATCGCTCTAGTCGCTCTGCTGTTTGGCATTGCTATTATCTATGTGCGCTTGGTGATTGGGCGTGGGATTATGGCGCGGGTTCGGGCTATGATTTGAGAAGCGTTAAAAAATTGCATTGCAGTTTTAGCTTCGCAAGGAAAAATCCCTTTAAGGGGATTTTTAGTTTTCTTCTATCTTAGCTGATACAGTGGTAAAACGTGCCTCCAGTTAATACTAGGTTGAATTAAAAAATATTAAGTTTATACCCTCTCATTCAAATATCCTTCAAACAACTTAAAATGACCTTTCATCTGCCTTTTAACATTCTTAGAATTATGCACTTTCGAAACTCTAAAAACGTAACTGATATAATTCCTTTTACCTATATATGTAAACTTCGAATGAAGAGTCTTTCTATAGATTTTAGAACCATTAAGCTTATTATCAGCTTTAAGTTTTCTAAAGTGCGCTGAACGCATACGAATAGCTTTTCTTAATTTGTGATTATATCGAGAAATGCCTGTATCTCTTAAGAATACTTGCTTACCATCATACAATAATCCTAAATACTGTAGCTTACTTGGGTTACGATAACTAATGTTATTAACATCGATATTTACGACTCCATTTTCAAAGGCTACTCTCTGAGTTTTATTATCATTGATAACAAGGCTCAGTTTTTCTATTTCGTACTTTATAAATCTTACCAACTGATATTCGTAAATATTATCCACAATGAAAATCATATCATCGCTATATCTAAAGTAAAAGCCATTAATACTTTTCAAGTATTTTTTAATCTTTTTATCAAACTCTAACATATATACGTTTGATAAGAATCCACTTAACGCAGATCCTTGAGGTATACCTTTTGAAGCATGGTTAGTTCTAATAAGTCCTTTACCTCTCACTCGACTACGAAATTCCTTAGGATTACAAAGTTTTTCGTGTCGTTTGTATAAAGTCTTGGAGTTTAAAGACAACCCCAACTCTTTATAGAGTAATTCTTTATCTATACTTGCGAATTTGGTAAGAGACTTATAAACCTTGTAGTGATCTTCTGGCAAATGCTCTACATCTAACAAGGAGCACCAATTCTCTTTAAGAATTTGATGGTCAAGATTATCAAAAAACTTTGAAATATCAAAACAAAGTACTATGCAATCTCTCTTTTGAGAAATAATAGAAAAGACATCTTTACTAAAATGAATATTACATTTAGATACAATCTTGTTATCGATGGTTCTCTCTATTTTTCTATATGCTAGAACTGTATCTTCTAAATTATTTTTTATAAGAATATCTTCGTAATGAGGTCTTAGCGATTCAGTATAGTAAGAATATATAGCGCTATCTAAGTGACAAGCGTAATTTATTAATCTAACCTTATTACTTTTTACCGCATATTTTTTTGCTTTTTTATAGGAAATGAAAGGATAGTGAGAGTGCTGAATAATACTAGGTGAGTAGAATAGAGGCCTAAAAACTGGCGTAGGAGGTATATATCCTTTTATAGGACAGCTTTTCGCTTTTGTAATACGTATATAACCTTTTTTTATTATTCTATTGTTTAAGTTACAAGATATAAAAGGGAAAAATGAATGCTGAATAATATTGGAAGGGTTGGTAATATAACTATATAAAAAAGCAGACGAACACTTTTTATCAAAGTGTAAATAGTTGCGCTTATCTTGCTTATCTTGGAAAAATTTTTTATTTACTAATGTCATTAGTTTATTGCCAACTTATGAGGGTCAGATGACTGTATAATCCTTAACTTCACTTGAAGTACCCCTCAAAAGTCTACAGCCGCTTTCTAGTATCAGAGAAACGACCTCCTCTTTCTACAGTCGTCACATGTATGAGGAAACGTGATATGCTCAACCTACTAACTCTGATAAATATACTGGTTGTATACCTAACAAATGATTATGAAGCGGCACAAATTAGCATTCTAACGTTAGAATGGTCATTTGGGACGTTTATCCGTAAGTTTACATATTCAACCACCTAAGCTAAACCTAGATGCATATATATTTTTAAATAATTCCCTATTATTGTCAAGTAATATGTATCATGTAAAACAAAGATTTAGTGATATTAGGCGCAAGATGCGTTAGTTAGAGCATAACTAATCAAATTACATTTAATACTGGAGAATAGAATAATAGTAGTGCTTAACTTATTCGGTGGGTTACGTCTTGACTTCATTTTCTACGAAAATTTGACAAGCCTAACACCACCCTACACCAAATCTGACAATAAAAGAGCTTTAATCAAGTATCAATAGTCGACTTGGGAGGCGGTTTAGCCCTGATTGCAGCGGTAGCTTGGTAGGCTGTGGCGCTTACAGCATCTTGCACAGAAGTGGTCGCTCGAATGTTGGAACGCTACTGTGTTTAGGTGCTGTGCGCCACAGACTGCCAACTATAAGCAAAAAGCAGGATCAGCTCCAAAACCCTAAGCCCCTAAAACAGCAAACCCAAAACGCTCGCTATTGATTTAGAGGGCGTTTTTTTATTACGCTTATACCCGTACCTCGCATTTGCTATAATAGCGCCACTTTGCACGCAAATAACTCCTACCCCTCATTAGCCTCACGGTACTCTTATGAAATTCTCAAAGTTCGGTCAGAAATTTACCCAGCCTACTGGTATCTCGCAACTCATGGATGACTTGGGCGATGCGCTAAAAAGCGATCAGCCAGTCAATATGCTAGGCGGCGGTAATCCTGCCAAGATTGAGGCGGTGAATGAGCTGTTTTTGCAGACTTATCGAGAGCTTGGCAATGATAACGATACAGGCGAAGCGAATAGCACCTCAATTATCAGCATGGCGAATTATTCTAATCCGCAGGGTGATGCCGCTTTTATCGAGGCTTTGGTCAGCTTCTTTAATCGTCATTATGATTGGAATTTGAGCGCCGAAAATATCGCTTTAACCAATGGCTCGCAAAATGCTTTTTTCTATTTGTTTAACCTATTTGGTGGTGCGTTCAGTGATGATAAAAGCCAGTCGGTAGACAAATCTATTCTGCTACCGCTAACGCCTGAATATATCGGCTATAGTGATGTGCATGTCGAAGGTCAGCATTTTGCCGCGGTATTGCCGCATATCGATGAAGTGACTCATGATGGCGAGGACGGATTTTTTAAGTATCGGGTGGATTTTGAGGCATTAGAGAACTTACCCGCTTTGAAAGAAGGTCGTATTGGCGCGATTTGCTGCTCACGTCCGACCAATCCAACGGGTAACGTGCTGACCGATGAGGAAATGGCACGATTAGCTGAGATTGCTAAACGCTATGAGATACCATTAATTATCGATAATGCCTACGGTATGCCCTTCCCGAATATCATTTATTCTGACGTGACGCTGAATTGGGATAACAATACTATTCTTTGTTTTAGCTTATCAAAGATTGGTCTGCCCGGTATGCGTACGGGTATTATCGTCGCCGATAGCGAGGTGATCGAAGCGGTAAGCGCCATGAATGCGGTGGTGAATCTAGCACCGACACGCTTTGGCGCGGCGATTGCGACGCCACTGGTAGAGGATGATCGAATCAAGCAACTCTCCGATGACGTTATCAAGCCCTTTTATCAGCAGCAAGCGACTACCGCAGTACGATTGTTAAAAGAAGCATTAGGCGATTATCCGCTAGTCATTCATAAGCCTGAGGGCGCGATATTTTTATGGTTATGGTTTAAGGACTTGCCGATTAGTACCTCTGAGCTGTATGAAACTCTCAAAGAAAAAGGCACGCTTATCGTGCCGAGTGAGTATTTCTTCCCCGGCGTCGATGTCAGCGACTATAAGCACGCGCATGAGTGTATTCGTATGAGTATTGCCGCCGATGAAGACACTTTGGAGAAAGGAATTGCGGTGATTGGTAAAGTGGTTCGTGGGTTATATGATGAGGCTAAGTGAGTCCGTAAAAACTAAAGTAGGCGTAGGGTGGACTCCATCGCGCCAATTATAAGCTATTAATCTTTATCGGTGCGCGGGGCGCACCATACAAAAGCTAAACCAGTTGAATATTATTCACCCTATTTTTTGAGTTCGATATAACAGCAAAGACAGAAAAACGGACTATTCAAGAGTCCGTTTTTTTATGCTACGACCGTAATAAAACTGTCTAGCAAAGCTCTTCTAGCAAAGCCTTAGCACTGATTTTACCAAACTCATTCGCCGCTAATGGTCCATCACCTGAGATCAGCTTTCTATCTTGATGTGTCTGTCCTGAGGCCAGTTTATTAGTAATGGTAACGCCTAAATCTTCTAGCTTTTCGGCAAAATACCATGGCATCGTACCCGGCAAATAACCCAACTTAGGCATTTGCTTATCCATAACAGTCGGAAACGCCACCATTTTATAACCTTTAAAGATAAAGTCGCGCTTAGTGTTATCGTCTGCATTTGAGCTATCAGGACTTGCTAAATTAGCGGCTAATAAAGCTGCTGGCCCATGACAAATCGCTAAGACAAATAAATCTTTGTCGTGACCCCAGCGTAGCAATTCGCCGAGGTTATTATCTTCAGGCAAACCCAGCATCGCGCCATGACCACCGGGGATAAAGATCGCAGCATACTCCTCGTTGCCATCTGCTATATCATTAGCGACAAAGCCTGCGATACTTCTAGGGTTATTTAGCTTAGACTCGTACTCACTATAGATTGCCTTGACGTCTTTATCATCCTTTGGCATCGCCCATTGCTCGACCTTTACCGGCTCACCTGTCGGCGTAAAGACGTCAACTTCAAAGCCTGCTTTTTTGAAATGTAATAACGGCACCATCATCTCCACCGGATGATTACCGGTATCGAATTTATTGCCATTCTCCATAGTCATGTATTGCTGCTCGGTACAGACCATCATGATTTTTTTATTGCCTGTATAAGGCGTATCGTACTCGGTATTGTCGTAATTGGTATTATTTGGCGCGGCTATTTTTAGTGAGGACTTTGAGGGAATATAGATCCCTGCCTCGACTTCTTGTGGCTCTAAGCCCAAGGTGTCTTTAGCCTTACCTACAGTATTTTTGGCTTTGTCTAAAAGATCTTGCATGTTCATAACGTCTCCTTTTTGATAGGTTTTTTATTATTTATAGTCATAGATAGCTCAATCGATTAATCTGATAGCTATATCGATTTGGCTATTGTCGAGAATAAAGTAACAAAACGAGGGAGCGTTAAATAGAGGAGAGTTTTTATATTTCGTAAGCTTTGTAAGTGCAGAATAAATATCTGAAAAATATTAAAGCGGTTAAAAAAGCTAGATTCGTTTTTTTAACAGCTTATTAGAGGATGCGGTAGGCTGAAAAATTGCTGTCCATATAGCTAAAGCGTAGAGCACCAAAGGCAACAGGCACGTATTAATCAGATCATGAATGCTGGCTTTTATATCAGAGCCCTCCAAAGCCATTAGGCCTTTTGGCACTATAATATGGCGATTATCAAAATACTCGCCTAGTAAAGCGATGCCAATGACGATTAGCAAAGCAAGGGTTGAGCGGATACCTTGTTTTTTGATAATGGGACGTAAGATAAATAAACAAAGCAAGTAAACACTAACACCAACGTAGATATGCAAAGCGTCCTTAGCAAGACCGGTTGTCTCAATGATGTTCATTTTAAAGGTTGAGAAGTCCACTGATTTTCCTGCATAGGAGAGCTAAAAATAGCTCATAAAAAATAATAAAAGGGTAAGCAACACTTTCGCCCACTTACCCTAGCGCTTCACATTATAGTCAAATCGAAATAAAGTCGATACGTTTGTCAATACGGTTATAGTGTCGTGCTACTGGTACAAATTTTCCTTGCTTGCTGTGCGCTTCGCACTCCAGAGGCTGCACAAAATTTATCCTAGTAGCACTTAGCTGATTACACTTCCCATTCTACAAAGTTCTTTAGCAGCTGCAAGCCAGCGGTATGGCTCTTTTCTGGATGGAACTGGGTAGCAAATAGGTTATCTTTAATGATGCTTGCGCAAAACGGCTGACCATAATCACAAACGGCAGCGACTTGGGAGTGATCCGTAGGCGCGCAATAATAACTATGCACAAAGTAAAAATGCGCCTTATTTTCTATACCCGTCCATAACGGATGTGATAAATCCATATCACTAATAGTATTCCAGCCCATGTGCGGCACTTTAATCGTTGCGCCTTGCTCATCAATCCACATCGGATCAAAAGCTTCTACGCTGCCGTCTAAGATACCTAAACAAGCCGTGCCACCATTCTCAGCAGAGCGCTCAAATAGCGCCTGCATACCGACACAAATCGCCATAACTGGCTTATTAAAGATAGCAGCGCGTACGACGTCATCAATTCCGGCATCATGCATGCCTATCATACAATCGCGCATGGCTCCGACACCGGGGAAGACGATTTTATCGGCAGCAGCGACAACTTTTGGATCGTTAGTAATGGCTACCTCGCTACCGACTAGCGATAAAGCTTTGCTGACGGAATGCAAGTTGCCCATACCATAATCTAATAGAGCAATTTTGGTAGTTCGACTCATCTAAAACGCCTCTTTAGTCGACGGCAAGGTATTCAGCGCGCGCTCATCATATTCACAAGCCATACGTAGGGCGCGAGCAAAGGCTTTAAAGGTTGATTCGATTTGGTGATGGCTGTTTTTGCCTTTTAGGTTATCCAAATGTACCGTCATCCATGAGTGATTGACGAAACCATAGAAGAACTCGCTAAATAAGTCCACATCGAAAGTACCGACATGCGAGCGGGTGAAAGGAATGTCCATATGCAGCCCTGGACGGCCTGATAAATCAACCACCGCGCGAGTGAGCGACTCATCAAGTGGCGCATAAAAGTGCCCATAACGACGAATGCCTTTTTTATCACCGAGAGCTTTATGGAAAGCCTGTCCCAAAGTAATACCGGTATCTTCAACGCTATGGTGATCGTCAATAAAGGTGTCGCCCGTGCATTTGATATCTAAGTCAAACAGGCCGTGACGCTTGATTTGATCGATCATATGATCCAAAAATGGTACGCCTGTATCGACCACCCCTTGACCGGTGCCATCTAGATTGACGCTGCAAGTGACTTGGGTCTCAGCGGTGTTACGCTCAACAGTGGCGGTACGAACTGGACGACCATATAAATTTAGATCAGGGTTCAATTTTGAATCAGTACTCATAGCTACTCTCAATAAATAAAGGGTGTCTGTATCAGAGGGTTTTGGATTACTGATATCATAGCAAAACGCTGCCATAACGGCTATGGCAGGACGGTAAAGCACGCACATATTTGCCTTATTCTGCTAAAATAGTGAGTTTAGTATTTCCAATCAACCTCTTACTATGACACTTTATAAAACTTGGACCTCATTATGCCTTTAGAAGCCATAGCTATTAATGACTTAAACGCGCCTTTAATCGAAAAACCTGCTCGCGAGAATGAGCTTGCCGAGCGATTGCATGCGCTTTATGATAGTGATGATAATCAGCCTAGTGGCGAGGAAGTATTAGGGATTATTGAGCAAGGGTTTAAGCGTGGACAGTATCTATATGTGGGTATGTTTAACGATAAGCCTATCGCCGCCGTGTGCTGCTTTGATGACGGGCAAACAGATGCTAAGCGTTTGCAATATCTAACCGTACATGAGCAAAATCGCGGCCGTGCTATCGATGCCAAATTTATAAAACTGGTCTACGATGCGGAAGTCAAAAAAGGCGTAAGACAATTCGTCCCTGTCGATAAAGATATTCATCAGATTATGAGCGAGTACGAGCTATTACGAGTGAAAAGCTGATTTATAAATTAAATTGGCTTATTTAGCATAAAAAAGCAAAAACAACTTGACAGCAAGGCTGATATTTAGTTTAATAGCGACCTTAACGAAGACGGCTCGATAGCTCAGTAGGTAGAGCAACGGATTGAAAATCCGTGTGTCGGCAGTTCGATCCTGCCTCGAGCCACCATTTCGTTAACTAGA
>JARIDJ010000061.1 GCA_029267175.1 Psychrobacter sp. | reverse complement strand
TCTTTCCCGCAGCCTATCTATGCTAAATGGTCAGATGCCTATCATAAAGCAACTGGCGGTCAAGTGAACTATCAGTCGATTGGTTCATCGGGTGGTATCAAACAAATCGTCGCAAAAACGGTTGATTTTGGCGCGTCCGATGCGCCAATGACGCCAGATGAGTTAGACGCAGCTGGCTTGATTCAATTCCCAACGATTATCGGCGGCGTGGTGCCTATCGTCAATATCAAAGGTATTAAGCCTGGGCAATTAAAGTTAGATGGCGCGATGCTAGCTGATATCTATCTAGGCAAAATCAGTCACTGGAATGATCCTGCCATTGTCGCTATGAACCCTGATCTAAGCCTTCCTGATGCGGCTATTACCAGGGTCTTTCGCTCAGACGGTTCGGGCACGACGTTTAACTTTACCGATTATCTGGCTAAAGTCTCAAGCGCTTGGAGCACTAATGTCGGCGTCGATAAAACCGTGAAATGGCCAACCTCCGCAACTGGTGCGGGCGGCAAAGGGAACGAGGGCGTTTCAAGCTATGTAACACGCATGAATAACTCTATCGGTTATGTCGAATACGCTTATGCCAAGCAAAACGGCATGGCACACGTGGCGCTGAAGAACGCCGCCGGCAATATAGTGCAACCTTCTGCGCAAACATTTGCCGCCGCCGGTGACATCGACTGGTCTCAGCAAGCAGGCTTTTATAAAGTCATTACCAACTCTGAGACCGAGCAAGCCTGGCCCATCGCTGCGGCAACTTTTATCTTAGTGCATAAGCAGCCTGAGAATGCCAAACAAGTGGCAGGCGTATTGAGGTTTTTTGATTGGGCTTATAGCCAAGGCGGCGATGATGCTCTTGCCTTAGACTATGTGCCCTTCTCGGATACTGCCGTGGCTTTATTTAAAGCAAAATGGAACGAGGTGGTAGATAGCGAAGGCAAGCCTATTTATATCACTAGCGCTAGTCCTGCCCAATAATTCAAGACTTAACCCGCTTAGAAAATAGAGGCTGTTATGGCAGATCTAAAATCGCAACTGGCAAAACAAAAACGCTATGACGCGATATTTGTCAATGCGACCAAAGCTTTTGCACTATTAGTGCTATTGTCGCTTGGCGGCATTATGCTGTCGTTAATTGTCGGAGCTTGGCCGAGTATCACCGAGTTTGGTTTGGGCTTTTATACCAGCAACAACTGGGATACGGTAAATGAGCAATACGGTGCGCTTGCGCCTATTTACGGTACGCTGGTTACCTCCTTTATCGCTATTTGCCTTGCCGTACCCATCAGTTTTGGGATTGCTATCTTTTTGACCGAGCTATGCCCCAACTTTTTAAAAAAGCCTTTGGGTATTGCCATTGAGCTGCTGGCAGGCATTCCCTCTATCATTTATGGCATGTGGGGATTGTTTGTATTTGCACCCTTTTTTGGTAATCACATTCAACCTTGGTTTATTGAAAATATTAGCCCGCTACCTGTTATCGGCAAGTTTTTTGTAGGAGCGCCGATGGGTTTAGGCATCTTTACCGCCTCGTTAATACTGGCGATTATGATTATCCCTTTTATTGCCGCGACCATGCGCGATGTCTTCTCGGTGGTGCCAGACCTACTAAAAGAATCGGCCTATGGCATGGGCGCCACCACTTGGGAGGTGATGTGCAAAATCATCTTACCTTATACCAAAGCGGGTGTGGTGGGCGGAGTGATTTTGGGTTTGGGTCGGGCGCTTGGCGAGACTATGGCGGTGACTTTTTTGATTGGCAATGCTTTCAATATTAGCCCTAGTCTCTTCACCTCTGGAGTAACCATTACCTCAGCACTGGCCAACGAGTTTGCTGAAGCCTCTAGTGAGCTACACTTATCGTCTTTACTACATTTAGGCTTAATACTATTTGTAATTACCTTTGTGGTGCTATCGATAGCTAAGCTAATGCTGATGCGTATCGACCAAAAGGCAGGGATTTAACTCATGAGTGTGATAGACAATAATAGATATTTAAATACGCAAACAGCGCAGACCAGCCAGCCGACGTTAAGCTTTGTGAATCGTTATGATAAACAGCTATATAACCGCCGCCGTTTTATTAATAAATTGGGACTCGCTTTTGCCGCATCCGCACTGATATTTGGTTTGTTTTGGCTCATTTGGATCTTAGCGACGCTATTCGTTGAGGGCTTGCAAGGGTTAGTTGCGATGCCAGTATTTATGGCAGATACGCCGCCGCCAATGGGTGAAGGTGGTCTGCGTAACGCCATTGTCGGCTCAGTGCTACTGGCAGGTTCAGGATTAGCGATTGGAGCGCCAGTCGGCATGATGGCGGGTATTTATTTAGCGGAATTCTGTAATGGCAGTCTGCTTGGCAAAGTCACTCGCTTTTTAAACGATATTTTATTATCCGCGCCATCGATTGTGATCGGCTTATTCGTTTATGCGCTAATGGTCAAGGGGCAAAGCTTTTCGGGCTGGGCCGGCGCTTTGGCATTGGCGCTGATTGTCATTCCTATTGTGGTGCGCACCACAGAAAATATGCTAAAGCTAGTGCCCAACACCCTGCGCGAAGCCGCCTATGCTCTAGGTACGCCCAAATGGAAGCTGGTCAGTACCGTGACGCTTGAAGCGGCCAAAGCCGGTCTGACGACTGGTGTGCTGCTGGCTTTTGCGCGTATTACTGGTGAGACCGCACCCTTATTATTCACCGCCTTAAACAATCAATACTTTAGCACCGATATGAGCGGGCCTATGGCTAATCTTCCCAATACCATTTATCAGTTTGCCATGAGTCCTTATGATAATTGGCATACGCTGGCTTGGGCGGCGGCGCTACTGATTACTATGAGCGTATTATTGTTAAATGTTATCGCGCGCTTTATCGGCGGTAAAGATTACCGTCAATAATTTAAAACCAATAATGAACATGGCTAATAGCTAAAAACAACATACTTATTTGAAAGCTTAACCTTTAAAATTTGAAACAATAGGATAATATGATGACCGAGGTATTAGAGAGAAAAGCGCTTGGCCAGATGACAAATACAAGTAGCAAACGCAGCTTACTAGACGAGGTGATGTATAGCCATAATCCGTATAAACAGCCAAGCGTCGACCATTTTATCAAGCAAACCATGGCAGGCATCTCTCATAATACTCCGCCTGCCAAAATAGCTATTCGTAACTTAGATTTTTATTATGATAATTTTCAAGCATTAAAAAACATCACTATCGATATTCCAGAGAGACAGGTCACCGCTTTTATTGGTCCCTCAGGCTGCGGTAAATCAACACTGCTACGTACCTTCAATCGTATGTATGACTTGTATCCTAGCATGCGCGCTGAAGGTCAAATCATGCTTGATAACCAAAACATTCTCGCCAAAGATATAGATGTCAATTTGCTGCGGGCACAAGTCGGCATGGTGTTTCAAAAGCCCACCCCTTTCCCAATGTCTATCTATGACAATGTGGCATTTGGCGTGCGTCTTTATGAAAGGCTTAGCAAAGAAGAGCTGAATGAGCGTGTCGAGTGGGCGCTAAAAAAAGCAGCGTTATGGCTGGAGGTCAAAGACAAGCTAAAAGCCTCAGGTCTATCTTTGTCAGGCGGTCAACAGCAAAGGCTTTGTATCGCTCGCGCGGTAGCCACAAAACCTGAGGTTTTACTGTTAGATGAGCCAACCTCAGCCCTTGATCCACTCTCTACTGGCGCGATTGAGGAATTAATTAGCGATTTAAAAAACGATTATACTATTGCTATGGTGACGCATAATATGCAGCAGGCGGTCCGCGTCTCCGATTACACTGCTTATATGTATTTGGGCGATATGGTCGAGATGGGTGAGACTGATCAGATATTCACCCATCCAGCACAAAAAGCGACTGAGGACTATATCGCTGGTCGTTATGGTTAGACTGTGGTTGATTAATAACTAAAAATAGCCTTTGCAATCTACGCCTTGCAAGGGTTTAACTTTTTATAGTTAGAGAGATTGCTTTGGGACTGTAATTTATAAGCTTTAGCAATTAGATTATGGTTAAGCAGGAGGCAACCCCTCATAAGCCTTTTCTAGCAACTCTTTTAGCTCCTGATAATTATAGTCACGCGGATTATAATAAGGACTATCACCAACCATTTGTGCCACTTTAGTAGGACCCTCTTTAGGTAAACCAATATTTTTGAGTGCCATCTTAATACCCAAAGACTGGTTCAGACGATAAATTGCCAAACCCAATTTTTCGCGACTATCCACTGCTAATGCCATAGCCAATCTATCCATCGCTTCACTATCAGCATGGCGGTTATAATGTACGGAGTACGCAAGGATAATAGCGTGCGCCTCGGCATGAGGTAAATTAAAAGTACCGCCCAAGACATGACAAATTTTATGATGCATCGCCATACCTACTGAGCCCAAACAAACGCCTGCCAGCCAAGCGCCATAGCTTGCTTTTTGCCGTGCGGAGATATTGCTAATATCTTTGACGATTATAGGTAAGGCAGACTTTAGGGCTTGAATAGACTCAATGGCCATCAGACTAATAATTGGGTTTTTATCCTCTGCATATAATGCTTCTATAGCATGCGCCATAGCATTCATACCTGAACAAGCTGAAACTTGCGCGGGTAAGGTTAGGTTCAATTCTGGATCATAAATCACCATCTTTGGCAGTACGCAGTTGTTTTTCCCAGTGGTCTTATGATGGTTATCAGTCATGCCATAGATAGCTGTCATCTCACTACCGGCATAGGTGGTCGGTATAGCGACTATCGGTAAATGCGTCTGTAAGGCAATCGCTTTGGCAAGTCCAATAGTAGAGCCACCGCCTAAAGCCAGACAGCAGTCTACCTTATGCAGTTGAGCGTACGCTACCGCTTCATCGGCAATGGCTATCGGCACGTGCATAACCGCATGCGGATAGACACCGACGGATATATCTCCTAGTTTGTTTGTTAGCTTTTGTCCTGCTTTTGCTTGACTAGGCGTAGTAATGACTAAAACCCTTTGATAGCCCTGTTCGAGCAAAATATCTTTTACTTGCGCGGACTGACCTAAACCAAAATAAACCTCGACTGGCAACCCTTTATAATGAAAATTCTGCATTTTTCTTCCCTAATTATTAACTTTACTAAAATTAAAAGGTAACAAGATCACTCTATTTAAATCTCCTCGCGCTGATAGACAAACCCTTCTTCCTCATAGATCTGATAGGTCACCTCCAGTAGCGTTTTTAGTAAATCCGACTTATCAAAATGACGAACGTTCATGATCACAGGTGAGGTCAACAAGCCATCTTCAAACGGAAGGTAGCCAATCTCGGTACCTCGTAGATTCTTTAGCGCTCTTGGCACAATAGTTACGCCCTCTCCAGCGGCTACTAACCCTAAGGCCACCTGTAACTCACTAACTTCTGAAAAAGAGCTTGGCTCAATATTGCGCTCCTCAAATAAACCCAGAACATAATCAATAAAGCTAGGCCGCGGTGCCTTTGGATATAATAATAAATTCTCATCACTTAAGTCAGCGATCGTTATACTGCTACGTTTTTGTTGCATAATAGGATGATCGATAGGAGCGGCAACCATCAAACTCTCCTCTCTGAGTAAAATACGTCTGACCGAAGCGTCCTCAAAGAACAGCCTCCCAAACCCCACATCTATCTTACCGTTAGTGAGCGCCTGCGTCTGTTGCCAAGAGTTTAATTCATGCAATTTGATTTCAATATTGGGATGAACTTTACGAAAGCGTGAGATTACTTTTGGCAAGGTACCATATAATATTGAGGCGACAAAACCTATCGATAAAGAGCCATCAAAGACCCCTTTACGCATGGTCATCGCTCGCAGATTATCAGATTTTTTAAGAATCTGAGTGGCATGCTCATAAAAAAACACCCCAGCTTCGGTCAACTTAAGTGGGCGCTGATCTCTATCTATTAATACCACTCCCATCTCTTCTTCTAACTGTTTTATCTGCCGACTCAGCGGCGGCTGTGAGATAAAGAGACGCTCAGCCGCTTTATTAAAGCTTTTCTCTTCAGCGACTGCCACAAAGTAACGTAAATGTCTAAGTTCCATATCCTACCCTTTTTACTGATATCTTAGCAAAACGACTAAACCCTCATAATGACCGTGTAAATGTACGTTATAAGATTATATTCTTGCGTGATTATATGAAGCTAAAAACTAGATGACTCCTTATATTATACCTAAAAGGTATTAAACATCGTTAAATAAGGTCTTAGACAAGCCCATGCATAAAACCTATAGTTAATAGCAAGCATAGGGAATTAATGACCAAAGGGTAAGAATAGATATGATTCGTTCAATTACTACATTGCTGGTGCCAATACCAACTATTCGAGAGCATAAGTTGGCCTGTACGGTAATGAGAGAGCAGACTTTGGTGTTAGTTCATATCCAAACAGCAGATGGTTTTGAGGGCTGGGGCGAAGCGACGACTATTGGTGGGCTCAATTATGCTGAAGAGAGTCCACATAGTATCAAGACTAATATCGACACTTACTTTACCCCATTGCTCCTAAAAGAAGCTCCCACTTCTACTGCCAAAGCTATGCAGCTATTGAACCAGCATATCAGCGGTAACCGCTTTGCAAAATGTGCTATTGAGACCGCATTACTCGATATCGAAGGCAAACGTCTTGGCATACCGATCAGCGAATTATTAGGTGGCCGGGTTCGTGATGAGCTTGAAGTAGCGTGGACCCTTGCTAGCGGTGATACTGCTAAGGATATCAGTGAAGCTAAGCAGATGATTGCTCAAAAAAAGCATCGAATATTTAAGCTAAAAATCGGTAGCAACCCTATCGATGAAGACATTGCTCACGTATTAGCTATTAAACAAGCCATACCAGAGTACCGTGTCACAGTCGATGTCAATCAAGCATGGACAGAGCTTGAGGCGATGAGCGCTATCAAACGTCTGCAAGATGGCGGGATAGATTTGATAGAACAGCCGATCTCGATGCGCAATCAGGCAGGGCTTAAACGTCTAAAAGAATATTTTGAAGTGGCTATTATGGCCGATGAGATCGTTCAAGACCCACAAAATGCTTTTCGGTTAGCGGCCGATCATTGCGCTGATGTTTTTGCGGTCAAAATCAATCAGGCGGGCGGACTAAAAGCGGCTTGTCTTATCGGGCAAATGGCAAAGCTGGCAGGAATAGAGCTATACGGCGGCACCATGTTAGAGGGTCCTATTGGCACTGCTGCATCGGCTCATGTGTTCTCTACTTATTCTAGTTTGAATTTTGATACTGAGCTTTTTGGGCCTTTATTGCTGACCGATGATATTTTAACTCGTCCGCTTGAGTACCATAATTACGGACTTACAGTGCCGACAGCTCCTGGACTAGGGATAGAAGTAGATAAAGACAAAATTTATCACTATGCAGAGCGCAGTCTACTCTCAGCAGTAGCTGCAAGCCGGCAACAATATTTTGCTACCGAAAAAACTTAATATAGTTGATCCTAAATAAAATAGATACATTATATTTCAGCGCGAAACTGGTATAAATTTTACTTGCGTGCTGTGTCTACGCTGACAGAGGCTGCGCAAAATTCATCCCAGTTCCGCTGTATCGTTTTTATACTGAATTCACTATAGCAAATAATAATCATCTAAAACCAATAAGGAAATAACGATGCTATATCACGTACGAATGGATGTGTTAATACCTAATGATATGGATGCCGATAAAGTAGCTGAGCTCAAAGCGACTGAAAAATCGCTATCGCAAAAACTGCAAGAACAAGGTAAATGGCGTCATATCTGGCGCTTGGCTGGCGAATATTCTAACTTTAGTATCTTTGATGTTGAGAGTAATGAAGAGCTGCACGATATCATGATGTCGCTACCTCTTTATCCTTATATGAAAGTTCAGGTTACACCATTATTGCGTCATCCCTCCTCTATACGTAGTGATGATAGTTAGATTAACCTTTAAATAACCCAAAATATTGAGCAAGGTCGCTTGATATCATCTTTATTAACCAGATAGTCCTCAACAAGGAGAGAGACATGGAACACAAGCAAATAGAAGCATTGGCTGAAAAATTCGTCAAAGGCAAAATCGATTTTCCTGAACAAGTGAATCCACGCGTACAAGAGATTACTCTGCGCATCGTGACCGATTTGATGAAAACCATTAACGACTTGCATATCACAGCTGACGAGTATTGGAGCGGTGTATCATACATCGGCGACTTGGGTAAAGAAGCAGGTCTGTTATCACCCGGCTTAGGTTTTGATCATTTTATGGATCTGATGATCGAAGAGGATATGAAAGCGGCAGGTCTTGAAGGTGGCACCATACGTACTATTGAAGGTCCCTTATATGTCGCTGGCGCACCAGAAGAACATGGCTTTGCTCGGCTTGATGATGGCACCGAAGACAAAGAAGGTACCGTCTTATTTATGCAAGGGGTCGTCTACGACGAAGATGGCAACGCTCTTCCTAATGCTAAAGTTGAAGTTTGGCATGCCAATACTCTAGGCAATTATTCCTTCTTTGATGAGTCGCAGTCTGACTTTAATCTACGCCGGTCTATCATTACTGATGAGAATGGTAAATATGCCTTCCGTAGTATTGTGCCTCTAGGCTATTCAGTACCACCAGGCGGTATGACTGATAAAGTGTTGAGCGCGCTAGGACGTCATGGTAATCGCCCTGCTCATATCCATTTCTTTGCTAGCGCCGATGGCATGCGTAAACTGACTACGCAGATCAATATCGATGGCGACGAGTATCTATGGGACGACTTTGCTTTTGCCAGTCGTGAAGGCTTAGTACCCGAAGTCACTATGATTGATGACGCTGATAAGCTCAAAGAAAAAGGCCTTGATAAGCCTTATGCATCTATCGACTTTGACTTTCATTTATTAAAAAACACTAAGTCTGATGTGCAAGGGGCAGAAGTCGAACGTCGCCGCGCTCAAGCTTAGTCATTCGTAGATCTGATCCCAATCTATTATCAAACTTTACTTTTTAATACGTTATAAAGCGGCTTGATATTACACCAGTTGTAGTATCAAGCTTAATTTATGAAATAAAATACGAACAAGGATGTTCTATGAAAATCACTGTGCTTAAAACTATCTTACTCACGATCGGCTCTAGCTTATCATTGACTGTTTATGCTTCTGACTCGCACTATGTGCCAGGTATTGAAGGGATCAAAGCAAGCGTAGTACCGCCTTCTGGGGTTTATTACAAAGGCTATATCGTCAATTATAACGCTGATGAAAACGAAGCCTTGCCATCTGATAGCGAAGTTAGCGTTACCGCTCTGGCTAGCCGCGCCATATGGGTAACGCCGCAAAAGATACTAGGCGGCGACTTGGCATTGGAAGCTATTGTGCCGCTAATAAAAACCGATCTAAAAGTCGGCGGTCAAGATATTGATGAGCGCACAGGTTTAGGCGATCTGTATGTGGGCGGCGTATTAGGCTGGCACGGCGATAGATGGGATGCGGTCACTGGTGTTGGTTACTGGGCGGAAACTGGCGACTATGATAGTAATCGATTTGCAAGCCCGGGCAAAGGTTATGATTCGGTCATGCTCACCCTTGGCGGTAACCTCAAACTCAATCAACAAGGTGATATTAACCTCAGCGCTTTGAGTCGTTATGAGATGCCAAACGGTAATAATCTTGAAGATGAGCTTATTATTGAATGGGGTTTGAGCAAAAGTTATGGCTTGCTAGATGTTGGTTTGGTCGGTTATAACACTTTTGAGACTGGTGATGGCGACGAGGAAAGAAACGCTTTAGGCTTATCTATGGGCTATTTTTCACCGCCCAATCTATTAGGCGGTGATATAGCGCTATATAAAGAGTACTCAAATAAAGATACTTTTGAGGGCGAAGTAATAAGAGCTTCGCTAACGAAAGTCTTCTAACGATTTTATAAGGTCTAAGATAGGGTCTAACTATGATAAATAAAGCCGAAAAAAGTATGACTGAGGTTCTGAGTCAAATAAAAGACGGCGTGACGATTATGATTGGCGGCTTTGGTACTGCAGGTCAGCCCGCTGAGCTTATTGACGGACTTATAGATTTGGGCGTTAAAGACTTAGTCATTATTAATAATAATGCCGGTAATGGCGATCATGGACTGGCCAAATTACTTAAGACTGGCGCGGTACGTAAGATTATTTGCTCCTTTCCGCGTCAAGCTGATTCTTGGGTATTTGATGAGCTCTATCATGCTGGCAAGATAGAGCTTGAGCTAGTACCGCAGGGCAATCTGGCCTGCCGTATTCAAGCAGCTGGCATGGGGCTTGGTGCGGTCTATACCCCAACTGGCTTTGGGACTTTACTGGCTGAAGGTAAAGAGACTCGTCACATCGATGGCAAAGACTATGTTCTTGAATACCCTATCAAAGCGGATTTTGCCTTAATTAAAGCCTTCAAAGGCGATCGCTGGGGCAATCTAGTCTATCGCAAATCTGCCCGTAACTTTGGTCCTATCATGGCGATGGCCGCTGACGTTACTATTGCTCAGGTCTCTGAGATCGTTGAACTAGGTGAGCTTGATCCTGAGCATATCGTTACCCCTAGCATCTTTGTGCAGCACGTAGTAAAAACGGTCAGCACCGATGCTAATCATGCAAAGATTACAGCCGATGCCATATAAAATAAATACAGTCCTACTATAGTCAGTTGAAAGTAAAACTGTTATGAATTTAAGCGCGCTGCTGGTATAAATTTTGCTGGCGTGCTGCTTACATTCGAGCCTGCACAAAATTCATCTCAGCAGCGCTATGTCATTTTTAAAGTGTATCGACTATATCTAAACACTGCTATTTAAATTCTGCTATCCATAAAGGAGCGTGATAATGAAATATACGCCACTAACACGCGACCAAATCGCTCAGCGTGCCGCGCAAGATATTCCAGATGGGGCTTATGTCAATCTAGGCATCGGTCAGCCTACTAAAATCGCTAAATACCTACCTGATGATAAAGAGGTGTTCCTGCATTCTGAAAATGGTTTATTGGCTTTTGGCCCGCCGCCTGCTAAAGGTGAAGAGGATCCTGAGCTGATTAATGCGGGTAAGGAATATGTCACGATGCTTAACGGTGGTAGCTTTTTTCATCATGGCGACTCTTTTGCCATGATGCGCGGCGGTCATATCGATATTTGTGTTTTAGGAGCTTTTCAAGTAGCTGCCAATGGTGATTTGGCCAACTGGAGCACGGGCGCTGAGGATGCGATACCAGCGGTTGGTGGTGCTATGGATCTAGCCGTGGGTGCCAAAAAAGTCTTTGTGATGACCAATCATACGACCAAAGAAGGCGAGCCAAAGATTGTCAGCAAGCTTAGCTACCCTGTCACTGGTAAAAACTGCGTTGACCGTATTTATACTGATCTGTGTGTGATCGACGTTACCAATAAAGGTTTAGAAGTCACTGAAATGGTCGATAATTTAAGCTTTACTGACTTGCAAGCTTTAACTGGCGCGCAATTAATAGATGCTACTAAAACACAATAATAATTATGATGAAGGGATAATTACGATGAGTGAATCTAGTGAAGACTTAAACCCTACTTTAAATAATGCCTATATTATTGATGCTATTCGCACCCCTTTTGGCCGTTATGGCGGTAGCCTAGCAGCAGTACGAGCTGATGATCTAGGCGCTATTCCTATCAAAGCGCTTATTGAGCGTAACAATAATATCGACTGGCAAAAAGTCGATGACGTTATTTACGGCTGCGCCAATCAAAGCGGCGAAGATAATCGCAATGTTGGCCGTATGTCCTCACTACTAGCCGGTATGCCTTATCAAGTACCGGCAACCACTATAAACCGGTTATGCGGCTCTTCCATGGACGCGGTCGCCATAGCAGCGCGAGCCATTAAAGCAGGTGAAGCTCATTTGATCGTCGCAGGCGGGGTTGAGAGCATGAGCCGCGCGCCCTTTGTCGTAGGCAAATCAAATAGTGCCTTTGATCGCAATCAAAAGCTCGAAGATACCACCATGGGTTGGCGTTTTGTTAATCCAAAGCTTGACGAACTATATAGCACTGAGTCTATGCCACAAACGGCTGAGAATGTTGCTCAGCAATTCAATATCAACCGCGCCGATCAAGATGCTTTTGCGCTACGTAGCCAACAGCGCACTGCAGCAGCGCAACAGGCAGGGTTTTTTGTAGATGAGATCGCCCCTGTTACTATCCCGCAGCGTAAAGGCGAGCCTATTATTGTCGATACTGATGAGCATCCGCGCCCCAATACTACTGTTGAAAAATTAGCTAAATTGCGTCCTATCGTCAGCGCTGATGGTACAGTGACCGCTGGTAATGCTTCTGGAATTAACGATGGTGCTGCCGCCTTTTTAATCGCTTCAGAGCAAGCCATTAAAGAATACAACTTAAAGCCTCGCGCCCGCATCATAGCCTCTACCACAGTAGGCGTAGAACCACGTATTATGGGCTTTGCGCCAGCACCTGCTATGAAGAAACTACTTGCGCATACCGGTCTGACGCTTGATGAGATGGACGTTATCGAATTAAACGAAGCCTTCGCCGCACAAGCACTTGCTTGTACTCGTGATTTAGGCCTGCCTGATGATAGCGAACGGGTCAATCCTAATGGCGGCGCTATTGCGCTCGGTCATCCTTTAGGCGCATCGGGAGGTCGAATCATCCTAACGGCGCTTAATCAACTTGAGCATACTGGCAAGCGCTATGCCATTTGCTCGATGTGTATTGGCGTTGGACAAGGTATTGCAATGATTATCGAGCGTATTGATGGTTAATATTGAAAGCTTTTATAAATTAAAATAAAGGACGGCGATTATGCCTGTATTTAACAATAAAGATATCACTCTACACTACGCTACTTTTGGTGATAAGGACAAACCGGCTTTACTTTTTTCCAACTCTTTGGGTACCAGCTATCAGATGTGGCAGCCGCAGATTGATGTGTTGCAAAATGCCTACTTTATCATCTGCTATGACACTCGGGGTCATGGGCAATCCTCTGCGCCAAAAGGCCCTTATAGCATAGAACAACTTGGACAGGATGTCATTGATTTACTCGAGCATTTAGATATCAACAAAGCCTTTTTTTGTGGCATATCGATGGGCGGTATGACCGGTCAATGGCTAGCTATTAACCATCCTGAGCGCTTTCACCACTTAATGCTGTGTAATACTGCTGCTAAGATTGGTAATGAAGCTGCTTGGCTTGAGCGCGCCCAATTAGTACGTGCGCAAGGACTAAAGCCTATCGCTGATACCGCAGCGTCACGTTGGTTTACTCCAAGCTTTATCGAAAATAATCCGGCTGTTATCAAGCAGCTATCTGATACGCTAGCCGCTGGTAGTCCTGAAGGTTACGCCAGTTGCTGTGAAGCTTTGGCAAAGGCTGATACGCGTGAGCAGCTCAAAGATATTGAAGTAGCAATCACTGTACTGGCAGGTGAGCAAGACCCGATTACTACCGTTAGCGATGGTCAATATATGGTCGATCATATCGCTAATGCTAGGCTTGCTACTATTGACGCCTCACATATCTCAAATATTGAGCAGCCACAAGTGTTTAATCAGCTTATCCATAAACATCTGACTTAAAAAAACTCACTTCTAATGACTCATCTAAAGTTACTCTATCCGTAAGAGTTTAATTTAGAAACTTTGCTATAGTGAAATAAAAGCCCCAGTTCAATTTTGAACTGGGGCTTTGTGTTATTTTAAATCCGTTTTAATATTGAAAGTTATATGCGTTTAAATAAAGCGGAACGACTTGATTCACCTGTGCCATCAGCAGCCGTTAAGAAACGCTCCATGTGAATATCGCGCTCAAACAGACGCGCTTGCATCAAAGTGGTGATAGTAGCGTCAATCATTGGCGGCGGCCCACACATATAGGCTTTATGGCCTGAACACTTGCCATCGAAATGATATTTAACTGCATCATTCACATAACCTTTAAAACCTGACCATTCCCCTAAGGTGTCTTCATCACTTAACGCCGGAATGTAATGAAAGTTGTCATGCTCTGCTGCTAGCTGCTCAAACTTCTCTCTATGATAAAGCTCAGGAATATTTCTAGCCCCTTGAAACAGATAAATCTGCCGGGTTTCCCCTTGCTCTAGTAAGTCCATAATCATCGACTCAGGACTTGATAGACCAGAGCCGCCTGCGATAAAGATCATATCTTGGCTATCACTACTACGCACAAAGAACTGACCGTAAGGGCCTGATAGCTCAATACTATCGCCAACCGTAAGCTCATTATGTAGCCAAGTAGTCCCTCTGCCTTCATTGACCAAGCGCACATGCAGCTCAACGACATTAGATTGTGATGGCGGATTGGCAATCGAAAAAGCTCGAGTGCCCACATCAGGAATATTTAAGTTAATATACTGACCGGCTTGAAACTGCATATCACGATCCAACTGCAAGCGAATGCCTAAAATAGTAGGCGACAAAGGCGTCACTGACTCAACCGTTGCCACATAATCCTCTACCGGATAACCCAAAAAGTCAGGATCGACATCGATATCAGCTTCTATCACTAAGTCAGACTCAGGATAACAGCAGCAAGCCAGCACCTTGCCTTCATCGCGCTCAACTTCCATCAGTGCAAAGGTAGAAGCCTCTCCAAGATCAGCAAAGCCCTCTAAAACCTGAACCTTACAAGTCCCACAAGTGCCATGACCACAAGCAAAAGGCAACCATACCCCTTGCCTCAAAGCCGCTTGTAATACCGTTTGACCGTCTTCTACTTCGATGACATCGCCGGTCGGCTCAATAGTGACTTCATATGACATATCGCTCTCCATTGCAATATTTATTAAAACTAGTCGTTTAAATTATTGATAGATTGAACTGAGGTTTACACCCCAGTTGCTTTTTATGCTCCAATTACATTTTATACCCCAGTACCCTTCCAACCATTAAGGCCTGGCGTCTTGAAACGCAATAAGGATTTGTGATCAAACCCTAGCTCTTCTAGCGTTTGCTCATCCGTTGGGGTAATCATCTCACCATTAAGGTTCCACTCAACTTCATCCCATTTGATATTTTCAAAATCAGGATGCTGATTAAAACCCTCTGGTAATACGCCAGCTTTAAAATCTGCAAAGCTCATTGTCGGTGGTAATGGAAAAGCTTTCGCTGAACAAAACAATAGATGCTCGTCCCATCCAATAAAGACCAAGATGTTATCGCCATAGTTGGCTTGTTTATCCATAACTTCGCCTGTATAACCCGGGCGGATTGCTGTAACTGCCATAATAATTTCCTTGTTACTATTTGTTCAATTCATAACTCTTTATTGGCTGTTATAGGCTGAGCTAAAACCACAGCCTACGCCAATAAAGCTACCTATTTGAGTTTGAGACTAATTTAATATATTTATATTAAGCAACGCCTTTCCATTTTTTCCAGTTCTTCTCATCAAGAGAACCTTTAAAATCCATGTTATCGACGTCAACGTTAAAGCGGTAGTATTCGCTAAGGATTTTCTCCAGCTCTGGACCGCCGCAATTGCCTTGCAATATCTGCTGTACTGGTAACCAAGCTTGCACATACTTCTCAGGCTCATCGACGAAGATATCGTGGCAGCCATCTGAACACATGTGATAGCGCTCGTCGTTATAAACGGTAGTACGATAACTGAACATACCGGGGTCACTGTCCATTTCGGTAAAGGTCATCGGCACTTGGCAGATCT
>JARIDJ010000049.1 GCA_029267175.1 Psychrobacter sp. | reverse complement strand
AGAGCGTAAGTTTCGTCGTTTGCGACTATAACAATATATGTTTGATTTACGAGAGGACATACACTCTCGACATGCATCATTGAGTTTCATCACCAGCGTCGAAGCCAGAACATCCCCAATAAGACTGAGTATTATAAGCGAACTTAAGCTTTTTCTCAACTGCTAATAGACAGCTATTACATTACGTTACAGGTTAATAATTACCTTCAAAGCTTATTTATTCACTTAATGACTCTAACTTATATATATGGCTTACTAGCATATTTTCAATAGCTAATGAACTATGAATACAGAGCTTTAAGCTAATACCTTATTTAACCATTCACCGATATTTTGAATCTGCGGCATACAGACCTGATGCGCCATCGGATACGTATTGTATTCAACGCTGTAGCCTTTATCGCTTAATAATTGCTGAGCCTGCTGACCTAAGACAACGGGCACGACCGGATCTTGTACGCCGTGTTCGATAAGTATCGGCAAGCCTTTATTTATATCGCTATACTCAAGATTATCATTAGTAGCTAGATAAGTCGACAAAGTCATAAGACCAGCTAACCGCTGCGGGTAGCCCAGCGCCACATGATAAGCCACTGCTCCGCCCTGTGAGAAACCGGCGATAACGATATGCTCAGGTTTGACACCGCGCTCAATCTCACGCTGAATCAAATCGCGAATTTGCTGCGCTGAGCGCTCGATTTGAGTGACATCAATTTTACGCTCGAGGCTCATCTCTAGTATATCGTACCAAGCCGGCATCACCATGCCGCCATTAATTGTTACTGGTATTTGCGGCGCGTGCGGAAAGATAAAGCGTACCGCCATATCATCATCAAGACCCAATTGCGGCACTACTGGCTCAAAGTCATGCCCACTGGCTCCTAAACCATGCAGCCAAATCACCGCTCTATCAATTGGCTTATTCGACGGGTTATGCTCAACCGTGACTACCTCTAGATAACTGCTCATACTTTCTCCTTAATTGAATTAGAATAAAACAACATTCGCTATAGCATTAAGAGCTATTAGACTAAACTTATTTTAATCCATAAATTCTTCATAATCTTTGCTTGCTCAATGCATAATTTTATCAGCTTTCCATGCTAGGATAGCTTTACCAGACTTCTAACAATGACTATGCTTTATGATGTTAGATATCGAGTTTTCAATGCTCAATCAAAAAACACAGCAAGCAACCTTCAAAAACTCTCTACTTTTAGCCAATAAAATAATTGGGAAAATCCTATGACTCATATCCTATTAGTAGAAGACGATCCGGCCATTGCTATGTCGTTGCAAGTGACCGCTAAGCGTGAGGGTTGGCAAATGACTTGGCTTGATAACGCCAGTAGCGTGTTGCCGATGCTGCAAAGCTTAGATAATGCTGAGTCACAAGATTTATCCGCTATTATTTTAGACGTAGGTCTGCCAGATGGGGATGGCTTAAATCTATGCCAACAGATTCGCCATGCCGCTGATATTGATAGTCTAAAAGATATTCCTATTATATTTTTGACCGCGCGTAGTGACGAGGTTGATCGTATTTTGGGGTTAGAGATGGGCGGCGATGATTATTGTGCCAAGCCTTTTAGTCCAAGGGAATTAGTCGCTCGCTTAAAAGCGATTTGGCGTCGTGAACAGCTCTCAAGCCAGCAAGTAAAACCTCAAGACGCTGAGCAGACGCTTGATAACGAAGATCAACTGGTGAAACAAACAGCAGAGCAAGGAATAACTTTTGAGCATACGTCAGGTCATTGGTATTATCAGCCTCTAAATTATACCTTGGCTTGGAATGAGCAAAAGCTCGAGCTTAGCAATACCGAGCGCAAAATCTTATTAACTTTACTACACGCTCCAAATCAAGTTTTTAGTCGTGAACAACTGTTAAATGCCGTTAGCGACTATCCTGATCACCGTTTGGCTCGCACGATAGATAGTCATGTCAAATCTATTCGCAAGCAGCTCGTGACTCTTCATCCTGATATCGACGTTATCCATACCCATCGCGGTTTGGGTTATGCCTTGTGTCCATAATAATGTCTAATAATCAAGCTGGCGATAATCCTAAGACTGAATCTACTAGCGAGTCTAATGCGCAGCTGCAGCAAAGTAATTGGTATACCAAACTGCATCCGATTGGCACGGCTAAGCAGCAGGATCAGCCTAAAAAGCTGTTGAACCTAAGTATTTTTTTTCGAATCTGGTTGGCGGTGGCTTTAGTATTAATCGTTTCTGGTACGGTTGTTTTTACCCAATTATTTGAACATGTCAAACCTACCGCGCAGCAAGTCATTGAGGATACCTTATTAGATACCAGCAAGATGATGGCTGCTAACCTACAAGCGCCTTTGCAGTCTGGGCAATTGTTAGACGCCAGCTATCAGCGCCAGTTGGATAGCGCCTTTATAGCAAAGCCTGCTAGCGTTAAAGATATTAACAGCAAAGATTCTTATGAGCTAGATAAGCAGCCTGAATATCAACAAAAAACGGCCAGCAGCTTTCGCCTGTATGTGACTGATAATAAAGGCATGGTACTTTATGACTCGCTGCCCGCGCCCAATAACGCTGAAGGCGAAGATTATAGCCGCTGGAATGATGTTTATCTAACGCTCAATGGTCAATACGGCGCGCGTAGTACCCCAGATGCTAATAGCAAGCGTGATAGCTCTATTATGTATGTCGCTCAGCCTATAAAAAATAATCTGGGCCAGCTTATCGGGGTCGTCAGCGTCGGCAAACCCGTCGATAGCGTTATGCCTTACCTCGATAATACTCGTCAGCGTATGCTAGTGACTACTCTGCTCATTAGCATTGCAGCGCTTATTTTAGCCGGCCTAGTGGCTTGGTGGCTCAAACAAAGTATTAGCCTCGTCACGCGCTACACTAGCGCTCTCGCTGAGGATACTAAAAAACCTTATTTTTATTTAGCTCACGAGCTCAACAGCTTGACCAATACTATCGAGACTATGAAGCATCGCTTAGAGAATAGAGCTTATGTCAGTGATTATGTGCATACGCTGACCCATGAGCTAAAAAGTCCATTAACCGCCATTCGCGCTAGTAGTGAGCTGTTAGAAGATGAGGGCTTAGATAACGATGATAGGCAAATGCTGACCCAAGCAATTGGTGAGCAAAGTATTAAGATGCAGCAATTAATAGATAGGCTATTATTATTAGCCAAAGTTGAGCAGCCGACTTTTAGATTAAATCGTCAAGCCATCTCCATTATCCCTATGCTGAATAGCTTAATAAAAGATAGCGCACCTAAAGCGCAGCAACGTGGTTTATCTGCAATGAAGTTATTCATTAATGGTTATAGTGTTGAAGACATAGACGAAAAACATCCGTCGGTGTTACTCGCTGAAACAATGATTAATGGCGATAATTTTTGGCTAGTGCAAGCGCTGCAAAACGTCTTAGACAATGCTATTCATTTTGCTGATAATGAAGTGAGTATCGAGGTGACAACAGCAGATCAGAGCGTAACTATTGATATCTTTAATGACGGTCAGCCTCTCCCCGATTATGCTATCGCCAAAGCCTTCAATCGTTATTTTAGCCTCTCCCATCAAAAGCAATCGCAGCAGCAGCATAGAAATCATCTAAAAAAAGGTACTGGCCTAGGGTTAACTTTAGTCAAGCAAGTGATTGAACATCACGGCGGTAGCGTTAGTATCAGTAACGTAGATGATACAGCTGAGAACCTTGGAAGTCACTCTCGAGGTGTTATAGTGCGTGTTACTTTACCTTTAGCTAACTAAGTTTAATTCATCAAAACAGGCTTAATTCATCAAATTTCCATCATTGTTGCACAGCTTTTATACCTGGTTATTTTACGATAGCTCTATTCAAACTTGCTATCTAAACAGGAATAACTGCTATGAAACCTAACCTTTCTATAACAAGCGCTAGCCAATCAGTAAAATCTTACTTAGGTTATAGCCGCAATGACTGTAAGCTATTATTAGCGCAAAGTAATATAGATTGTGTGGCCTTTGGACACTGGCTTGCGATTCCGAGTCAGCAATTGTTATTAGTATTTAGACATCAGCATTGTGTGGCAGTTGATTATTATTTATTAGCCGCTTAATAAAAAGCCCTTTACCTTATTAATAATAATTCATCAACAGGTAAAAGGCTTTTTACTAACAAATCAAGCGTTCTTAAATCGCTAAGTAATCGACGTAACCGGCGCGATCACATCGGCATTTTGACCACGATGACGCAAATAGTGATCCAGCAACACAATCGCTAGCATCGCCTCAGCGATAGGGGTTGCGCGTACACCAACGCAAGGATCGTGACGACCTTTGGTTAGCATATCGATAGCTTCCCCATCAGTATTAATACTCTTGCCAGCAGTAGTAATGCTTGAGGTGGGTTTGAGCGCGATACTGACCTTAATATCTTGACCGGAGGAGATACCACCCAAGATACCGCCTGCATGATTGGCAGTAAAGCCATCAGGCGTCATCTCATCACGCGCTTTATGACCGAACTGACCGGCGACCGCCATGCCATCGCCAATCTCTACCCCTTTGACCGCATTGATACTCATCATCGCATGAGCAATCTCAGCATCCAAGCGATCAAATACCGGCTCGCCTAAGCCTACTGGTACGCCGCTGGCAATAATCTCAAGCTTAGCGCCGCAGCTAGTGCCTTCTCGGCGTAAACTATCAATCAAGCTCTCAAAGCGCGGCACCGCTTCACTATCAGCGCAAAAAAACGGATTGCTATTGACAAATTCCCAGTCAATTTTACTGGTATCCGTCACTTGGCTGTACTCATTACCAATCTGAGTAACATGACCGCGAATCTGCACGCCTAAGCGCTCAAACAAATATTTCTTAGCAATAGCACCTGCAGCAACGCGCATAGCGGTCTCACGAGCCGAAGAGCGTCCGCCGCCGCGATAATCACGAAAGCCGTATTTCATACTGTAAGTGTAATCGGCATGACCAGGACGAAAAGTGTCTTTGATGTCGCTATAGTCTTTGGATTTTTGATTGGTATTACGAATGAGTAAGCCAATAGAGGTGCCTGTGGTCCTACCTTCAAAGACGCCAGAGATAATCTCCACCTCATCATCTTCACGGCGCTGAGTTGCGTACTTAGAAGTCCCAGGCTTACGGCGATCCAAATCGACTTGTAAGTCTTTACTAGATAGCGCCATACCTGGTGGTACGCCATCAACAATAGCCAATAAACCTGCGCCGTGCGACTCTCCGCAAGTCGTGACACTAAAGAGCTTACCTATACTATTACCTGCCATGTCTATCCTTAAACATCTAATACTATTTATTAATAATAAGAGCTATAACGTTTGTAATTAGCGTTATCACCCTTAATCGATATACCTATTGAGCGTTATTAGCCTCTAACAACTGCATGTAATGAGCAAAGGCTTGACGATGCTCCATTAGCTCAGCATAGCTAATAGCAAAGATACCATGGCCGCCATGAGCGAACTTGAGCCAATCAAACTGAATATCAGGATAAGCTTGCATCAGCGCCCATTCGCTATCGCCTACTTCGCAGACTAGCAGACCTTCAGGGGTTAGATAATCAGCTGCTTCAAATAAAATTCTATGGACCAAATCAAGACCATCCTGACCTGCTGCTAGCGCGTGCTCAGGCTCATACAAAAACTCCGGCGGTAAGTCTGCCATGATAGCGGCATCGACATAAGGTGGGTTGGTCACGATAAGCTCATATTGGTTATCGCTTGGTAATTTGCTAAACAAATCGGATTCAATAACGTTGACCTGATGACCCAAATCATGGTGATCGACATTGACCATCGCCACCTCAAGCGCGCCTTTATCAATGTCAGCAGCGTCCACCAAGGCATCAACAAAACGCGTCGCCAAGGCAATAGCAATACAACCAGAACCGGTACACAGATCCAAGATACGCTCAGGCTGGGTTAATTGTTTCATCTCAAGCCCATGCTCAAAAAACTTAGCTGATGCCTCGCCAGCCTTGATACCAACAGGCTGTGCTAGCTCATTAATATCAAAATAAGGGTAGAATTGTTGACGAATAAGCTCAGCTATCGGCGAGCGTGGAATCAGCACTCGCTCATCTATATAAAAAGGCAGATCACAGAAATAAGCTAGGTTAATCAGATAGCTTAAAGGTTTACGATCACTAATACGCTGCTCTAACAGCTCAAGTACCGACTGTTTCTCCGATGAGGTCAAACGGCAATCTAATATTTGCTCATTCGCTGACCAATCGAGTGATAAAGAATGCAAAACGATAGCAGAAGCTTCAGCGAACTCGTCAGTCGTGCCTTGGGCGACCACAACATCATAATTACGTAATTGGGTGACACAAAAGCGAATAAAGTCGCGAATAGTGACTAGCTGCTGACGCGCCTCTTCAAGCTCGCTATGAAAATTGGCGAATTGGCCATGCTCAGTATCGTCGCCATCAAAATCATCATCAGATAAATGATCCCCATTATAGTCATACCGATGTTGGCTTTGTTTTTGGAACTCTTCTGCACTGATTATCTGCTCGTCTGACATAATGCCTCTTTGATAATTTGTTTGCTAGCGTAAACTTTATTCATCGCATTATAGACGTAAACCGCCCATGACGCCAATCAATACCCCACTCTACCATCACATTTACTGGCACAAAACCTGCTGCACTAAACATAAATTTAAGCATCGCCAATATAGAGCTATCTTTATAAATTATATCTTACCAAAAAATTGCTAGGGCTAGTTTCTAAGCAATACCATCGTTAGATTATAGCCAGATTATTACGCTGTTGTTAGCGATACGTCAACAGCTGACGTCTTGCAAGCGATTACTACAAAAAGATGTGTCAAAAGTTTGCGAAGCGTCCAGATTATGAGCATAATACCCCAATCGTAACCTTCAATTTGTGACTGTATATTATGAAAATAAAACCTATTGTTTCCGCTATATCGATTGCTACTCTTAGCTTAAGTGCCAGTATCAGTGCTTTTGCTGCATCTGCAGATAATCTACCGAGCATCTCTAGCTTATCGGGTGTAAATGTCGAGGAGAGTCGTAGCAGCTCAATCGATGATGGCAATACCCGTATTACTCTACCTACTGAGGCAATTAAGCCTAATAAAGCGCAAACCAAACGTCCGCCGGCAGCGGATAGTATGGGGCAGCTCATTGATAGTAAACGTGCTAGTCAAGCGAATGCCGTTGCCGCTGACAACATGAGCGTAGAAGAGCTAACCTTAAAAGATGAGCAATCTGATAGCACTGATGACATTAGTGAAGGTCAAGCTGTTGCAGGTCCTGAGACTAGCACTGACACCGCAAATTTTGAGGTGACAGATAATGCTCAATTACAAAATATCGGTGACAACTCTGCTATCAAGAGCATCGAGGATAAAGACGGCAAAAGATATACCACGCTGAACTTGTCTAATTATGCCAAACAAGTCAACAGCGCCACTTGGTCGCCAAACATGAATGTCAATTCAGCGATGACCATCAAACTACAAGCTTTGTTAGATTGGAATCACGCCTCGCCTGGTCCTATCGATGGCGGCTGGGGTATGAACAGTAAAAAAGCTTTGGTCAATTTCCAAAACATGAAAGGTCTGCCAGCGACAGGTAAGATGGATCAAAAAACTTGGAATGCTTTGATTAAAAATATTCCTGCTAACAAGCCAGTACTGGTAACTTATACCATCACCGAAGAGGATGTAAAAACCAACTTTGCACCTCTACCCTCAAGCTCAGAAGCTAAGTCAAAAGTCAAAGGTCTGTACTACCAAGATATTAAGGAGATGTTAGGCGAGCGTTTCCATATGGATGTTCGCTATCTTGATAAGCTTAATAAGAATAAAAGCTACAAAGTGGGCGAAACTATCACTGTCTTGAATAATCGTGGCCCGCTAAACCAGCGTATCAATCGCGTGGTCGCTAATAAAGCTGACAAAACTCTATATGCCTATAACGGCGATAAGTTAGTAGCAGCTTATCCAACTACTATCGGTAGTACTAGCACACCCTCACCGCAAGGCAGCTTTAAGATTGTTAATAAAGTAAAAATGCCATGGTATAAAGCGACGGTCGGTGAAGGTAGCGACAAAAAAGTACACATGCTACCGCCAGGTCCTAACAGCCCAGTAGGTGTAGTATGGATGGGACTCTCAAAACCCTCTTATGGTATCCACGGCTCGCCGAAGCCTGAAGGTATCAGTCGTCAAGCGTCAGCAGGTTGTGTACGTCTAACCAACTGGGACGTATTAGAGGTTTACGCCAATATTGAAAATGGCGCGACCGTTGAGCTACAGTAAACGACTTTGAATGAAAGGATTAATAATAAAAAAACAGCATCTTAAAAGGTGCTGTTTTTTTACATTGTGCAAAAATGGATTTAGTAATTTTAAGGATAGTACTAAGTTTATAAGCTACTAAGTCTACAAGCTGGACTTTGCTAAAAAGTTTTTAGGCTTTATAGCCTTCTTCATTACCCGTGATGCTACCTAGTTTTCTAGCGAAATACCAACTGATAGGTAGACAAATAATAAAGCCAACAGCGATTACTATTTGAATATGGGCAATTTGATTAAAACCCGTTACTAACGCGGCGATCATCAGCACTCCAATGACGACAGTTAAGGCAATAGTAAAAACAACGGAGAATAATGGCCAGTTCATAATACAATCCTTATAATTTGTGTGGGTATAGTTACTTTATACCTTAAAACCACAAAATTAGTAAGTATTTATTTTGGACTCCAAAGCCAGTAAAATTAACTGACTACTAGAAAAAACCATGCTATTATTAGGGAGTTATCTGCCGAACTAAAAAAGCTTAAAATTTCTGTGTCAAAGCTATTTATTAAAACGGTTCTCTCACAAAAACTATTCTAGTTTTGATCATTTCTTACAGCTTACCTGTTTATCTTTCTAGTAATAAAAACCTGTACCCTTCTATATAATTATCTTTACAATATGACTTTCTCCTCATCTTTAAGAAAGCTCAATCCTTATGACCTCAAAACTTGACATTACCTCGCCATCAGCAGCTATTAAAGATGATAGCAATGGCTCAGCCTCATCGGTAGCTGAGCCAAATCAAAGCTCAGATTTTCTAGACGGTGACTTTCCAGAATGTTGCGTATTGAAAAGCAACGCTTTAGAAAATGACTCTCAAAATGATGATTCAACCAATAACTCCAATGATGAGCAAGCACAAGACCCTCATAACGAAGACGATAGTCACTCAAAAGAGGCTAAGATTTATTATCCTGAAGCAAAAGCGACGCTGACGGCTATTAGTGAAGAAGAGGTTTTGGTCACTGTTGAAAATAGCCCTCCTGAAACTGCTTATCCAGATAGCGCTGAGTTGCAAGTTACTGAAGAAAATAAAGCGGATAATTTAGCAGCTTTAGCCCGTAATGCTGACGATAGCGCCATAGAGACTAACAGCGATACCACTGTTATCAGTGCGGGCAATGGTACTAATAATCCTAAAAAGAGCGAAAATGACGCCGAGCCAGTGCCGGACACGGACACGGACGATAGCGCAAGTGATGATATAAAGGACAAAAAAGAAGCCAAACTTGAGTCTTACAAACAGTTTGTCGCTGAGCAATTTAGCAATCAAAAAGTAGATTATCCAGAAGTACGAGTCAAAATTGAGGCCAATGCGCTACCGAGTAAAATGTACTTTATTATGAACATTCTCTCGGCTATTATCGCAAGCTATGGCTTAGTGACCAACTCAGCTGCGGTAGTGATCGGCGCGATGTTAGTGGCGATGATGTTAGGGCCCATCACTGGCGTAGCATTAGCTATTATTGACCACCGTATGCCGCTACTGTGGAAGTCACTATTTACGGTAGTAGCAGGCGTCTCTTTGGTGGTGATTGTCGGATTTTTGATTGGTCTATTACATAACGAGCAGCCTTTGACCGCTGAGATCTTATCTCGTACTCAGCCCACTTCTATGGATTTGATGATAGCCTTAGCAGGCGGTACTGCAGGCGCTTATGCAATGGTATCGCCGCACTTATCGGTGGCCGTGGTTGGCGTGGCGGTCGCAACAGCCTTAGTACCGCCACTCGCCGCTAGTGGTATTTTATTTGCTCATGGCGAGATGCAGCTTGGTTTTGGAGCGCTGCTACTGGCTATTACTAACATTATCGCTATTCAATTTACCAATGCGTTAGTGCTTTGGCTACTCGGCTTTCGCCGCTTAATCGATGATGATTATAAATCAAGCACCTACTTAACTTTTTTACGCCGTAACGCGGTGACTTTATTATTGCTTGCCGGTCTGGGTACTTATTTGAGTATCAATCTGCAAACCAATGCCAAGCAGCAAGTGTTTGAGAGCAGTACCAAAGAGGCTATAAGTAGCTACTTTATTGATAAAGGCAACGTGCTAACCAATACTCAGTTTGACACCTCAGATGAAAATCAAATAGTGCGGGCGGTTATTCGCGGTGAGACTACTCCCAGCTCCTATGATGTGCGCCAAATTGAGGCAATCATTAGTGAAAATATGGCAGCCAACTTTCCAGACTATCTGCCAATAAAGCTACAACTGCGCTATTTGCCCGTGCAAGTGATTGAGGCCAATCCGCTAGTGACCGATAAGCTTGATAAAACCGATGCCGCTATTTTGACCAATTAGCTTCTACCTTTATTATCAGCCCTAACAGTGACTATTTGCGAATGTTCAATACCCGCAGTATGTGCTAAAATCGCGAGCAAATTTATATATTCTATGACGATTTAAACGCTGTTTTAATTGTCTCAAAACCGCTAATACCATTGTTTATTAAGGAGCCGCTGTGAGCCAGCCACATCAAACAGCCGATATTCGTCAAGCTTTCATTGATTTTTTTGTGAGCAAAGAGCACACCCCTGTCTCCTCATCGAGTCTAATTCCGCATAATGACCCAACATTACTGTTTACCAATGCTGGGATGAATCAGTTCAAAGAGACCTTTTTGGGTTTAGAGCCGCGCGATTATACCCGAGCGGTCACTTCACAAAAATGCGTTCGCGCTGGCGGCAAGCACAACGATCTTGATAATGTCGGCTATACCGCGCGTCATCATACTTTTTTTGAGATGTTAGGGAATTTCTCTTTTGGTGATTATTTTAAAGAGGCTGGTATTGCTTATATTTGGGAGTTTTTGACCTCAAAAGAGTGGCTCGCTATCGATAAAGATCGTCTCTATGTCACGATATACGAGACTGACGATGAAGCTTTTGATATTTGGCATGATCAGATTGGCTTGCCAGCGGAGCGTATTATTCGTATCGGTGATAATAAAGGCGCGCCTTACGCCTCTGACAACTTTTGGACCATGGGTGATACCGGTCCCTGTGGCCCTTGCACCGAAGTGTTTTATGATCACGGCGCTGATATCGAAGGCGGCTTGCCGGGTACTCCTGAGGAAGACGGCGATCGTTATATCGAGATTTGGAACTGCGTGTTTATGCAGTTTAATCGCCAAAAAGATGGCACGATGCTGCCACTACCCGCGCCTAGTGTTGATACGGGTATGGGGCTTGAGCGTATTAGCGCCATTATGCAAGGCGTGCACGGCAACTATGAGATCGATCTATTTACTCATTTGATGGATGCTGCCGCTGCTATTTTGCAGATTAAAAATGAGCAGCAATCCTCCTTAAAGGTGATTGCCGATCATATTCGTGCGGTTGCCTTTTTGATCGCTGATGGGGTGCTGCCAAGTAATGAAGGCCGCGGTTATGTACTGCGCCGAGTGATTCGCCGTGCAGTGCGTCATGGCAATAAGCTTGGCGCAGAGAGCGATTTCTTTTATAAGATGGTCGCGCCTTTAGTCCATGAGATGGGCGACGCCTATCCTGAATTAAAAGCCAAGCAAAGCGTGATTGAAACGGCTATCCAAAAAGAAGAAGCGCAATTTGCCAAGACGCTCGCCCAAGGCCTACGTCTGCTTGCTACTGAGCTTGAAGCCTTACAAGACGGCGATACGCTCTCAGGAGCGGCTGCTTTTAAGCTGTATGATACTTATGGCTTCCCGCTTGATCTGACTGCTGATATCACTCGTGAGCGCGGTATCGTCATTGACGAAGAAGAGTTTGATGAACACATGCAAGCACAGCGCGATCGCGCTCGTGATGCCGGCAAGTTCGATGTCGATTATAGTAGCGTTATCCAAGTAGATACGCCAACCGAGTTTATCGGCTATGAGCAATTAAATGATGACAACGTCTCTATCATCGCTCTGTACCAAGATGGTAATCCGATTGAAACATTAGAAGAAGGCTCCGAGGGCGTTATTGTGCTTGATCGTACGCCTTTTTATGCTGAGGGCGGCGGTCAAGTCGGTGAGCTGGGTGAGATCTCAACGCCAACCGGCGTCTTTACCGTACAAGACACCAAAAAGTCCGGCCAAGCCATTATCCATTATGGCGTCGTTAGCATGGGCACGATTGAGGTCAGTCAATCAGCTGAGGCAAAAGTGCTATCGAGTATCCGTGCTGCTAGCGCCAAAAATCACTCAGCCACCCATCTTTTACATGCCGCACTACGGCAAATACTTGGCGATAGCGTCAGTCAAAAAGGCTCGCTAGTCTCAAGCGAAGTGCTACGTTTTGACTTTGCGTATGATAAGCCAGTCAGTGCCGCGCAACTTACTCAAATTGAGCGCTTAGTGAACGAGCAAATCCAAGCCAATACGCCAGCCTGTATCGAGAATATGGCGATTGATGAAGCGATGGAAAAAGGCGCGGTGGCCTTATTTGGCGAGAAGTACGGTAAGGATGTTCGCGTACTGACAATGGGTACCGAAAAGATAGTCAATGACAAGCGTCAGCCCTTCTCTATTGAGCTATGCGGCGGTTTGCACGTTGAGCGTACAGGCGATATTGGCCTCTTAAAGATCATTAGCGAGTCAGGTATCGCTGCTGGTATTCGCCGGATTGAGGCAGTCACGGGAATGGGCGCTATCAAATACGTGCAGCAAAATGATCAGCAGCTAAGCACTCTAGCAAGCCAGCTAAAGGTAAAACGTCCAGAGGTTGCTGAGCGCGTACAAACCATGGCGGACAAGCAGCGGGATTTAGAGAAGCAGCTTGAGCGTCTACAGCAAAGGCTTGCCAGCGCCCAAGCGGCCGATTTACTCAGTGAAGTGCAAACCATTGCCGGAACGCCAGTACTTATCAGCACTCTAAGCGGTATTGATGGCAAATCGATTCGACCTTTGATGGATGATATCAAGTCCAAGCTTCCTGATAGCATTATCGTGCTACTAGGCGATAAAGATGAGCAGTTAGCTCTAGCAGCTAGCGTGGCTAAGTCTATGACCGCGCGTATCAAAGCTGGTGATATTATTCGTCACTTGGCAGGAGAGCTTGGCGGTAAAGGCGGCGGTAAGCCTGACTACGCGCAAGGCGGCGCGCCAAAAGCGGCAAATACCCATGCTGTAATAGCCGCGCTACCTGCTTGGATTGCCGATCAGCTTGGCTAAGCTTTTACTAAGTTAGCCTTGGTAAATTGAAAGTACTTTTATAAGGCAAATTAAACTTTAGAGGTAGTTGATGGCAGTTGGTTATAGCATTGATAATTAATTGCCATATATCTAAGCGCTATGGTGGCTTAAATTTGTAGCGCTAGTATGGTATAAAGGTCAGCGTTTCAATAATAATATGGTTTTATCATTATTAACGTGAATTAAAATATTAATGAGTTTTGATGAGCGCTAACAATCGATAATTGATGAATAACAGGTAAATTCTTATGGCGTTAATAGTACAAAAATACGGCGGCACGTCAATGGGTAGTATTGACCGTATCAAAAACGTAGCCAAACGCGTCAAACGTTGGCACGATAACGGTCACCAAATAGTCGTAGTAGTATCCGCCATGAGCGGTGAAACCAACCGTCTAATCGATTTAGCGCGTCAAATTAGTAATCAGCCTGATCCGCGCGAGTACGATCAGATGGTCTCAACCGGCGAGCAAGTATCAATCTCACTGCTCGCTATGGCTATTCAAGAGCTGGGGATTGGCGCGCGCTCTATGACCGGCCGTCAAGTCGCCATCAAGACTGATACCTCACACAACAAAGCCCGTATTCAAAGCATAGATGACAAAAATATTCGCCAGCAGCTCGATGCCGGTAACGTGGTGATTGTCGCAGGCTTTCAGGGCATAGACGAGCATGACAATATCACCACCTTAGGGCGCGGCGGCTCAGATACGACCGGCGTCGCTATTGCAGCAGCTCTTGGCGCTGATGAATGTCAAATTTATACTGACGTCGATGGCGTCTACACCACTGATCCACGTGTCACCTCAAAAGCGAAAAAGCTCAAAAAAATCACCTTTGAGGAGATGCTAGAGATGGCGAGCCTTGGCTCCAAAATCTTGCAAATCCGCTCCGTAGAGTTCGCTGGCAAGTACGGCGTGCCACTGCGGGTGTTATCGAGCTTTGATGATAATAACGATGGCAGCTTTGATGACGACTTTAAAAACAATGTGGGTACTTTAATTACCATAGATGAAGGAGACAGTATGGAACAGGCAATTATCTCAGGTATCGCTTTTAACCGTGACGAGGCAAAAATTGTCGTGCGGGGCGTCCCGGATCACCCTGGCATTGCCTCTGCAATCCTCACTCCTATTGGCCGCGCTAATATCGAGATCGATATGATTGTGCAAAACCTATCGACCGGCGGCACCACTGATTTCACATTTACCGTCAATCGCACTGACTTAGATAAAGCGATGAAAGTACTCAATGATGAAGTCAAAGATGAGATTGGCGCTAAAGAGATACTTGGTAATAGTGAGGTGGTCAAAGTCTCTTTGGTCGGTGTCGGTATGCGCTCACATGCCGGCGTTGCTAGCCTTATGTTTCAAACTTTAGCTGAAAACAATATCAATATTCAGATGATATCGACCAGTGAGATTAAAGTCTCTGTACTGATTCAAGATCAACATCTAGAAAAAGCGGTCAAATCCTTACATACTGCTTTTGGTCTTGATCGCGCGGATGGGGATAGTCAGGTAGCTGGCCAATAATTATTCTACAGATTTAGCCTTATGGTGACTATTTGGCTAATAAATTTAAGCTATTGATTATTGTAAGACTAATTACCACCCTAACAGAACCCTTATAGGTTCTGTTTTTTATATTATTAATACGCAAATACTGACCGATACTCTCTATAAATGATACTTTACCTTGTAGTATTGTTAAAATCCGTGACAGCTTGAGTTATGGCACTTATAATGGGTCGTTCATTTGGGCAAATGAGATTTATAATTTTATTAGCGGCTATTTTAGACGATTTAGGCTAAACCATAGTCTGCTAGTGATTTATTCAGTGATATTTAGTAATTGAGAAGTAATATGAGAAGTATTAATTTTTTATTGCGACATAAGGAGTGTGACGCATGTTAATTTTGACTCGCCGTGTGGGCGAAACTTTAATGATTGGCGATGAAGTCAGTGTGACGGTTTTGGGTGTCAAGGGCAATCAAGTCCGTATTGGGGTTAATGCTCCAAAAGATATCGCGGTGCATCGCGAAGAGATCTATCAGCGCATTCAACAAGAGCGTACGGTACAATCACAAATGCAGCATCTTGAGCAAGGTAGTTTTGCGCCGTCTTTTGATGATGAAGATTATTTTAATCGTTAAATGTTAACTGCTAAACTAGAGCTTATAGCTAATGGTTTATTGACCACTATCAGCTATTCATTTCTATCCCTTTAATTTGCTTTGAGGTCACCTACTATGAGCATCCGCCAATCAGACGTCTCGGCCCTGCTTAATGGCTTGAATAAAAAAGCTTTAGGTTTTAACGATGTTATCAGCTTTATCGATGATTTTTATCGTTATACACCAGCACCTTTTGTCAATGGTATGCTGCACAATGCTGCTGGCGAAAATGAAGGTAGCGCCAAAATTTTTGGTTTTGCTAAGCATCACAAACTCAGTCAGCTTGATACGCTTAGACTATTTGGTGAGCATTTTGATAAGGTGCAAGCGACCCCTAACGGTACTGATCACGCCAATATCCGTAACTTTTTACATTGGGGCTGGCAGGGATTTTTGATGCAAAAAAACCCACTAACGCCGCGTCCAACGGTTGATACAACGGCACTGTAGATACATTATCTTTGGTTTATAAGCTTTAACATTTATAACTTTAATGACTAAAAATCCACGCTATAGCGTGGATTTTTAGTATCTGTCTAGCTTTAATAAGATAGTCAGCTTATTGCTACTTATCTCTAAATTTAACCGGCTGAATAGCGCCTTTAGGATTTGGCATATTGGGATAATGATGCTCGTGCTCAACATCACATTCAGCGCCCACGATAGTACCATCATCTTTGACAGGTTTATGGATATAACCTACACGTTCAGCGGGCGGCAAATGCTCATGCTCCCACACCATCACCGCTTGCATACAAGTCTCGCGCTGCTCAGCGCTTAGCGGTCGACCATCTGGCCATTTACCAATCTCAATCGCTACCCGAAATTTATCGACTATCTCAGGGGTTAAACTGGCTAGTATTGTCTCTTTATTCATCTTACCTACTCTCCTCTAGCTATCTATAAGCGTTTTTGGCTAATTTTGTTATGACAAATTATCATCATCGCGGACTCTCGCTATCGTCATCAGCACCATAACCGCTAGTATTGTCATTAAACTCAATGTTAGCAATATCTGCACTCTCAGAGTCTACTATATCCGCCACATCCTCAATATCATCATCGTCATCGCTATCTAAACTAAACTCTTCGGCATGGACGTTCCAATGTAGCTTGGTGCGGCAGGCTTCATAAAACTCAAAGCCAGGAGGATGTAATAATGTTAGCTTATCAGGATGCTTACGAATATAGAGGCGCTGGTCTTGTTCAAGCGGCACACTTGGCTTACCATCAGCGCTTACCATCGGCTGGGTACGATTGTCCTCATGAATACGAATGCAAATCTCACTATTACCGCTGACCACAATCGGCCTGCTCGATAAGGTGTGCGGATGCATGGGCACCAGACAAATAGCGTCCATACTTGGATGAATAATAGGCCCGCCACCTGAGAGCGCATAGGCGGTTGAGCCTGTGGGTGTAGCGGCAATCAAGCCATCACTGTGTTGGCGATAGACATCTTGACCATCAATCTTCATCTGAAAGTCGATCATGTGCACTGATTTACCAGCATGTAGCACGATATCGTTCAATGCCATATCTTCGTGAAGAATGTTATCGCCTTCTCGAATCTCCATCGTCAATAAAAACCGATGATCAAGCTGATAATCGCCCATCAATACTTGCCGTAATTTAAAAGCCACTTCATTGGGTTTGACATCAGCCAAAAATCCAAGGCGACCGCGGTTGACTCCCAGTACCGGCACTCGGTAACGCGCCAAAGCTTCGGCAGCATGCAAGATAGAGCCATCACCGCCGACTACTATGACTAAATCACAAATCTCGCCAATCAAACTACGCTTAACAATTTTTACCTTTTCAATATCCACCAAATTCAGTGTCGGCAGATTAGCGGTTTGCACATCCATAATTAGCGTCAGATTCATCTCATTGACGGTATTCGCCACTTGAATAAGACTTTGAATAACGCTACGTTTACCAGCGCGTCCCATCAGACCAATACGGCGAAAGGCTGGGTTTTTTATAGCATGAAATAATTCTGATTCATGCAAGTGTGGCAATCGTTCTGACTGCGCAGAGTTTTCCATAAAGCGACTCGACCAAACTTAAAGAGGTGCAATGGTGAATGATGCGATGGCATCAATTATTAGGCTAATGATAGCGATAAATGAGTCGTTAAACTAGCATGTTTTTTTAATAAGCGTTGTTAACTGTGGTAATCGGCCCCATCTATAGACTATCAAACGCTTACTTTAACAGGCTGATAGTACTGCTTATCTCTCTTATAAAGAGCAAGTTTGTCGTTAGTGCTTTAGTCGATGCTCAATTCGAGCTATAACCCATCAATACTAGTTCTGAGAGCTAATAGCGCTCACGCAAAGGCAGTTGACAATGATAGCGGTTTTGCTAAAGTAGCGTTACTTTATACTATTTTATATTAAGGACATATGTATGGCCAATCCTATTGTCAGTCGCGCAGAATTTGCGATCGGCGGCGAGCCAATGACCGTCAAGGGTGTAATACAAAA
>JARIDJ010000042.1 GCA_029267175.1 Psychrobacter sp. | reverse complement strand
CTTGCGCCTGGCCAAACCGCGGCGCCTGTATGGTACAACCCTTCGATCGGCGTCGTGCCATCAGAATAGCCCAGAACCGGGCGGAAAATCGCGTTTTGTGATAGATGATGACTGCCGCAGACCTGATCACCACCCACTAGGTTTGGATTGTCAGCCTCCAGATCACGCGGGGACACACAGCGCATACCAATAATCCGGTCGCGCAGGCCGGGAGCGTGACGTTCGACGATATCCAGCACACGCTCGGCAAAGGGGGCCAGTGCTGTGTCCCAATCGGTTGCGTTAATCTGTCCGGCGCCGTCGCCTTTAATCTCGCCGGGCACCATCCGCACTTGCAACCAAAGCGTGTGTTTGCCTGCAGGGGCGCGGCTTGGGTCAATCGCTGTGGGCTGCCCCACCACGATCATCGGTTCTGTGGGCAAAAGCCCGGCCAGTGGTTGTTGATAGGCCAGCGCCATGGCATCGAGCGTTGGGACGATGGTGACATAGGCATAATCACGCAGCTCCGCTCCGGCGCGCCAGTCGGGCAGATCGGATAGGGCCAAATGGATCATCACCGTGCCAGGCGCGTGCTTAAAGGTGTCAAGTCCGGAATCGTAGTCGGCGTTGCCGGTAGTGCCAGTCAGACGCGCCAGCGCCTTTGGCGCAACATTGGCGATGATTGCCTTGTTTGCACTAATCTGCCTGCCATCAGCGGTTTCGACAGCCTGGGCCTTGCCATTCTTATGAATGATGCGCGTCACTTCAGTGTCACACTCCACCGACCCGCCTTGCGCCTCGATCTCGGCAACCATGGCGCGGATGATGGTATCTGCCCCGCCTTTACCCAGCGACAAACCACCGACCTGATCACCGAACGCTTCGAGATAGGGAAAGATTGCGCCGCTTGCGACGTCGGGCGCATAGTCTACATGCATGCCCAAGGTGCCAGTGCGGCGCGGATCTTTTCGCTCTCAAACGTACGGCCCAGCCAGTCGCGCGGCGAGGACAGCATAAAGCGGATCAAATCGAACGTGCCGCCCAAGCCTTGCTGGCGCAGCGCTTTGAACCCAAGGCCGAGCAGCGCAGTCGATTTCATCGGACTGGACATCAAGCCGCCAATGATTGCCGCGCGTGATGCAAAGCTGTCGGTTAGAGATTGCCACGTTTTGGCATCTCGTTCAGAAAATGCCGCGATACGAGAGATATTGGCTGCGGTATCGGTGCCGACACCAAACCAAGTGCCATCATCATATACCGAAGCAAAGCAGTTTTTTGCAGTCACAAACTCTGCGCCTTGACGTTCCAAAGCCGCGCCGAAATCTGCGTAGAATGCTGAATTCTTGAAGTTCGAAATATTCATCGCGGCCCAGTCATGCCTAAACCCCGGTTCGGTCAATTCTTGCGTCTTAATTGCGCCGCCGGGCGTCGGAGCGCGCTCTAAAACACGAACGGACCAGCCCGCTCTTAACAGGTAAAGCGCACAAACCAAGCTATTATGCCCCGATCCGATAATAATCGCGTCTTGGTCATCGTTGCTCATAAAACTACTCCTTTAAAAGGACTAAAAGTAGATTACAAATATCACTACATAATTTAGATAAACTTTGATCTGTTCTCCTAATCTGGAGATTAACTACTCAGCGGTAACGTAGCCCTGACAAATTACCTTCATAAACGCTAAACAAGCTCACCATCCATAATGAGCACTTACCCTGTCATATAATCCGAACCCGGACCCGCTAGATAGCAAATAAAAGACGCCACATAATCTGGTATAGGCGTTCTACCTAATTCCATTTATTTAAGGCTTAGCTTTATTTTACCTTCGCACGATACTGCACCATGACCGTATCATTGAGGCCTACACCTTCGATATCCCAGCGTACTGCTTTGTAATACGATAGCGGAATCTCTTGGTTTTGACCGTTAATATTGCCTCTGAGCGGCATACGGGAGAAGGCACTACCATCGACGCTAGCAAAAGGAAAATCTGGCATAACGCCGCCAAGCAGCTCGACTTGCTCAGGAATACTCATCGTCACCGTCATTTTGCGGACGCGATCGGCATTGGTATTGGTAAAAAAGCCTTGATACTCCAAGATATTACCAGATTGTAGGCGAGTGTCAGCCGTGACTGGTACTAAAACTTCGTTGCCATTAGCATCGACGCTGATAAGCGAGGCGGTAATCTTAGTATTGACCGCTTGAGCATTGGAGCCTGAATTATTGGTATTAGAGGCCGTTTGCAAAGCGGCAGGACTGCTATTGAGTGCAGGCTCTGGCGTTGGCAACATAGCAGAAGCTTGGGTGACGACCATTGCACCAATGAGCGTTCCAGCCACGACATGAAATAAACGATGACCGCCCCAAGCAGCAAACGGATTGGCGAAATGATTGCTTTTTTTCATAATGTTTATCTTTCCTAGTTGATACCACAATAAAATATTAGTTTAATAAAAGATAACGGCCCAATCTCATTCTGTATCAGGCTAGAGCAAAAGCCTTTTTGGCTTGGCTAATTAAATGCTCAAACAGTGCTTAGCATAACAAAAAGCTATTATGCTCACATCAGCCCCGTGTTTAGGTTATGTATATCATAAAACCTTAAAGTTTACTTGAATAAAAAGATAGCTCATAACGGTGTTTTTTGCTATGGTAAATATTGAACCTTTGATAAATTTTTTATCTAGGTTTTTTAGTATTAATGTCAACGTATCATTCACTTTTATTATATGGTCTATTAACGCCATACTGCTAATCATTAGCTCAGTGTCAGCTATTATATTTATCTATAGTTGCCTCACTATTGCTAAGGTGGTTTGTAGCGGTGTTTGTTAATTCGACTATACCGACTATTACTGTTCCTACTATGACTACTAGCGCCATGCCACAGATAAATCCTGAATACGTCCATTGGTTCCGTAACTCCGCCCCTTATATCAATACTCATCGCGGCAAGACGTTCGTGATTATGTTTGGCGGTGAAGCGGTAAAGCATCCTAATTTTAGCACCTTAATCCATGACTTTGCGCTGCTGCACAGTCTAGGGATCAAGCTGGTGCTAGTCCACGGCGCACGACCGCAAATTGAAGCTAACCTAAAAGAGGTAGGCATCGCCTCTCCTTTGCATAAAGATATCCGCGTGACACCGCGCGCTGCTATGCCTAGTATCCTACAAGCGGTCGGCGCTATTCGTTTGCAGATTGAAGCACAGCTGTCGATGGGCTTGGCTAATTCGCCGATGTATGGCTCGCGTATTGATGCGGTCTCTGGCAACTTTGTCACCGCCCGTCCCTATGGTATCCGTGATGGGGTGGATTATCAGATGACAGGAGAGGTACGCTCGATAGATGTCGATGCCATCAAAAATAACTTACTGCACAACCATATTGTAATTTTGGGTTCAATGGGCTATTCGGCAACGGGTGAGGTTTTCAATTTGCTAGCAGAAGATGTAGCACTTAGTGCTGCTGTCGCGCTGGGCGCTGATAAGCTGATCTTTTTAGGAGAAGAGGCCGATATCAATGATAAGGGTCGTCCGTTACATGAGATGATTCCCAAAGAAGTCGATCGCTTCTTGCGCGAGCGTGATATCAACCAAGAAATAAACTATTTCTTACACTGCGCCAGTAGTGCTTGTCGCCAAGGAGTTCATCGCACCCATATTATCTCTTATGCCAAAGACGGTGCTTTGTTAGAAGAGTTATTTACCCGCGACGGCTCAGGAACTTTGATTAGCCACGATCCGTACGAAGAGATTCGCCGCGCTGATATCGATGATGTCGTCGGTCTTATTGAGCTATTAACGCCGCTTGAGGAGCAAGGCATCTTGGTGGCGCGTTCGCGTGAGCGTATCGAGCAAGAAATTGACAACTATAGCGTTATTGAGCGTGATGGAATGATTTTGGGCTGTGCAGCATTAATTCCACTAGATGAAAGCTCAGCAGAAGTGGCTTGTGTAGCGATACATCCTGACTATCGCAATGGTAGCCGCGGCGCTGATTTACTAGCTTTTTTGGAGCAGCAAGCGCGTAGTCATGGTCTGCATAAATTATTTGTTTTGACGACTCGCACAGCGCACTGGTTTGTGGAGCAAGGCTTTGCTGAAGTAGAGAGCAGTGAATTACCCAAAGACCGTCTTGAGAAGTACCATAACGGCCGCAACTCTAAAGTTTTTCAAAAAACCTTATAGATAATAGAATAGATAGCTACGTTGCATAAGAAAAGCCCTTATAACTAGATTATAAGGGCTTCTTTTTGAGGCTTTTATTTATAAGAACTTAGCTATAAGAGCTGTTGCCGTTTTAGTAAATTATTTTACCGATAGTAGCTCAACCGTAAAGATCAAAGTGCTGTTAGGCTCAATACCTTGATTACCCGCTTCGCCATAAGCTAAATCAGCTGGGATATAAAACTCGTATTTCCCGCCCTCTTTCATTAGTTGTAAGCCTTCTGTCCAGCCAGCAATTACTTGATTAAGTGGGAATTCAATTGGCTCACCACGCTCATAAGAGCTATCAAAGACGGTACCATCGATCAATTTACCTTCATAGTTCACTTCAACGACGTCCGTCGCTTTTGGTGATTTGCCAGTACCTGCGGTTAGCACTTTATACTGCAAGCCAGAAGCGGTAGTTTTTACCCCTTCTTTCTTAGCGTTTTCTGCTAGATAAGCTTCACCTTTGGCAGTGTTTTCAGCAGCTTTAGTCTGCATATCACTGACAAACTTCTCTTCTTGCTCTTTTTGATACGCGACTAACACCTCTTCCATCTGCTCTTGAGTTAAGGCTGAATCTTTACCTTGATAGCCGTCACGGAAACCCTGCTCAAAAGTATCTAAGTCTAGATCTACAATAGCGTCTTTATTACCCTCTGCCATCATATAACCCAAGCTATAACCGACCTTTGCAGTTTGCGAGCTTTGTTCAGTAACCGCTACACTTGCGGCGGCCGTTTCTTGGTTGCCATTGTTAGTGCTGCAACCTGTTGCTAATAACATAGCACTCGTTAAAGCACCAATCGTTAAGGTAGTGATTTTCTTCATAGAATACTCTCAGAATATAGGGAAAGTGGTAATAAATAACCGGTGCGCCATCATAACAAATCTTGCTTTTAGTAACCATGTTTACTACTAAATTTAAGATAAGATTTAACACTCAGATGTACATTTTTTGTTAATAATTATCATTAAAATAACAAGTTATCACACAATCACGCCGTTAGGTAAAGCTTTACGTCTTTAAACCCAACATCATATCAGCTAAGCTTAAGCAGATTAGAAAATGAGTAACTAGACGTCACTTTTTGTCATTAATAAATAATGCTTTAGATAACTATATTCTTAGAGTGTTAATTATTTATTTTAATGACTGATTATAACCTTTGATGGGTTATCAATTAATTTATAAATGATAAAACAAAACGTTAATTGAAAGGGATGTCTAATAAAATACCTTTTATAGTGCAATGGATTGTCATGCTTATAATGGTTGGCTCTATTTTATAATTAAATAATTTAATGAAACACTATTTATGGATGCTTATGTCATGCTCAAAGAGGGTAACGATTTTACCTCGCTGTTGAGGCATAGCTATTAAGGGAGGACAAGATGAATCCAATGTATACATCTTTTAACGGTTATCTTGGTGGGCCGATTGGCTCTATCATTGGTGCTATTCTAATTTTTATTATTGGCTGGCTAGTCGCTTTAGGTATCGCAGCGTTGGTACGTAATGTGCTCGCTAAAGTTAATTTAAATCAACGCATGAACTCTTCTACGGGCAAATCTTACGATTTGGAAGGTATTATCTCCAAAATTGTTTTTTGGTTCATCTTTATTATAGCTATCTCAGCGGCGCTAAATACTCTAAACCTGAATTCCATCTCAGCACCCTTTGCCAATATGGTCGGTCAAGTGCTGTCATTCATTCCTAACCTTATCGCTGCTATCGCTATCGGTATTATCGGTTGGGTTATCGCTACTGTGGCTCGTACCGCTATTAATACGGCGTTATCTAAGACCACTATGGATGAGCGTTTAAGCGCGCAAGCTGGCGTAAAACCTATGAGCAGCACTATAGCTGATATGGTTTATTGGTTCATTTTATTGATTGTATTGACTATCGTATTAGGACAATTAGAGCTTGATGGCTTATTTGCGCCTCTAACCAATATGGTTGATAAAATCTTTAGCTTTATTCCGAACATCCTTATTGCTGGCGTAGTCTTTGTAGTGGGTTATATCATCGCTAAAATTGTACGCGGTATCGTCACTAATCTGGTGTCTACCTTTAATGTACAAGAATTAGCTTCTAAAGCTGGTTTGAGTGAAAAAAATAGCTTACCTAATATTGCTGGTACTCTAGCTTTCTTAGTGGTTATCATTCCTACGATTATTGCAGCATTAAACGCGCTAAAGATCGAAGTGATTGCGCGTCCTGCGACTAATATGCTTAACAAAATCATGGAAGCTTTGCCAAATATCTTTATGGCAGCAGCTCTCTTGATTGTTACTTATTACGTGGTACGCATGGTCGCTAATATCATCAGAGGCTTGTTAGAGAACACTGAGATCAATCAGTTGCCTGCTAAAGTGGGTCTACAAGAGACTATGGGTGATAAGCGCGTTTCTGATGTTGTCGGTTACGCTATCGTTTTCTTTGCTATGCTATTTGCTGCCGTTGCCGCCGCTGATCTACTAGGTTTTGAGCCTATTTCAGCGATCATTACTATGTTCATCGCCTTTGGTGCTAATATCATCTTGGGTGCAATCATATTATTTATCGGCTTTTGGCTGGCTAATATCATCGCTGGTGTGGTTGAGCGCTCCGAAAAAGGCTCACAATTCTTAGCTAATATCGTTCGTGTATTGATTATGGGCTTAGTGTTAGCGATGGGTCTAAAAGCGATGGGGATTGCTGACTCTATTGTGAATTTAGCCTTTGGTCTAACTCTAGGTGCAGTAGCAGTAGCCTTTGCTTTATCTTTCGGTCTTGGCGGTCAAGAAGCTGCCGCTCGCTTCTTACGCAAGATGCAAGATAAGATGGATAAAGAACAAGATGAAGCAAAAGCAAAATCAGCTATACAGCCTAGTAAATCTACGCAAGAAAAAGTGCGAGAGTCTGTTCGTGAAAATACGCCTACCGCTACTGGTAGCGCTACTACGACCTCGATCAAGCCTGCTGCTGATTTGCGTACGGACACAGTAGATACTAGCGATCTTAATACTAATACTGTCGATATCAATAATACCGCTAATAACGACTTATTACCCAGTAGTGATCCGCTAGACGACACTGATAAATAAGCGCTAATAGCTCCACTGTTTCTATGATGAAAAAGACAGCCTAGGCTGTCTTTTTTTATGGGTGTATTTTTATGGATATAAAAGCATAGATATAATTAACGTAGCTTAAAGTTTATTTTATGATTCACTTTTATTAGCTGCAATGGTTAGGCTTAACTGTACGCTAGGCAAATCAGTTTTTCGACTCTTTGACTGTTGCTTCTTAACGCTATTATTATCTTTTAATTTACCATTATTTTGCTGATTTAAGCGCTGTAGCTGCCTAGTTAGTTGACGCTCTTTGGCGCTCATAGCGGTTACTGGCTGAATAAAAAGATCGATGTCAATAAAGGTCTCGGCCCCTTCTACGATAAACTCGATTCCTAATACAATGATGTGGTGCAGCTCTGCTATAGGTAGGCGCGTAGCCACATCTTTGGCGATAGTTTCTAGGTTTGGCGCTATAGCCATTCGGCTATGCTTACCTTGTCGCTGCTGACCATAAAATATCAACACGTAATGCCGGCCTAAGCTCTCATAAGAGTGCTGATGAATGACATAACCTGTCTGCTGCTCTTCACTAGAACGACTAGGGTGCTGATATAAAGTACGAATAAGCTGATGACGTGAGAATAAGGATTCATCCAGCAACTGGCGCTGCCAAAGGCTTAGCTGAGCGGTGGACTGCGACTCTAAGAGCATCTGCCCGCTAATCCGCGCCCATAACATAGCGGCTTGCTGCATTTGCTGATGATAATTCTCAGTCTCGACCGCGCCATGCTTTTGAGCCAAGCTCATAGTGACTAATGAGCGGTTAGGCTCATTTTGGATAGCGTACTTGATTAGCGCGTTATCGATACGAATCGCTTGAGTATACAGAGCCGCGCTATTCATAAACTTATTTACTAGTTGTTGCTCAGAAACAAAGCTAGCTTGACCACTGATAAAGGACTGCTGCAAAGCGGCCTTATGATATTGCAATAATCGCCAAAGCTCGCCAGGAGTCAAAACCGTAGCTAATACGCTCTGCCAGTCTTGCCAGCTAAAGACTGATAGTATTGAGCTGGATTTATCAGCATTTTTATCATTACTACTCGCCAAATAATCTATCGCGTACTGAGCACCAAAGCTATGCTGTAAGGGTAAGTCATTACTCTTAGTATTTGTTAAGTTTTCGCTATTTACTAAAAGTCTTATGTTTAATGCCAGTACATAAACGCTTGCTTGCTTATTATTATGCTGTTCTATTAACTTTTTTTGCCAGCGTAAAGCAAATTTTATAGCGGCTAAACGCGTAGCTTCTATATCAGTATTGCTATCGCTTGAAGCAAGAATAGCATTTATTTTGAGCACGTTAAGTTGACCCAAAGGTAAGTGATAACGGTATGAGTTAATACGTTCATTGTCTGATGATTCGTCCTCTAGCAGATAAGTATTTAGCCAAGCTTCTGACTGTGATATATCAAAGAGCTGCTGAGTAGATTTTGTCAAAATAAAAGCCTTTTATTATTCACTATCCGGCGTAAGGTAGTGCTGTTAAACCGCCCACTAATCACTGATATTAATAGCCAATTTAGCAGCATTTTTATAATCGCTACTTGTTATGAGCAATGGTTAACGCTATGGTAGGTTTATTATTTATACCCTTTTACACGCATTAGTTGTTAGCAATAAAAAATGATAACGCTAATTTAGCTAATTACTATTAGACTGCTTAATTTATATAATAACAAGGATTGAATACCATGAAACGCTTTAATGATAAAGTCGTCATTATTACCGGTGCAGACTCAGATATTGGCCGGACTACTGCGCTCAAATTCGCCAAAGAAGAAGCGAATTGTGTGCTAGTTGGCATCAATAGTGAGCTTTTAGAATATATCTATAAGGAGCTGCCGCAGGATCATACTTGGATAAATACAGGTAATCATCTTACTGTAACTTGTGATGTCAATGATCCCACACAAATTGAAGAGATGATAAATTTTGTGCTTAAAAAATATCAACATGTAGATGTGATGGTAAATATAGATACCGAGGTTGGCATTCATCAATCCGTCATCCCAGAGCTGATAAAAACCAAAGGTAATATCGTCAATGTTACTACGCTGACAGACATGCCAAGTGGGTGGGACATTGAGGCTTATCATACTGAAAAAGAGCGTTTTTCTGCTATTACCAAAACATTAGCATTAAAAAACGCCTCTCATGGCGTACGTATTAACGCTGTGGCTGCAGGATTGGTCACCACAGATACTAGTCCCAACGCTTTTATTGCTCATTGTCCGCTAGGAAGAACAGCCACACCTGTTGATGTTGCTGAAGCTATCGTGTTTTTGGCCAGTGACGATGCTGCTATGATTACTGGAGTCAACTTACCTGTTGATGGCGGCGTCAGTGCTGCAAGTAGCTCACTGTCCTGTTAACCTGTACTCTAATCTTTGTCTTAACCTTGAAACTGCTTATTAATATCTTGGAGCGGCTGCGAGAGTCGCTCAGGATGATAAGGTATCACGCCGCCATATTGCTCATAAATCTTTGGTAAGTCCTCTTCGATATTACCTGACGGATAGACAAGCTCTAAAAAGCGCACTTCTTTGGTATTATAATCTAGCGCCACGGGCAAAATTGGCACATTCGCCCCAACTGCTAGATAATAAAAGCCCGTCTTCCATTTTTCGGTATAGTTGCGCGTGCCTTCTGGTGCTAAGCCCAAAAATAGCGGTTTACCGCTTTTGAATTTATCAATGCTGGCTTGGAGAACCGAACCTTTGGCTTCACGGTTGATTGGGATAATACCTATCCAGCGAAGCAGCTGTGCCAATACTGGCACTTTAAATAAAGTATGCTTGCCCATGATGCTGATGTTTAAATCAAGCGAAAACAGGCTTGGTATAGCATAGACGCCATCGATGTTTGAGGTATGAGGAATCGCTAATACCACCGCTTGCGAGATATTAGGAATTGTGCCAACCGTCTTCCAGCCCGCTGACTTCATCAGCCACTGTCCTACGATAGGAGCAAGCTTGCCGCCGCGTTTAGGTATTAAATCACCCAAATCCTTTTTATGCAAACGCGGCAATACTTTAGAGCGAATAGACTTAGCAGGTTTAGATTTTGTGTTATTTTTTGGCTTTAGAGACATAATAGCGCTACAAAAAATGGAATTAGCTCATGATAGCATTATCTAATAGTGACAAAATTAATATTTATAGACCTTTGCCTTAATATATTTCGCTAAAATTTTCCTCTACCCTATAAATTCAAAAAGGATAACTCTTAGATAAATTATCCTTTTTATTAAACATCTCGAACTAGGCTATTTTTAATAGTTTTTAGCCTATAGAGCAATATCCGCTAAGTTACCTTTATTCTCAAGCCAAGACTTACGATCAGAGGCGCGTTTTTTGGCCAATAACATATCCATAATACTATTAGTCAGGATCATATCGTCCATATCGAGTTGTACTAGACGGCGCGTATCACGGTTCATCGTGGTCTCGCGCAGCTGCTCAGCACTCATCTCCCCAAGACCCTTAAAGCGGGTAATTTGCGCTTTTTTATTGCCCGGTACATTAGATAAAATATGCTCAAGCTCGGCCTCATCCAGCGCGTAATGCACCTCGCGACCGATATCGACTCGATATAAAGGCGGCATCGCCACAAACAGATGACCGGCATCCACTAGCGCTGGAAAATGCTTAACGAATAACGCGCAAATCAGCGTGGCAATATGTAGCCCATCAGAGTCAGCATCGGCTAAGATACAGATCTTGTCATAGCGTAGCTCAGAGAGATCATCAGATGCCGGATCCACCCCAATAGCAATGGCGATATCATGAATCTCTTGGCTCGATAACACCGTATCAGACGATACTTCCCAAGTATTTAAGATCTTACCACGCAGCGGCAATATTGCCTGATAATGACGGTCACGCGCTTGCTTAGCAGATCCTCCAGCAGAGTCCCCCTCGACCAAAAACAGCTCCGCGCCATCACGCAAATCACCGCGGCAATCCGCTAACTTACCCGGCAGCGCTGGGCCTTGGGTAATTTTTTTGCGCGCCACTTTTTTGGCGGATTTTAGACGGCTGCCGGCTTTATTGATCGCCAATTCGGCAATCTGCGCGCCTAGATCAGCATGCTGATTGAGCCATAAGCTAAAGGCGTCTTTGGCTAATGCTTGCACGGCTCCTGCCGCTTCACGGCTCGATAGACGCTCTTTGGTCTGCCCTGAGAACTGCG
>JARIDJ010000033.1 GCA_029267175.1 Psychrobacter sp. | reverse complement strand
CAGCCAAGTCGCTGCCGAAGCCGCTATCAGTGGCGACCAAAGCGTATTGACACCAATGGTAGAAGCTTTTGAGAAGCGCTGTGACCTAGTCGTAGATGGTCTAAATGCGATTAAAGGCATTACTTGCCTGCGTCCAGATGGCGCTTTTTATGTCTATCCTAATATCAAGCCACTGATCAAAGCCGCTGGCCTGTCAACTTGTACCCAGTTTTCAGAATGGCTACTTGATAAAGTTGGCGTAGCCGTCGTACCAGGTGACGCTTTTGGTCTAGGCGGCTTTATGCGTATCTCTTACGCCACTGACGAGGCAACTTTAAAAGATGCTTTATCGCGTATCGAGTCAGCGGTTGCGGATTTGGATGTGGCTGAGTAATGAGCTTATTCAAAGCTAAGCGTATATAGAGATTTGAATAAATAGCAAAAAGGCGTCCTTAATCGGCGTCTTTTTGCTTTATAGCGATAATTTTGCTTTATAGAGATAAAGAGTCGCTAGCTAAAACTACCTACTCTTATAGCTTTTAGTCAAAAAAGCCTTAAAATCTCGTTAATTTAGACAAATTTTGCTTTTAAAGCTAAAAAAGGCTTGACCTATTTTTTATCTTTGCTAGAATACGCTCCACTTAGCAGCAACTCATTACCTTAATCGGTCGTTGTTAAGCCCGTTGTGAGAATATTTAACACTCATAGCTTATTCCTCAATAGCTCAGTTGGTAGAGCGTCGGACTGTTAATCCGTGTGTCCCTGGTTCGAGCCCAGGTTGAGGAGCCAAATTTTAGACAATTTGTCTACCCTTAGCGAGTTATTAATTTTAGATAACTGACTAAGACATTTTTATTGAATCCCTTTGATTCGATTATGGCATTTGCCAAGACCCTCATCGTTATGATGAGGGTTTTTTTATGCCTGTTATTTAGTAGTGATAGCTTGTCAGTCAGACAGCGACTTTTATTGTGTTTTTTATAAAAAGTTAAGCTACACTAAGATTAATTATATTACTCATGTTGATTAGACTATCGTATGTGGGAACTTTTTGATACTGCCGCTTTTGCGCCCTTTGTGATTGCAGGCTTCGTGCTCCTTATCCTCCTAGCTGTAGAGTTGCTAGGATTTTTCTTTGGCGGTATCAGTGGCTTTTTGGATAACCTACTGCCAGAGTCGCTAATAGATGCTGATCTTGATGCGGATATGAGTGTTGATAGTGATATGAGCTTAGGGCTCAAAGCGCTTGATTGGCTCTATGTCGGCCGTATTCCGACTATGATTTTGCTCATTTTATTTATCGCAAGCTTTTGTATTACTGGCTTTATTATCCAACAACTCGCCTATTCATTCCTAGGCCACTTTATCTCGCCTTGGCTAGCTGCCCTTGATGCTCTGGTCATCAGCGTGCCCCTTCTCAAAATGCTCTCAGCTTTGCTCTATCCTATCTTGCCTAAAGATGAAAGTAGCGCGGTCAGTGGCGACTCTTTAGTCGGTAAACCTGCACGTATTTTATTAGGTAGCGCAAGCATCGGTCATCCAGCGCAAGCTAAAGTGACAGATGAGCATGGGCAAAGTCACTTTGTGATGATTGAGCCTGATGCCAGCGCTTTGACTGCTAATAACTCTAACCCTTTGTTAATGAGCGGCTCGGCGGTAGATCTGTCTACTGATAATTCATCTGCCGATAAAGAAGCGAGGCCGTTATTTAGTACTGAGGATAAATTAATCATTACCAAAAAAGTAGCAGGACATTACTTAGTAAAAAAGATTTCATAGCCCATAAGCAATTAGCAATTAGCAATTAGCAATTAGCAATTAGCAAAAACAGTTAAGACTATTTTTGCCTAAACTTTTAAGTTTTAAATTTAAGGAATAGTATGGATACTTTGGTTTATTGGGGCATCATCGCCGGCGTTATCGTCGTAGCTTTATTCATTATTGCCTTTATTTTGACGCGACTTTATACGCGCGCCAGTAAAGAGGTATCATTTGTCAGAACCGGTATGGGCGGTGAGAGTGTTATCTTAAATGGCGGCGCTTTTGTATTACCGGTCTTGCATGAAGTCATTCCAGTCAATATGAACACTCTGCGCTTAGAGGTACGCCGTGCCGATAACGAAGCGCTGATTACCAAAGATAGGATGCGAGTCGATGTCAAAGCTGAATTTTATGTGCGCGTAAGTCCGCTAAAAGAGTCCATCGCTACCGCCGCACAGACTTTGGGTATGAAAACCATGGCACCAGGTGAGCTTAAAGATCTGGTTGAAGGTAAGTTTGTCGATGCGCTGAGAGCGGTGGCCGCCGAGATGCAGATGGAAGAGCTGCACGAAAAACGCGTGGATTTTGTGCAAAGGGTGCAGCGGGCAGTATCAGAGGATTTGGCTAAAAATGGCTTGGAGCTTGAAACCGTATCGCTCACGGGTCTAGATCAAACTAAGTTTGAATATTTTAATCCACAAAACGCCTTTGATGCTGAAGGGATGACGCGCTTGACCAAAACGATTGAGGAGCGGCGCAAGTTACGTAACGATATCGAACAAGAAACTGATCTGGCTATCAAAACCAAAAACTTAGAGGCTGAGCGTAGCCGCATTAATATCGTGCGCGAAGAAGAATATGCCAAGCTTGAACAAGAGCGTGAGATCTCCATTCGCCGCGCTGAGCAGTCAGCCAATATCGCTACCGAAGAGAGCATAAACAGCGCGAGGCTGAAGAAGCGCAAATCGCCGCTCAGCGTGAGATTGACCTAAAACGTATCAATGCCGAGCGCGATATCAAAAACCAAGATATCATGAAAGAACAAGCGGTTGAGCAGGCCAATATCGAGCGCCGAAAAGCTATCGAGCTTGCCGAACAAGAGCGTCAAATCGCCGTTGCTGAAAAGTCGCGTGCAGAGTCCGTAGCCAAAGCTGAGGCCGATCAGGCACGCGCGCTAGCCGTACAGCAAGAAGAGAATGTCACTACTGTGCGCGAACGTGAGATAGCAGAGCGTACCAAAGCGGTGCAGCTCATTAAAGCCACTGAAGAGGCCGAAAGAGACGCTATCGATATAAAAGTCGCCGCGCAAGCTGAAAAGCAAGCAGCGACCGATAGGGCCGAAGCTGTACGTATCGAAGCACAAGCGGCGGCCGATAAACAGCGCCTAAGCGCTCAGGGTGAGGCGGATGCACAGTTAGTGATTGCCAATGCGCAAGCGGAACAATATAGAGTCGAGGCCGAAGGTCAAGAAGCGATCAATAAAGCGGCAAATATACTGTCACAGCATCAAATCGATATGCAAATACGCTTAGCCTTACTTGAGCGCCTGCCGGCTATCATCGCCGAATCCGTCAAACCTATTCAAAACATCGATGGCATCAAGATTTTGCAAGTGGGTGGTAATGGCGCAGGTATGCTGGCTGGTCAAAGTGGCAGCGGTAATGAGGCTGGCAACAATGGAGGTTCAGCAAATTCATTAGCCGATGAGATGGTCAGCTCTGCCCTACGCTATCGTAGCCAAGCGCCACTCATTGACCATTTATTAGGCGAACTAGGCTTAGCAGGCGGCGGCGATATCAATGCTTTGACCAGCGCGCTAGTAGATTCACAGTTTAATCCGGTGAATACTGGTACTAGCGATGATACCTTCAAATCAGCGCCGATAAGTCGTGCTGAAAAAAACCGTGCCAGCCAAAACCAAAACCATAGTCAAAATACCAATCAAAGTGTCAATCAAAGTGCCAATCAGAGTGCCAATGCGGTTAGCAATCAAGGCTCAGCAAGCGCTGATATACACGAAGTAGAGCTGCCAGCTGCGGTCAATAAGCGCGTGAATAAAGCTATCGATAAAGCGGATGCTAGCTATCAGCTGTCCTCGGCAGTACCTTTAGGCAATGAGCATAACCCTAGTCATTCATCGTCTACTGATACCGAGTAAAGCGCTTTAGTCTATAGCAGCTATAGACATGGTTTGAATAATCGTCTGAATTTTACGGCTAAGGGCTGATTTATACTAAAATCTATAAAATTTTAATTTTATTGCGCTAATAAGGTTGACAGCCTATAACTACTTGGCTAAAATACGCCTCACATAACGCGAACCGCTTTATTGGTTCAACGGTTATAACCTTTTATTCCCCAATAGCTCAGTTGGTAGAGCGTCGGACTGTTAATCCGTGTGTCCCTGGTTCGAGCCCAGGTTGGGGAGCCATATTGTATAAATCAGCCTTCATCAAATTATGATGGAGGCTTTTTTATGTGCGTTATTTTTATAGCTTTGGTATTTTTTTGGGTTATTTTATTGTAAGGTAAGACAGCATAGTTATAAGTTTAATAAGCTTTTTTGATTATTGCTCTGACTGCTATATCGTTTTATATCAAACTGACTGTAGTATAAGTGCTAGAATGAGCTAACTGTTTTGTTTTACTGATAATTTTATTCCTATCCACTAAAGGTCTACTATGATACCTGTACGTATAAAAAATAAATTCTCTGATCATCCACAAAAGGTGATGCGTCCGATTAGTATTCGTCTCTCTGAGGAGATGATTGAGCTATTACAAGCGACATCATCAGAGCTCGGCTTTAAACGTATTCAAGGCCTTATTCGTCTATATATACGCCAAGGACTAGATCGCGATCACCAAGACTATACTTTAGCGCATGATGAAGTGTTTATCGAAACCTTACGCAAACGCGGTGTCAGTCAACGTATTATCGATGAGGCTATTGTGGTGACGCATAACAACAACATCACACATCCGTTATCTGAGCTACAAGACAATGACTAAAAGCGGCAGTTTCGGCTAATCTGATTGTCGCGATTTACGGATTAGCAACGACTTCAAATCCTAAAAAAGCTAAGCTTACATAATAGTGCCTAGCTTTTTTTGTGGCCAATGGTTTTAGCGATTAAAAATAATCAAACGCAAAAAGGCTATAAAAAAGGTATATTAAAGCTAGAGCTATAAAAATAAGCGTTGATGAGGAGAAAAATAATGCAAAGATCACAAAAGCGCTTGACGACAGTTTTATTTTTGACGGTATCATTAGCTTTTATACCTGCCATAAGCGGCTGCTCAATGCCGCAGCAGGACCCTACCAAACAAACCATTCCTACTGACTCTAATCAATGGCAAAAAAAGCTTGGCAAAACTTTTGAGCAATTATCCGAAAGCGATAGACAGCTGCTCAGTCGCTATATGCTACGTATGAAGCTTAGCGGCGCTTATGAGTCAGGCGCTATGCCTCGTACTACCATAAGACAAGCGTTAATACAGCAGCGTGAATACGAGCGCTTGCATCCTAATAACCCCACTGGCGAAAAGAGCCCTGTGGTCGCTAGTAACCAGCGCGGCGGTGTCAATGCACAGACTTACCCTGTAGCACTACTACCGGTCAAAACTAGCGATGACGATAGCTTAAATCAGGTCAAGCTCCAGTTTATGCTCTCAAATCACGGTAATGTACCGATTAAGAGCTTCAAAGGCTCACTGCTAATGAGAGACAATAAGCTAAAAGAAGGTAAAGGTTTTAATGTACCCTTGACTCAATTCGATCCACCTATTGCGCCTGAGCAATCGGGTAAAATAATTATTGAAAGTAGCATAGAAGACATCAACGTCATGCGCGCGATTAGAAACGCGCAGGACGTCACTATCGAGATCGATGAAGCAGTACTGACTCTTGCTGATGACCAACAAATTAAGTTTGATAAAATCGTACGAAAATAACTGTTTAATGCCTATTAACGGTAAGCTAATAGTTAAGATAACAGCCATAAAAAAACCCCAATCCGTTAAGATTGGGGTTTTACAGTTCATTAGAACCAATTTGGCGGAGACGGAGAGATTCGAACTCTCGAAGGGCTATGAACCCTTGCCGGTTTTCAAGACCGGTGCATTCAACCGCTCTGCCACGTCTCCATAGGTGGGCTATTATAGAGACTTGAGATAAAAATGCAATAGCAAAAGTAAAAAAATCTAAATTATTTTAATTATAAGTTTTCTTACTCGTAGTTACATTGGTGGCGGCTAGATGTAAGCACATATCTAATAGTCTATTAGCATAACCCCATTCATTATCATACCAAGCAAATACTTTGTATTGATTACCCACTTGCATCAGTTGTTGACCATCAATAATCAGCGACTCAGGCTGATGAATAAAATCGCTCGACACTAGCGGCTCGTCAGTATAAGCCATAATGCCTAATAGCTGCTCCTGACTAGCAGCCTTTAGCGCTGCTCGTATGGCTTCTATCGTGACTTGCTTATCATCAAATATAAAAGTGACGTCAATGGCTGCCACATCAATAGTGGGTACGCGGATAGAGTGACCATTAATCTTACCAATCATCGTAGGCAATACGCGCTCAGTGGCAGCAATACTACTAGAAGTAGTAGGAATAATATTGTGACCCGAAGCACGCGCACGCCGAAGATCTCGATGAGCTTGATCGAGTACCGTCTGATCAGCCGTGACCGCATGAATCTCAGTCATCATCGCTGATTTGACGCCAAAAGCACTATCTAAGGTGGCGATTAAAGGCACCAATGCTTGGGTAGTACAAGAAACGCTAGAGATAATAGGCAACTCTTGCGTTAGCTGCTCGCTATTTACCCCCATAACAATGCATGCCTCCACATCATCAAAGGGAGCTGCGCCAATGATGACTTGCTGCGCTCCTGCCTCAATATGCCGATAGGCTTGCTCATAAGAGCGAAAATGACCGGTACACTCTAGCACCACATCGATATTCAAATCTTGCCAAGGCAAATCCTTTGGATCGTCTCTTGATAAGAGGCGGATACAATAAGTCTGATTGTTTTTGGTTAAACACAGCTGCATGTCCGCTTTTGCGCTAGCAGAGGGTTTTTGCTGCTTATCAGTAATACCGTCTTGAACGATGGCGGCACTGATACCTAAACGGCTTAAACGTCCATGAGTACTATCAAATTTTAATAAATGTAATAAAGTTTCAGCGGACGCTAAATCATTAATAGCAACCACATGAATGGAGCGGCCAAGCACCTCAAAGCGCTCAAGTAATGCTCGCAATACATTACGACCTATACGGCCAAAGCCATTAATAGCGATGCGTAACGGCTTAGTATATTCGCCTATTGGGTACATAGCTGCGTGAGTAGAGTCATCATTTATCGGTTTGTAAGTGGCATTGGCAAAATCTGACATAACAAGGTATCACTATAATAGAAGAAAGAAACTTAAGGGATGTAAAGCAGGTATTTAACAGCGTTTAGCAATAAAGACGGTTAAAGTTATTTTTATGCCACTTATTTTTATATAAACGTTCTAATTTTTATATAAACATCCTAAGGCGTAATAAAAATAAGCGCTAGACGGATAGTATTGTAGTCGACCATTTGTCTGAGCTGCTCATAGATAGGCTTGAGCTTAATACTACCATCATCATTGAAGTCGTTAGGATTATTAGCCACTTTTATGGCGACATAAGCATTCCCTACTGCCGTCATAATCTCATCATCAGGACGTAGATGATCGCAGGCAAGGCTCGGATCTTGCGATTTAAGCTCACTAATATGACGCATTATGGTCGATTGCGCCAGCTCACGAGTTTGCGCAATCTCCATAATCGATAGGCTCTCTTCTAACAATACCTTGGTAGCAAGCAAAGTCGCTTCTGACTTATCAGCGACTTGATTGCCAAGTTTCTGCTTTTTGTCTTGCTGTGCCTTAGAATGTTCTCGGCGTCTTTTTTGCAAACTAGCATAAGCGTCAATGACGGATTGGCTAGTAGTGCCGCCGGACTTTAGAATAAACTTATCGTGAGACTGCTTCATGCTTTTTTCATCAAGCATAGCATAGTTAGCCTCCGCCTCACTTGAGAGCTCCAAAAAACGCTTATCCGCGCCACGCGCTAACGGATCTAATTGTAAGCTCATGGTATTCATACCAAGCAGTTTTAGACCCTCTAGTGACTTCAAGCGTGATAGAGCCACATAGCCTTGACCTAGCTCAAAAGTACGCGACAGATCGATCTCAGCGGCGTCCAAAGTCATACCTTGCGACTTATGAATAGTAATCGCCCAAGCTAGGCATAAAGGCACTTGCTCATAGCTGGCGAGCACATCACCAGTCTCATCTTCGATAATCCACTCTTCAGGTTCGGCGATGACCTCTCGTCCTGAATTAAGCCTGACGACTGGCATTTTTTGCGCGGACTGAGCATTAGTCTTATCTTTCGTTTTGGCTTTTTTATTCTTTTCTGACTTTTTGCTATCGTCTTCATCGTCTATGACAATCGCCTCATCGTCTGCCATATCTGCTTTGGCGTCATTCTTAGCATTCTCTGTAGCTTTACTATCGTCTACCTTTACCGCAGCAAAACCAATCAGCTCGCCCATCGTACCGTTAGAGACGCCAAGCTCATTATTATTTTTGATAAACATAACCTTGGCACCAACCTTCAAAACCAAATCATCTTGTGTGCGTACGGTTTTTTTGAGGGTATCAACAAGCTTACTATCGCCTTCAAAGGTTGCTTGAAAACGCCTCATCTCACCTTTTAACTCAGCAAGCTCTTTATCATTGATTTTATTGACGTTGAGATTATGAGTATACAGGCGCGTGCGCTTGATATCGACATCTTGATCAAAGGTATTCTCTAAAGCAGCAATGGCCTCAAAAGTCACTTCTTGCCGGCGAATTTGGTTGAGAATATCATCCAAATCTAAACCACCATCAGCCTCTGCACTGACCTGCCGATGCTGCTCAGATAGATAACAAATACGAAACTTAGCTTCAAGCCAAGCCTCACTCATAAAGGCAAACTTATCACGATTGCTCTCACCTTTACTGCCAATAGGCGGTAGCTGAAAAAAGTCACCCGCCACCACCACTTGAATGCCGCCAAAAGGCGCGTCTTTTTTACGTACGTGCTTGAGCACTTCATTGACTAGATTGAGCTGCTTAGCATGCAGCATAGAGATCTCATCGATGATAAGTACCGCCGTCTCCTTGAGCCTATCTGCCAAAAACTGCTTACGCGCCAGATTACTCAAATCACGCTCAGACAGCTCATCTTTAATCCCTATACCCGCCCAGCTATGAATGGTGGTACCACTCATATGAGTTGCTGCAATACCGGTACTGGCAGTCACGGCGACTGGTACGCGGCGCGCGCGTAAATAGTCGATATATTGATTGAGCGTATAGGTCTTTCCTGAACCTGCCGAGCCGGTCAAAAATACGTTTTGACCTGTTTTTAAGATATCTAAAGCAGAAGATTGACGCATAAACTTGAACCAATTAGTAATCTAAAGAAAAATGCGGAGCTTGTCATAAACTGAGCTCGCAATGAGGGCTGATCGCCTAAATAATTGGCAATTATTATAACAGCTACATACGCGTTGCGAGCCTTTTTAACCACCCATTCATTGATAACTTAAAGTTATCGCCTATTAACTATAAAAAATTATAAGTAGCTATCACTCCCTACAAAAGCTTAGTACGATAGAGTGGTCGCCCCAGTAAAAAGGTCGATAAGGTCGATAAGATCGGTAATTATTCTAACAATAACTTAGGGTTTTAGGGCTCTTACCCTATTATCTAAGTAGAAAAAGTAGGCAAGAATAAGCCTATATCTTTAGCTTGTATCCTCATGAAATCAACAAGGAATCGTTTATGTTATACGCTAATCCCAATACCGAGAATAGTCCTGTCCAATTCCGTGAAAAGTATGATAATTTTATTAATGGTGAATGGACTGCGCCCATTGATGGTGAGTACTTTGACAACCCAAGTCCGATTAATGGTCAAATAATCTGCCAAGTTGCGCGCTCAAAAGAAGCCGACATCGAAAAAGCCCTAGATGCCGCGCATGCAGCAAAAGACGCTTGGGGCAAAACTAGCGTGACCGAACGCGCCAATCTATTATTAAAAATAGCCGACAAGATGGAAGAAAACCTCGAAGCTATCGCCATCGCTGAATGCTATGAGAACGGCAAAGCAGTACGCGAAACTTTAGCCGCTGATATCCCATTAGCGATAGACCACTTCCGCTATTTTGCTAGCGCTATTCGCGCCCAAGAAGGCGGTATTAGTCAAATTGATGAAGATACGGTCGCTTACCACTTCCATGAGCCACTCGGCGTTGTCGGTCAAATTATCCCCTGGAATTTTCCTATTTTAATGGCAGTCTGGAAACTCGCTCCTGCTCTTGCTGCTGGCAACTGTATCGTGCTAAAACCTGCTGAACAAACCCCTGCCTCTATCCTGTTTATGATTGAAACCATTGGCATCGCTGATATCTTGCCAAAAGGCGTGCTTAATGTGGTCAATGGCTTCGGTGTTGAAGCGGGTAAACCACTAGCTTCTAATCCGCGTATTAACAAAGTCGCCTTCACTGGCGAGACCACCACCGGTCGCCTTATCATGCAATATGCCAGTGAAAACATTATTCCCGTCACCCTAGAGCTAGGCGGTAAAAGCCCTAATATCTTCTTTGCCGACATTATGGATGAAGATGATGATTTCTTAGATAAAGCGGTTGAAGGCTTGGTGATGTTTGCGCTGAACCAAGGTGAGGTTTGTACTTGTCCATCGCGAGCGCTGGTGCACGAGAGCATTTATGATGAGTTTATCAAACGTTGTATCGAGCGTGTCAAAGCGATAAAAATGGGCAACCCATTAGACACTGATACTATGATTGGCGCGCAAGCCAGCTCAGATCAGCTAGAAAAAATCCTATCGTACTTAGACATTGGCAAAAAAGAAGGCGCTAAAGTGTTAGTTGGTGGCGAGCGAGCCAAGCACGAGGGTGATATAGGCGATGGCTATTATGTACAGCCGACTATCTTTGAGGGTACTAACGATATGCGCGTATTCCAAGAAGAGATCTTCGGTCCAGTGCTGGCCGTTACCACTTTCAAAGACGATGAAGAGGCGATGAGTATTGCCAATGATACCTTATACGGTTTGGGTGCAGGAGTATGGACACGCAGCGTACACAAGGCTTATCGCTTCGGACGCGGTATCCAAGCCGGACGGGTATGGACCAATTGCTACCATGTTTATCCTGCGCATTCAGCCTTTGGTGGTTATAAACAGTCCGGTATTGGCCGCGAGAACCATCTAATGATGCTCGATCATTATCAGCAAACCAAAAATATGCTGGTCTCTTACAGTCCTAAAGCGATGGGCTTTTTCTAATTCTGTCGGTATAAGCACTGTGTGATAAAGGTCATGCAGTGCGGCTTCATAAAAATCATAACTAAAACTTTAACCTAACAGTAGCTAAATATAGCTACGTGGAGTGGGCAAGATGAGTAATAAAATGAAAGCTGCCGTATTACATGAATTTGGACAACCTCTCAAAATAGAGGAAGTAGATATTCCAACGCCAGGTGCCGGCGAGATTGTAGTAAAAATGCAAGCATCAGGCGTCTGTCATACTGACCTACATGCAGTAGAGGGCGACTGGCCGGTTAAGCCAAGCCCGCCATTTATTCCAGGGCATGAAGGAGTGGGTATCATTACCGCTGTTGGCGAAAACGTTCATCATGTCAAAGAAGGTGACCGTGTCGGCGTACCTTGGCTGTATTCCGCCTGTGGGCATTGTACGCATTGTTTGGGCGGCTGGGAGACCTTATGTGAACGTCAAGAGAACTCTGGCTACTCAGTCAACGGTAGTTTTGCAGAATATGTTTTGGCCAACGCTGACTATGTCGGTATTATCCCTGAGAGCGTTGACTCTATTGAGATCGCACCTGTTTTATGTGCAGGGGTAACGGTCTATAAAGGTCTGAAAATGACGGACACCAAAGCAGGTGATTGGGTAGTCATCTCAGGTATCGGTGGACTCGGTCACATGGCAGTGCAGTACGCTATTGCTATGGGACTAAACGTAGCCGCTGTCGACATTGATGACGAGAAGCTAGCATTTGCCAAAAAACTCGGTGCCAAAGTCACAGTGAATGCCAAAAATACTGACCCTGGTGAATACTTACAACAAGAGATTGGCGGCGCTCATGGTGTGCTAGTGACGGCTGTCTCCTCTAAGGCATTCGATCAAGCTTTAAGCATGCTGCGGCGCGGTGGCACTTTAGTCTGTAATGGTCTGCCTACTGGCGATTTCCCCGTCTCTATCTTTGATACAGTACTGAACGGTATTACTATTCGTGGCTCTATTGTCGGTACGCGTCTTGATTTGCAAGAGTCATTAAATATGGCGGCTGCAGGTAAAGTCAAAGCCACGGTCAAAGCTGAACCGCTTGAGAATATTAACGATATTTTTGAGCGTATGCGTGACGGTAAGATTGAGGGCCGGATTGTCATTGATTATAGTATGTAGGTTTCCAACAAAACTATAAGCTTGATGATTAATACCTTTAATTGATAACAATGGTCGTATCGTTTTGCCTACAGTAGTTTAACTATTGTGGAAAAAGTGATACGACCTTTTTTACTATTAACGATAACGATAGATTTAACTCACAAGGAGTATCCTATGAAGCTTACCGCGACCCAATCTTGTGTTGAATTAATCGACCTATTAAAGTCCAAACATGGCGAGCTGATGTTTCATCAATCCGGCGGCTGCTGTGATGGTAGCTCGCCGATGTGCTATCCGTTAGGCGAATTTAAGACGGGCGCTCAAGACGTACTTATCGGCGAGCTAGCAGGCTGTCCATTTTATATGGGTAAAGCTCAATATAAGCTTTGGCAGCACACCGATCTAACTATCGATGTAGTCGAGGGTCGCGGCGCTAGCTTCTCGCTTGAGATACCAGAGGGCAAACGCTTTATTGTGCGCTCTGAGGTTTGCGAGATTTAACTCAAAGGCTTGAGATTAATTCTCTATTTATCAGTTTCTACTTTGTGCTATGACTGAGGCTTTAGAATTTTTTGGGTCAGTTTTTGTACTGGCTGACCAATAATCAATACGGCCAAAAACGCCGCTGGTAAAGCTACTTTCCAAGCATTAAAAAAGTTTATAAAAAAGCTCTCTGACCAGCCTAGATTTATAAAGGTGATAAACATCGTCATCATAAAAGATAATAGCACTGACATTATAGCGGTATTAACGATTCTAAATTTAAGGTTCATGACTTTCCTATCCATAAAATATAATAGTGAGGGGCCTAAAACTACAGGTACAATATACATAAAAATATAACGTAATTAAAGTGTATAAAACTTAACGTATGAATTAATTTCCTAAAACAGCATTGTATTCACTTAGTTTTTAGTCAGGATTGCTTATTGAATGCTTAACTGATTATTAATTTTGATTAATTAAAAACTTATAAGTACTGAATTTATTTTATATAGCTATTGCGTTACAGCAGTGTAACAGAGTATATTCAAGCGACTTGTTTGAAGGTTTCTTACAATGAGCTTGATACTATATCAATATGCCATTTTATTTTTCCTCCTCTAAAAACATCTACAAAACCCAAAGGAATCTAATTCATCGTTAACTTTATAGAGGCTCCAGATATCTAACAGATAAGAGCTCAAAGTTTCGATGATTTATCATTTATATAGGATATAACCATGCAAAAATCACTTTTCAAACTTACCCTCATGGCCAGCGTTATTCTAGGTGTTAGTGCTTGTAGTGGCGATAATAAAACGGCAGAATCTGGTGCCTCTGCAGACGCCAAAGCAGCTAAAACCTTAATTTATTGTTCAGAGGGTAGTCCTGCCGGTTTCGATCCAGCACAATATACTGCCGGTACTGATTTTGATGCGAGTGCCTATCCTATCTATAATGCCTTAGTTGAGTTCGAACGAGACTCTACTGAAATCAAACCAGCATTGGCTGAGAGCTGGGAAATCAGTGAAGATGGTAAGACTTATACCTTTAATTTACGTAAGGGCGTTAAGTTCGGTAAAACTGATTACTTTACCCCAACACGTGACTTCAATGCAGATGACGTAGTCTTTACTCTAAAACGTATCACTGATCCCGACTTTGAATTCAATAAAGCTTATCCTGCTGAATTTCCGTATTCAGTAGGTATGGAGCTACCTGACAATATTGCTAATATCGAAAAAGTTGATGATTACACTGTCAAAGTTACTCTAAATAATGTCAATGCGCCGTTTTTACAAAACTTAGCAATGGCTTTTGCTTACATCAATTCTGCTGAATATGCGGATAATCTAGTAGCCGCTGGCAATGCTGCTGACCTTAATACTAAGCCTGTCGGTACGGGTCCTTTCGTCTTTACCTCTTATCAAAAAGACTCACAAATTCGCTATACCAAAAACCCAGATTATTGGAATAAAGACGATATTCATATCGATAACTTAGTGTTTGTGATCACCAAAGACTCAGCGGTACGCGCACAAAAAGTTCAAGCTGGCGAATGTCATGTCTCAGCCTACCCTAAACCTGCTGAAATCGAATCTGTTAAAAGCTCAGGCAAGGCGACCGTTCTCGATCAGCCAGGCTTCAACTTAGGCTATGTCGGCTATAACGTAGAAAAGCCAAAACTTAGCGATGTAAGAGTTCGCCAAGCTTTAGATATGGCGATTAATAAAGACGCTATCGTTCAAGCGGTGTATCAAACTGAGGGACTAAAAGCTACCAACCCTATGCCGCCAACGCAGTGGGGTTATGATGAGTCGCTAAAAGACGCTAGCTATGATGTCGAAAAAGCCAAAGCTTTAATGGCCGAGGCTGGCGCTGATAACCTTGCTATTAACTTATGGTATATGCCAGTACAACGTCCTTATAACCCTAACGCTAAGCTAATGGCAGAGATGCTACAAGCAGACTGGGCAAAAATTGGGGTTGATACCAAGCTTGTGACTTATGAGTGGGGCGAATACCTCAACCGTGCGGCCAAAGGCGAGCCTGATGTTATCCTAGCGGGCTGGACTGGTGACAATGGCGACCCAGACAACTGGTTAGGTACTTTATTATCCTGCTCAGCGGTCGGTGGCAATAATTACTCGCGCTGGTGTAATAAAGATTTTGACACTTTAGTCACTAATGCTCGTAAAAACACCAATCAAGCAGAGCGTGTAGAGGACTACAAAAAAGCGCAGCAAATATTCAAGCAAGAACTGCCTTGGACCACTATGGCGCATTCGGTAGTCACAGTATTTACCGCACCTAATGTTAAAGATTACAAGATCAGTCCTCTTGGCTCTATTCGCTTTGATGGGGTTAGCGTTGAATAATCGATACTAACAAGCTCCGGTACGACATCCACTGTTATGAGATTTATGTTCGGCTGGATCAGATATTCTGCTCCAGCCGAATTTGTTTAATTGACGTTATTTTTATCTTGTTATTGACATAAAAAATACTGAGTAGCCTATGCTATTGTACATTCTACGACGGATTGCTATTTTAATTCCGGTCTATATTGGCTTAACGCTATCGACTTTTACTTTGATTCGTCTAGTGCCTGGAGACGCTGTTGAGATTATGATGGGCGAACGTATGGTCGACCCTGAGCTTCATGCTCGTGCCCTTGAAAGGCTAGGTCTTGATCAACCGCTTATTGTGCAATACTGGAATTACTTGTCAGGTATCTTACAAGGCGACTTCGGCGAATCTTTTCGTACGCGAACCCCTGTGCTTCCTGACTTCTTTCTTCATTTTGTACCGACTTTAGAGTTGGCTATTTGCGCTATCTTTATTGCTAGTGCCGTGGGTATCAGCTTAGGTATTTTTGCCGCTTTGCGTCGGGGGACTTGGATTGACTATACTTTAATGTCAGGGGCATTGGCAGGTTATTCCATGCCAATATATCTATTAGGGCCTATTCTAACGGGCATCTTTGCTCACTATTTAGGCCTGCTACCCGTAGCTGGTGTCATCTCTGTGGCGCAGTTTTTGGATGTCAAACCTTTGTATGGCTCGTGGCTACTTGGCTCATTAACCTCAGGAGAGCCAGGCGCTTTTTGGGATGTGGTCAAGCACTTTATATTGCCCTCTATTGCATTATCCACCATTCCTTTAGCGATGATCGCGCGCATGACGCGTTCAGCTATGCTAGAGGTATTAGACGAAGACTATGTACGTACCGCGCGCGCCAAGGGCTTGTCACCAAGCCGAGTTATCTTAGTACATGTGATGCGTAATGCATTGATTACTGTAGTGACGGTAGTGGGCTTACAAATGGCAACCCTGCTAGCTGGCGCGATTATTACTGAGACTATTTTTAGTTGGCCGGGTGTTGGTAATTGGCTACTCGATGGCTTTTTTACCCGTGACTATCCTATTGTGCAAAATGGGATCTTGTTGGTAGCCACCGCACTGATTTTGGTAAGTTTGTTTATTGATATTCTCTATGGACTTATCAATCCGCGAATTCGTCATACTTCTTAACCTAAATTATTTATTACCCCTAGTGATCTTAGCGTTTACATTATTTCTGATATGAATATTGCAGCGTAAGCCACTATAGGAATTGTCCATGAAGACTACTGTTATTCCCTCCGATATCGAATTGGCTGCAGCCACACCGCCCTCCTCTTGGCAGCTATTTGTAGCGACTTTTTATCGTAATAAAGGCGCTGTACTAGGTCTTTTAGTCTTAGTATTAATGGTTATTATCGCCATTCTTGCCCCTGCTATAGCTCCGCATGACCCTTATGAGCTGTTTACTGGACAAGAGCAATTACCACCGGCATTTTTGGAGGGCGGCAATAGTCTATTTTGGCTAGGGACTGATGATGCTGGCCGCGATACCTTATCAAGAGTTATGTATGGAGCGCGATATTCGCTATTCATTGGTCTTAGTGCCACTACACTTGCCATGTTAGTGGGTGTGTCTTTGGGGCTTAGTGCAGCGTTTTGGCCCAAGGTTTGGGGCAAAGCAGTAATGCTAGTGAATGATATTTTGATGTCTTATCCAAGTCTACTGCTAGCCATTATAATCGCTGCTATTTTAGGGCCATCGATGACCAACACCATTATTACCATTGCTTTAGTCTGTACACCACCTTTTATCCGTTTAACTCGCGCCACTGCTATGGTCGAGCTACAACGTGAGTATTTTGTGGCCTCGCAAGTGATGGGTGCAGGGGTGCTGCGCTTATTGTTTGTGACGATTTTACCCAACTGTATGGCGCCGCTTATAGTACAGGCGACTATGATTTTCTCATCCGCTATTTTGGAGGCAGGCGCTATTGGTTTCCTAGGTTTTGGGGTACAGCCGCCCGATGCTGAATGGGGCGCGATGCTCGGTACCGCGCGTCAGTATATCCAAAGTAACGTATGGCTAGCTATTTGGCCTGGTGTCGCTATTTTCTTAGCAGCCTTATCTATCAACTTAACGGGTGATGGTCTACGTGATGCCTTAGATCCAAAACTGAAACAGGTAACTTAAGATGAGTGATACTAATACCAACTCAACGTCTGCTAACTCAACAATCTTAAACGCTTCGGCGACAAAAGAATTAGCGCAAGACTCCTCGTTATTGCTTGATATCGAAAACCTCTCAGTTACCTTTGGTAAAGGCGCTCGGGCTTTTCGGGCGGTTGATGATGTGTCCTTGACTATCAAGCAAGGTGAGGTCATTGCAGTCGTCGGTGAATCCGGTTCTGGCAAGTCTGTCACTATGATGGCAATAATGGGACTGCTTCCCCCTTCGGCCAGCGTACGTGCCAAAAAAGTTATGTTCAATAATATAGACATGCTTAGTACCTCAGCAAAACAAAAGCGCGCCATCATTGGTAAAGACATCTCGATGATTTTTCAAAATGCTATGTCCTGCTTAAATCCTAGCTTCACTGTCGAGATGCAATTAGGCGAAGTCTTGCGTAAACATCTAGGGCTACGTGGCTCTGCAGTGCGCACTCGTTGCTTAGAGCTACTTGATTTGGTTGAGATGCCTGATGCTCACAATAGGCTCAAAGTCTATCCGCATCAGCTATCGGGCGGTATGAGTCAGCGCGTGATGATTGCTATGGCTTTGGCTTGTGAGCCTAAACTACTTATTGCTGATGAGCCAACGACTGCTCTAGATGTGACGGTACAAGCACAGATTATGGATCTGCTTAGCCGCCTGCAACGCGAAAAACAAATGGCGATGGTATTAATTACTCATGATTTAGGACTAGTTGCGCAAAACTCACGTGATGTCGCTGTCATGTATGCAGGACAAGTGGTCGAGACTAGTACCGTTCCAGAGATTTTTCAGCATCCGGCGCATCCTTATACTGAAGCGCTACTGCAAGCTATTCCTGAGTTAGCTATTGGTCAAGATAGATTAAACAGTCTACCAGGCGTAGTACCAAGTCAATATGATCGCCCAAGTGGCTGTTTATTATCGCCGCGTTGTCCTTATAAACAGCCCGCTTGTGAAGTACCACCGCCTATCTTAGATACACCCAATGGCAAAGTGCGCTGCATCCATAATCATCTGCCTAATAAGTCTGATACCTCTTCACAAACTGCTGCTTTGGAGTCTGAAGCATGAATAACAAAGTAGTATTAAAAGCGGTCAACCTACATAAACACTATCCCGTATCTCAAGGTTTAGGCAAAGCTAAAGCTTATGTCAAAGCCTTAAATGGTGTGTCTTTTGAGTTAAGAGCAGGTAAAACATTAGCAGTCGTTGGCGAATCAGGCTGTGGTAAATCTACCCTTGCTCGCCAGCTCACTTTGATTGAAAAGCCGACTAGTGGCGAATTGTTTATCAACGATGAGGGCACTACTCGCTATAGTAGAGGCGAGCTAAAAGAGGTACGTACTGAGATCCAGATGGTCTTTCAAAACCCTTATGGCAGCCTAAATCCGCGGCATACTATTGGCTATCAATTGACAGAACCGCTAGATATTCATACTAAGCTGTCAAAGCAAGAGAAACGCGATAAAATTAATGAGATGATGAGAAACGTCGGTCTACGTCCTGAACATGCCGGGCGCTATCCTCATATGTTTTCAGGCGGACAGCGTCAACGTATCGCTCTTGCGCGCGCCATGATGCTCAATCCTAAAATTGTAGTCGCGGATGAGCCGACCTCAGCGCTAGATGTGTCCATTCAGGCGCAGGTACTCAATTTATTTATGGACTTGCAGGACGAGTACCATACTGCTTATGTTTTTATCTCGCATAATTTATCAGTCGTGCGCCATGTCGCTGATGATGTGATGGTCATGTACTTAGGACAGGCAGTTGAGCATGGTCCTAAAGAGGCTATTTATAACGCTCCTAAACATCCCTATACTATAGCGCTATTAGCCGCTGCACCAACGGTTGCCGGAAAAAAGAACGATCTGACGCTACAAGGAGAGCTGCCTAGCCCGCTTAATCCTCCTAGCGGCTGCGCGCTACATAAACGCTGTCCTTATGCCAAACCTGAGTGTAGTGAGATTGAACCAAAACTACGCGAATGGGAAGGTCGCTTAGTCGCCTGTTTACGCTTAGAAGAAATTTATAGCTAGCTGTCAATTATATTTAGTGAGCCATGACAGTTAAGAAACTGGTTTTATAGGTTTGAAGAAAGTAAAGGTAGCAACAATTAGTCAGTAATAAGAGCGGCGCTTTAGTTATAAGCCTCACCTTAATAGTACAAGGTAATCAACTAAATACGCTATGCTATTTAAGCATTTTTCACTACAAAATTAGGCTGACTTTTGTTAGGCTATACAGCGCACTCTACCTTAATTTATCCTTATTATAAAACCGCTCCTCGGATCTTATCTATGTCTAGTCTTACTACCCATTTACTAAAACCGACGCTAATTGCCGGTCTACTACTCCCTCTACCGATGATGGCACTAGCCTCTACTCCGCAAAAATGGAAGCTAGATGTACCAAAAACCAATGTAGATTTTAAGGTCGCCTATCTAGGCAAAGGAGTGGTTGAAGGTCAGTTCAATCAGCTGAACGGTACTATCAATTACGATGTCAAAAATCCAACCAGCACCACTATTAACTTTACCGTAAAGACTAATAGTATCGATGCTGGCGGCAATCTGCGTAATGCTTTTTTGCGCCGTAAAGAGCTACTTAATAGCGCACAGTATCCAACGATGACTTTTGTCTCAAAAAAGGTCAGTATGATTAATGCTAAAGAGGCGAATGTCACTGGTAACTTTACGGTGCTAGGACAAACCAAGCCATTAACGGTAAAGGTTAAACTAAACAACGTTGAAAATGATCCTGTCACCCAAAAACCTATTTTAAGATTTAAGGCTACGGGCATCATCGATAGATATAATTATGGGGTCACAGCTTTTCCAAATATCGTCGGCAATATGATACCGCTTGAGATATCCGGCAATCTGATTGCCGCTAATTAATAGCACAAAACCGAAAAAAGTGGCGAGCCTAGCTGCTGACCACTTTATCAAAACTATTAAAAGCCTTTTATTTACAGAGTAATATCTACAAAAAACAGCTTACCACATACCGCGGCGATGATTTTTGACCCAGCGATGCATGCCTAAAGTATTCAATGTTTTCATATTGCTAAAGTTGGTCCAGCTTTGTACTTCTGGGCTAAATTCTATATTACGATAGAGCTGATCCCAACTTTGTCCAGCACGCTCAAGCGCTAATACCTGTTTATGCAAATCGGTCATGTACTCACGCAGTGCTACTTGCTCCGCTTTGGTCGCAGGCGTGTAATGACCGATATCGATGATATCAACGTCTTGCTCTATAACCCAGTTTAAAGTATTAATCCAGCCATCATAGTAGAAGTCTAAAAAATCGTTATAAGGCATGGTTTTATTTTGGCAAACGTCGGTACATTGCAGCGCTTTTTGACGCGGAAATAACACCATCGTCATACTGTTTGAATGGCTAGGATCGACACGGTGCAGTTTCACTGTCTCGCCGCCTAAAGTAATCGTCATGTCTTTATCGAACACTTTATCCGGGATAGCATAAGGCATTCTCTCACCAATCACAGGCTCAATAGCGTTTCTATGAGCAACGATAGTCGCGCCTTGTCTTTGAAACACTTGGCTACCTGCCATATGATCGGCATGAGCATGAGTGAGGACATTGTATTTGACCGGTACACCAAAACGGCTTTGAATTTCTTTACTGAGCCATTCAGCTGCGCAAGTGGCACCGCCATCAACGACTAGCGCCCCTTCTTCAGTAATCATCACGATACCGCTATGCACCGCCAAGCCTGAACCATTTGTATGACGATATAGATTATCTTTTAACTTAGTCAAGGTAGGTTTAGCGCTATCACACATACCTACAGTAAAGTCAGGCAATACTTGGCGAGTAGTTACCTTTGATTTATCAACACTAATGCCATTGTCAGAAGCGGCAGATACGGCTAGTGACAACGTCAAGCTAGCTAAAGTCAGTAGTGATGTTTTTAGTAAAGTCATAATCATCCTTAAGAAATATTTAATAAAAAGAGCTCTTGACTTAATAATATAAATAGTTAGAAAATAGAAACTATTAATCACAAGAAGTTACTATTCAGCATTAATATAGCGTATTAATATGGCTAGTTAAAGATTTACTTAAAAAGCCCGCCTGTACTTCGTAATGGATTTTAAATTACTATTATTTAAGGATAAAAAATGACTTCATCTACCGCTCTAACCAAAAAAACCATCTCTAGACGCAAGCTAATAGGCGCTGCTGGTGTTGGTATCACTGCCCTGCCGCTATTTACCAGCCAAGTTTTCGCCGCTGCTAACGACGCCAAAAGACCAGCCGCTCCTTATCTGGCGAGTACCGCTGAGAAGAAAATTAACATTATCAGCTTAGATCGCTTAGAAGTAGAAGCTCGCGGCGTCATTCCAAAGGCAGGATATGAGTTTGTCTCAGGCGGTGCTGGCGACGAATGGACACTACGCGAAAACCGCCGCGCTTTTAATGACTATCGTATCGCCGCTAAGCGCTTGGTAGGATTGACTAGTAATGATATCGACATCTCCACTCAGCTTTTAGGATTAAAGATGCCATCGCCTATCATGGTTGCCCCTATGGGCGCTCATGCGATGGTACATGATCAGGGCGAGAAAGATACTGCACGCGGTGCGGGTCTTGCCAATACGTTATACTGCTCATCGGGCGCATCTAACGCCACTTTAGAAGAGATTGCCAAAGCGACTAGCGGTCCAAAATGGTTTCAGCTGTACTGGAACAATGATTTGCAGGTGACGCGCGCACTACTCACTCGCGCCAGAGAAGCGGGTTATACCGCTATCATCTTGACTGCGGATGCTTTAGGCCCAGGTCAGCCAGATGATTTTAAAGCGATGGGTAGCCCTTTTCGACCAGATCGTAACTTTGGTAATCATGATCCCAAAAAAGGTGGCTTCGGTAATTTCTTTGATCAAAAGACCGCTTTGACTACCGCTGATATTCAGTTTATTAAGCAGCTGACTGGCCTACCTGTCATCGTCAAAGGCGTACTACGTCCTGATGATGCCGATAGATTCATCCGCGCTGGTGCTAATGCAATACAAGTCTCCAACCATGGTGGTCGTCAGATCGATGGCGTGCCTGCCAGTATCACTGCCCTGCCGCCTATCGTTAAAGCTGTCAATAAGCGCGTGCCCGTTATTATGGACGGTGGCATTCGCCGTGGTATTGATATAGTTCGTGCTATAGCGATGGGAGCTGATGCAGTAGCCGTCGGTCGTCCGATGTTATATGGCTTAGGCTTAGGCGGCGCACAAGGCGTTGAATCAGTCATCAACTTTTTAAACGCTGATCTAAAATCAACGATGTTATTAACGGGTGCGGCAAATTTATCAGACCTAAACCCGAACTTTATCGAAATCGTTGGTCAGAATGAAGATTACAGCACCTTTCAAGGTTAAAATAATTTAACCTATTAACTATTATCTTAAGACATAAAAAGAGCGACTAGAATAGTCTAGCCGCTCTTTTGTAGGTTAAGGCTGGGCTGTAGAGTCAATAGCGTGCATCTAAGAAGCTAAAAGCTTATTTAACTTTAAGGTACTATTTTGTTAAATTCTTTAGTATTGCCATGGTTGGTCTTGTTCGATACCGGCTTTGTCTATTTTATTTCTTCTTTTTTGAATCTTAGTATCTATTTTTTGCTGCTTTTTTAGTGCTTTTTGATTGATATCGTCTATCATTGCCTGAATCTTCTTATCCACTTTGTCCTGCTCTTTTTGACGCTGCTTATCTACTTTAGCCAACTCTTTTTGACGTACTTTATCTATTTTATCTTGTTGTTTTTGACGCTGTAGATTCAGTTTACTGAGCTTTTTTTTCGCCTTTTTACTTAAGGTGATTTCATCTTTAGCTTGTTCGTTAGCAGATTTGTTCGACATGATAACTCTCCTTATTCTGATTATGAGGATATATAGAGACTTAATGGTAAGCCAGTATGCCTGTCTAATCAACGCGTCAATACAAAACAGGTACACGTCTTTGAACTATTTTTGGATTAGCAAACTAAATATAACACTAATGAGTAGTAATGAAAGGAGATCAGATTGAAAAGAGCAAGAAGATAAAAAAATTGGCCTCTAGATTTGAACACTTTAATAGTCATGAAATATGCAAGGCATGGGTCAGTGTTCTTTAGTGATTCATGCTACCCAATTTAAGCACAGCTTTCGCCTTGCACTCGGACGAAGCAGTGCTTTGCTATTAACTCACTCCTATAGAAACAAGAATGTTAATAGGATTTTGGGGATTTACAATGGTCGCGTAGGGTGGCGTTAGACTTGTCGAGTTCTCGTAGAGAATGAAGATAAGGCGTAACCCACCGGTTTGAATTATGACTTTTGAGATTGGTGGGTTATGCTAGCGCTAACCCACCCTAGGCTTGCTAAATTTTACTGTTTCCTAACTATATGTTGGTGCGCGGGGAGCACCCTACGAAAGCTGTTTCTAATTTACCATACAATAGTCGTCTTGTGGTTCGTTTTAGCCCTGATTGCAGCGGTTATCCTGATGCAGACGATGGCGTTGCAGACTGTGGCTAGAGGCGGTATCGAGGCAACAGGAACGCCACTAGACACGATAGTCTTCACGCCAGCGACAAATCAGATAATAGCGAAAAGCAGGATTAGCTCCAAAAACCAATTAAAAAAAAGAGCCACTAGAATAATCCAGTAGCTCTTTAATAGTATTAACTCAACTATAACTCATAGCTAAATGTTGGGCTAAAGCCGCAGCCTACAAATCTAAACTAAACTATTCACCGCCTCAACCACCGCGTCGCTTGTAATACCAAACTCTTTATACAAGTCCTCAGCAGGCGCAGACTCGCCATAAGTGGTCATGCCAATCACTTTGCCATCAAGACCGACAAACTTATACCAGTAATCTACATGGGCAGCTTCTACAGCGACGCGAGCACGGATATTGGCAGGCAATACAGCGTCACGGTAACTAGCATCTTGCTCTACGAAAATCTCCGCACAAGGCATAGACACCACACGTACGCCTACACCATTTGCACTCAGCGTTTTATGCGCTTGCATCGCCAGACCCACTTCTGAACCCGTCGCGATGATAATTGCTTGTAGCTCAACGTGCTCTTTAGCGAGTACATAACCGCCTTTAGTGATATTAGCGACTTGCTCGCTGTCACGGGCCTGATGTGGCAGGCTTTGACGGCTAAAAATCAGCGCCGATGGATTATTAGCAGACTTAATTGCTTCAACCCAAGCCGTAGCGGATTCGGTTGCATCACACGGACGCCAGGTACGCAGATTCGGTGTGGTACGCAGGCTCGTTAATTGCTCAATCGGCTGATGGGTTGGGCCATCTTCGCCAAGGCCAATAGAGTCATGAGTATAGACATGGATGATACGCTGCTTCATGAGTGCGCCCATACGTACGGCGTTACGCGCATATTCCATAAACATCAGGAACGTGGCGACATAAGGGATGAAGCCGCCGTGCAAAGCGATACCATTGGCGATAGCAGTCATACCGAACTCGCGCACACCGTAGTAGATATAGTTGCCATCGCTATCGGTTTCGATACCTTTAGCACCATTGAACAAGGTTAGGTTTGAGCCTGCAAGATCCGCTGAACCGCCGATAAGTTCAGGTAACAACGGCTGCAAAGTATTAAGCGCATTTTGACTGGCTTTACGGCTCGCGACATCGCCGCCCTGCTCTTGGGTCTGCTGGATGTAGTCTTGAGCTTGTTTATCAAAGTCGCTTGGCAACTCACCATTTAGACGACGTAGCAACTCTGCTGCCAGCTCTGGATATGCTTTTTTGTAATTCTCAAAGTCAGCTTCCCAGTTCTTTTGCTGCACGTCCCCTTTTGCTTTGGCGTCCCACGCTTCATAGATCTCTTCATCTAAATCAAACGGGCCATGCTTCCATGATAAAGCATCACGGGTTAAAGCAATTTCGTCATCACCGAGCGGCGCGCCATGGCTGGATGCCATACCTT
>JARIDJ010000019.1 GCA_029267175.1 Psychrobacter sp. | reverse complement strand
GCGAGACTTTGAACACCGAAGTCGTCGGCTGGGTTGAGAGTCATTTGGGCTGCAAAGTTTGCGATCAATACGGACAGACCGAGACGGGCATGACTTGCTGTGAGCATCATGCACTTGAGCATAAGTGTCCGGTAGGTTCAATGGGGTTGGCGCTGCCCGGTCATAGCTTGGCGGTATTAGATGAGGAGATGCAAGTACTCCCAGATGGCGAGCAGGGGCAGCTGGCAGTAGTGGTTAGTCAGTCGCCAGCCTTTTATTTCCAAGGTTATAGCTGGAATGAGAAGCAAGCCTTTTTTGGCGATTATTATCTAACAGGCGATGTGGTTGAGCGCCATAGCGATGGTACTTATTGGTTCTCAGGCCGCGACGATGATATTATTACTACCGCCGGATACCGCGTAGGGCCGACCGATGTCGAAAACAGTGTCATGGAGCATGAAGCGGTCGCTGAATCTGCGGCGGTGGGCATAGCTGATGAAGCGCGTGGTCAGATTATCAAATCCTTTGTGGTGCTAAAAGAGGGTATCGTAGGCAGTGATGAGATTGCACAGCAAATCAAAGCCTTGGTAAAAGAGCGACTATCGGCTCATGCTTATCCGCGTGAGATTGAGTTCGTTGAGGCTTTGCCCAAAACCCCAAGCGGCAAAATTCAGCGCTTTTTATTACGCAGCTTGTCCGCGGGTTAAACCAGCAGTTTCAGCCATTTATTGATAGCAACATTCAAAAAGGTTTAAGGAGTATCTATGCAAATTAAGGACAATAGCTTTTTGGTGACAGGCGGGGCGTCAGGGTTAGGTGAGGCAGTGGTTCGCGCTATTGCTGCGCAAGGCGGCAAGGTGGTTATCGCTGATCTTAATGAAGAGACGGGTAAGGCTTTGGTCAGCGAATTAGGGGACAAAGTGCGTTTTGTGCGCTGTGATGTCACTAGCGCTGATGAGGTGCAAGCGGCGGTAGACTTAGCGGAACAAGACTTTGGCGGACTTCAAGGCTCTATCAACTGCGCGGGTATAGCGGTGGTACAAAAGCTGTTAGATCGGGACAATAATCCCGCCGATTTAGAGGCTTTTACTCGCGGCGTCACTATCAATCAGGTCGGTTCATTCAATGTTGCGCGCTTGGTGGCCTCAAGTATCGCTAAGCGTGTCGCGGCTAATGCTAGCACGAACACGGAACAAAACGCGGATAATGGCATTATTATTAATACTGCCTCTATCGCCGCCTTCGATGGGCAAGTAGGGCAAGCCAGTTATGCCTCCTCCAAAGCGGGCGTGGTCGGGATGATGTTGCCGCTAGCGCGTGAGCTGACTCGTCATGGTATCCGCGTGATGACTATCGCTCCAGGCGTGTTTGCGACGCCAATGATGGAGAGCTTACCGGAAAAAGCGCGTACGCAGTTAGAGGGTGCGGTTCCTTATCCTAAACGCTTAGGTGCTCCAAATGAGTTTGCCAAACTAGTAAGCCATATTATCGATAATGCTTATCTCAATGGTGAAGTCATTCGCTTAGATGGCGCGATTCGGATGGTATAGTAAATATTTAGTAAAATAAACGCTTAAGATTATAAAGCGCTACTGGTATAAACCTTGTTTGCTACGTCCCCACAGGCTGCGCAATAATCATGCCAGTAGCGCTACGTTGTTTTTAAACTGTACTTATTATCGCGTTCTTTATTTATTCATAATCTCTGCACAAATTCGACATAGTTATTTGCTACCTTTAATAAAAACTATTATAAGAAGCTAAAACTATGTCGTTTTCTTATCTAACTTCCCGAAAAACCATATTTATCTGTTTGGCTATGCTGACACTTATGGTAATTGTTGTACTAAGTGTGAGTGCGCTAGCCGTTGCAAAGGACGCTGCTAAAACCATTCCTGCTAGTGTCACAATCGACAAAGTCTATGTCGATAAATCTGAGCGCGTATTAAAGCTATTGAGCGGCGACAAGGTAATCAAAACCTACCACGTTGCTTTAGGGGATAGTCCGGTCGGTCACAAGCAGCAACAAGGCGATGAGCGTACGCCTACTGGTCATTACATCCTTGATTATAAAAATGAGAACTCTATTGCTCATCGCTCCATTCATATCAGCTACCCCAATACTACTGACAAAGCCCGTGCCAAAGAGCTTGGCGTCAGTCCCGGCGGCAATATTATGATCCATGGTCAGATGAATGGTTTTAGTCATTTGGCATGGTTTAACCAGCAGCGCGACTGGACCGATGGCTGTATTGCCGTTACCAATGCTGAGATGGATGAGATTATGGCAGTTTATAAAGCGGGTATGCCTATTAAGATTGTCGAGTAGAGATAAAAGGGTTTGAGGTAAGTCGAGGTAGCGTACTTTTAAGCATGATATCAGTTTAAAGTGATTGAACTATACTGATAGCAGCTAAATCAGGAGCTAAATAGAATAAGAGCCTTTTAAATTATAGGTAATTCTTTAATTTGGTCTTGAAATATTAGTCATTAATAGTTACTTAATTGTCATGGATTTATACCACTGCTATTAGTAAGGTTTTATATTTAATTTGCTTGAAATGCTAACCCGTATCCCTTATATAGATAGCAACCAAAGGCAAACAGATGAGTCTAATACTTATAAAAATCGGTTGCCAATTACAAATTATCAGAGGATAACATATGAGATTTGAGAAGTTTACGCAAAAACTGCAATCTGCCATTCAAGAGGCGCAAAGTCTAGCGTTAGGTCGTGACCATACTGGCATTGATCCGGTGCATTTATTAGCCGTGCTACTACAAGATGAGTCTAATATATCGATTTGCCAGCAAGCAGGCGCTTCTATTCCCGCTTTGAAAAACGGTGTGGCAAAAGCATTGGATAATCAAGCAACTATTAGCGAACCGACGGGCGATGTCAATCTAAACCCAAACTCCGTTAAAGTATTGAACCTTGCCGATCGCCAAGCACAAAAAGAAGGCGATGACTTTATCGCAACTGAATGGGTATTGTTGACCTTAGCAGAGCAGGGCGATACCAAAAAAATATTTGAGAGTGCTGGGGTGACCGCTGCCAAATTAAAAGCGGTGATCGAGCAGTTGCGCGGTGATGAAACTGTCAATAACCAAAATGCTGAAGATCAGCGTGATGCGCTAAACAAATATACCATTAATTTAACTGAACGCGCGGAGATGGGTAAGCTTGATCCGGTGATTGGTCGTGATGAAGAGATACGCCGTACTATTCAAGTCCTCTCGCGCCGTACCAAAAATAACCCCGTGCTTATCGGTGAGCCAGGGGTGGGTAAAACCGCTATCGTTGAGGGTTTGGCACAAAAAATTATTAATGGAGACGTACCAGAAGGTCTACGTCATAAAGAAGTATTGTCGCTAGATTTGGGCGCCTTGATTGCCGGGGCGAAGTTCCGCGGTGAGTTTGAAGAGCGCCTCAAAGGTGTGCTTAGTGATTTGGCTAAGCAAGAAGGTAATGTCATCTTATTTATCGACGAGCTGCATAACATGGTGGGCGCAGGTATAGCCGATGGCGCAATGGACGCTGGTAACATGCTCAAGCCTGCTCTTGCTCGCGGTGAGCTGCACTGTGTTGGCGCAACCACTTTGGATGAGTATCGCCAATATATCGAAAAAGACGCCGCCCTTGAGCGCCGGTTCCAAAAGGTGCTGGTCGATGAGCCAAACGTTGAGGATACCATTGCTATCTTGCGCGGTCTCAAAGAGCGTTATGAGCTGCACCACGGCGTCGATATTCAAGATAGCGCTATTATCGCAGCGGCGCGCATGAGTCATCGCTATATCACTGATCGTAAGCTGCCGGACAAAGCCATTGATTTGGTCGATGAGGCCGCTAGTCGCTTGCGGATGGAGATGGATAGCAAACCTGAGGCTTTAGGCAAACTCGATAGCCGCCTGATTCAGCTAAAAATGCAGCGCGAAGTGCTCAAAAACGAAGAAGACGCTGGCGCAAAAGCGGAGCGTAAGCTGCTTGATCAGCAGATTGAAGAGCTTGAGAAAGAGTACGCGGATCTCAATGAGATTTGGCAAGCTGAAAAGGCGCTCGTTAAGGGTAGTCAGCAGCTCAAAGACGAGCTGGACAAAGCGCGGATCGCTTATGACAAAGCCAGTCGTGAAGGCGATTATGAGACCATGAGCCGCTTGCAATATGAGACCATTCCGCAGCTGGAGCGCCGTATCGCTGAGTCGGATCTGGCTGAGCAAGAAGAGCAAGCAGATGACGCTATAGGCGGTAAGCTGCTACGTACAAAGGTCACCGATAATGAGATTGCGGAAGTGGTTAGCGCCGCCACCGGCATTCCGGTCAGCAAGATGATGCAAGGCGAGCGCGATAAGCTCATAGCGATGGAAGACAAACTGCATGAGCGCGTCATTGGCCAAGATGAAGCGGTACAGTCGGTAGCAAACGCGGTGCGTCGTAGCCGTGCAGGCTTATCAGACCCCAATCGTCCCTCAGGATCGTTCTTGTTCCTTGGACCAACGGGCGTGGGTAAGACTGAGCTGACCAAATCCCTTGCAAGCTTCTTATTTGACAGTGAAGACGCGCTGATCCGTATCGATATGAGCGAGTATATGGAGAAGCATAGCGTTAGCCGTCTCGTTGGTGCGCCTCCTGGATATGTCGGTTATGAAGAAGGCGGTACTCTAACCGAAGCGGTACGCCGTAAGCCCTATAGCGTGGTGCTGTTTGATGAAGTCGAAAAAGCGCATCCCGATGTATTTAACATCCTCTTGCAAGTGCTCGATGATGGCCGTTTGACCGACTCGCAAGGCCGAGTCGTGGATTTCAAAAACACCGTTATTATCATGACCAGTAACTTGGGCTCGCATAAGATTCAAGAGATGGTCGGCGAGAGCTATGAGGATATCAAGTCAGAGGTAATGGATTCAGTGGGCGAGCATTTCCGTCCGGAGTTTGTGAACCGTATCGATGAGATTGTGGTTTTCCATGCCTTAGGTCAAGCGCAAATGGCAGGCATTGCTGATATTCAGATCGATCGTCTACGCGCACGTTTGCAAGATCGTGAGCTTGATATTGCCCTATCTGATGAAGCGATGAATCAGCTAGTGGCGGTAGGTTATGATCCGGTCTATGGCGCGCGTCCGCTTAAACGTGCCATCCAGCAAGAGATTGAAAACTCACTATCGCTAAGACTGCTGGCCGGTGATTTTGTCGCTGGTGACATTATCAAAGTCGATGTCGGTCAAGATGACAAACTCACTTTTGATAAGCTTAGAATGAGTTAATAGCGTTTTAGCTTACTAATTTTCAATCTAACCCTTTATCTGCAATAGTAGATAAAGGGTTTTTTGTTGCGTATATTGTATCTAAGGATGCCTTTATCTGTTCTTTTTAGGCTGCGTGTACCAGCACCGAGCTATCTTTTACAGGGATAAAGTGACAAAACGCTGAGCTAAAGACACTGCCTGCTTCAGATAGCTACAATGTTAACAGTGCGATGCTAAAAGTGTAATTATAAAAATTCAAAGGATGACTACTATGTTAATAAATAGCCTAAGTAATAAAAAAAGTCGAATTATTTTATCTTTAACTATAAGCACCCTACTATTTAGCACGTCAGCTTGTTCTGAGCCGACCAATAATGCTACAAATATAGCGAGCGCTAGTGACAGTTCTAACAGGCAAACTAATGAGCAAACGAGCGCTAGCAAACCTAGCTTTACTAGCCAAACTATCGCCACGTTTGATGAGCCTTGGGCGATGAGCGCTCTACCTAAAAGCGCAGGTGAGAATGAGCCAAAACTACTAGTCACCCAAAAAACAGGCGAGCTATTTATCGTTGATACTGCAACTGGCAAAAAAGTAGCAATCGCAGGTGTGCCTGAGGTCGCTTATGGCGGGCAGGGCGGACTTGGCGATATTATACTTGCGCCGGACTTTGCCACCACCAATAACGTCTACCTTAGTTATGTCGAAGCAGGTACAGGCAGCGAGAGTAATAAATATGGCGCTAAAGTTATCAAAGCAAAGCTTGCCGGATTCGACAGCGCCAACCCAAGTCTACAAGCGATAACCCTAATCTGGCAGCAGACACCGAAAGTTGAAGGCCAAGGTCACTATAGTCATCGATTGCTATTTTCTCCTGACGCCCGCTACCTTTATATCAGCTCAGGTGACAGACAAAAAAAGTCTCCAGCGCAAGATATGAGCGTCAATTTAGGCAAGATCATTCGCCTAAACCTTGATGGTTCGGTTCCAGCAGATAACCCTTATGCCGATGATAATGGGGTAAAAAGCCAGTTTTGGAGTATGGGTCATCGCAACATTCTCGGTATGGCTTTTGATGATACAGCTAGGCTTTGGGCGCATGAGATGGGACCAAGAGGCGGAGATGAGTTTAACCTAATTAAAAAAGGCGATAATTATGGTTGGCCGCTAGTGTCTAATGGGCGCAATTATTCAGGTACGGATATTCCAGATCACGACACTCGTCCTGAATTCGCTGCGCCCAAAATCAGTTGGACACCAGTCATCTCGCCCTCGTCAATGAGTATCTATAGCGCAGACAGCCATAACGACTTTCCCGCTTGGGAGGGCAATGCGCTAATCAGTGGTCTGTCCTCCCAAGCTCTAATCGTGGTCGCGATGCCGGGCGAGCAAGCGTTGGAGCGCTATCGCTATGATATGGACGCCCGTATACGTAGCGTATTGAGCGTTGATGGCGAGGTGTATTTATTAGAGGATGGAGGTAGTAGCAAACTGTTAAAATTAGTAGCTGACTGATGTTTGGCTAGTAGCTCAAGCCTACAATAAACTGATTTATTGGTAAACACTTCTGAGGTATTCCCGTTAGGTTGTTTTGTTTAATTCATTGATAAGAAAGAGTTGTTTTGTTAAAGTAATGCTTCTAAAAAACTAAGGTTACTTAACAATGGATCATGTCAAGGTTGAAAGGCTAGGCCCTTTCCCAAGAGTCAATAAACCTGTTTTTATTACCTCAGGTATTTTGATTGTTGGTTTTATTATTTTTGGCGCACTTTTTACGGAGACTGCAGGAGCGCTATTTACTTTTTTACAAAGCTTCATCACTACCAATTTTGGTTGGTTCTTTATCCTACTGATGAACGTCGCTTTGGCCTTTTGTATTTATCTTATAGCGAGCCGTTATGGCGACATCCGATTAGGCAATCAGACAGAGCGCGCGCAGTATCCGCTATTTTCATGGATTGCTATGCTGTTCTCAGCGGGTATCGGTATTGGGCTTGTGTATTGGGGAACCGCCGAGCCGCTATATCACTATATGGCGCCGCCAGTGGGCGAGGCTGAAACCATAGAGTCCGCCAAACAGGCGATGAATATCTCGTTTTTGCATTGGGGTTTGCATGCTTGGGCGATCTATACCATCGTCGCATTGGCCTTGGCGTATTTTCATTTTAGACGCGGCTTACCGCTCTCTATTCGCTCCACTTTATACCCTATCTTGGGCCAAAGAATATATGGACGTTGGGGCCATACGGTCGATATTTTAGCCGTCTTTGGTACGATGTTCGGCGTTGTGACCTCATTAGGGTTAGGAGTTATGCAGATTAATTCAGGCCTTGAGGGCTTGTTCGGTGTGCCAAACTCTATCACTATTCAGTTCGTTATCATTGCAGCGGTCACCGCGCTGGCTTGCGGCTCACTGATGTTAGGCCTAGATAAAGGTATCAAGCGCTTAAGTGATATCAATATGGGCTTTACTGGAGTGCTACTCGCCTTTATGGTGATCTTGGGCCCAACGCTATTTATCTTTGATAGCTTCTTTGAGAATATCGGTAACTATCTGGCGTCTGTAGTGCCGCTCAGCTTTTGGGGTGAGGCTTATAGCGGCACCGACTGGCAAGCAGGCTGGACGATATTTTATTGGGCATGGTGGGTCAGCTGGGCACCATTTGTAGGGGTGTTTATTGCCCGTATTAGCCGTGGCCGTACCATTCGTGAGTTTGTGTTAGGGGTGTTATTAATCCCTATGACGATTTTATTCTTCTGGTTCACTACCTTTGGCGGTGTGGCGATAAACATGGAGCTATTAGCTGGTTTAGATCCAGCGATAGCCAGTCCAGGATTGGTTGAGGCGGTAAAAGCGGATACCGGTAGTGCTATCTTTAGGCTAGTTGAATACTATCCTTTGACCCAGCCGATTACTTTTTTAATTGTCATTATGATTGTGTTATGGTTTGTGACTTCCTCAGATTCAGCGAGTTTTGTGATTGATATGCTGACTGCGGGCGGCGATACCAATCCGCCCAAGATCCAGCGTCTGTTTTGGGCCATCATGCAAGGCCTTATTGCTGCTATCTTATTAGCAGCAGGCGGTTTAGGAGCGCTACAAGCCGCGGCTATCGTTGCTGGTCTGCCTTTTGCCATCGTAGTCTTTGTGATGATGTATGCATTATGGCGTGGCCTTGGCCGTGATCGCTTAATCCTTTATCGCGCGCAGCAGCAGTTTATTACTGATGAGTCCATCGATCATAATACGGCTAATGAGTTCACTGATGAACATCTGCTAAAAGGCCCACCGAAGATCGTTAAAGGTGACTAGTCTATAATCAGGCTATAAAAGCTATCTCTACAAACCTCAATCTATCTATCTATAGGTTGGGGTTTTTTAGTGACTGTCATAATCGCTAGCCGTAACTCACCTTATAAACTCAGTCTCAAAATAAATAAAAATTAACAAATAAACTGGATTATGTGGCAAATATTTTTGTATATTAAAAACTGTGACTTTAATGTTGCATTTGATAATTGTCTTATATCTTGTTAAGGTGACGCAATTTTATACTTTGGAAAGTCTATGGATCATGTCAAAGTTGGCCGCTTAGGCCCTTTCCCGCGGGTTAGTAAACCGGTGTTTCTGACCTCAGCTATTTTGATTTTAGTATTTATTATCTTTGGGGCTTTATTCAATGAGCAAGCCGAAGTGGTCTTTAATGAGGCAAAAGCCTTTGTCTCACTACGCTTTGGTTGGTTCTTTATCGTGGTCGTCAATCTGGCGCTACTGATGAGCGTATATTTGATATTTAGTCGTTATGGAGATATCAGGCTAGGCCATCAGACAGAGCGGCCTGAGTACAACCTAGTCTCGTGGATTGGTATGTTGTTCTCAGCCGGTATCGGTATCGGTCTGCTCTATTGGGGCACCGCTGAGCCTTTGTATCATTATATGGCGCCGCCTTTAGGGACGCCTGAGACCGTTGAAGCGGCTAAGCTTGCGATGAATATCTCATTCTTGCATTACGGCTTTCACGTTTGGGCCATTTATGGCATCGTCGCGTTAGCTTTGGCCTATTTTCATTACCGCGTCGGCTTGCCTTTGGCGATTCGCTCAACTTTGTATCCCTTATTGGGCAAAAAAATCTATGGTCCTATGGGTCATACGGTCGATACGCTTGCGGTATTTGGTACTATGTTTGGGGTGGTAACGACTCTTGGTCTTGGGGTGTTACAGATCAACTCTGGCCTAGATACGTTGTTTGGTATTCCAAATAACATCACTACGCAGATTATTTTGATCGCCGTGATCACTATGTTTGCAGGGATGTCATTGTTTTTGGGTCTAGATAAGGGTATCAAGCGCTTAAGTGATATCAATATCTTTTTGACCATTGTGCTGCTAAGCTTTGTGATTATTTTAGGGCCTACGCAGTTTATTTTTAATAGTTTTGTAGAAAACATCGGTAACTATTTGCACCAAGTTATCCCTTTGGGTCTGTGGACTGAGTCGTATGAAGGGGAGGAGAACTGGCAGTCTTATTGGACGATATTTTATTGGGCATGGTGGATCAGCTGGTCACCATTCGTGGGTGTTTTCGTCGCTCGTATCTCGCGCGGTCGTACCATTCGCGAATTCATATTAGGGGTATTATTAATACCAGTAACTATCCTTTTTATCTGGTTTACTGCTTTTGGCGGTTCTGCGGTCAATATGGAATTGATGGCAGCAGCGGATCCAAACCTAGTGAGCCCAGGGTTAGTTGAGGCAGTAAAAGCCGATACTGGTAGTGCTATCTTTGCATTGATGGAGTTTTATCCATTAACAGAAGCCGTATCGTTTTTGATCATTGTGATGATCGTCCTTTGGTTTGTCACCTCATCGGATTCGGCCAGTTTTGTCATCGACATGCTGACCTCGGGCGGTGATACCGATCCGCCAAAGATCCAGCGTTTATTTTGGGCGGGTACTGAAGGGGTTATCGCTGCGGTACTCTTGGCAGCAGGCGGGTTAGGAGCCTTGCAAGCGGCATCTATCGTTTCAGGCTTTCCCTTTGCTGTTGTTATCTTAATTATGATGTACTCGCTCATGCGCGGTTTGAGTCGCGATCGATTGATTCTGTACCGTAATCAGCAGTGGTTTATCACTGAGGAGTCAGCTGAGCACAACTCAGCCAATGAGTTCCGTGATGAAGAGCTATTAACCGGTCCGCCCGCTATTCAAAAGCCTGACCAGTAATTAGTAGCTTAAACAATCAGTAGCTCAAACATTGGCTTTATGATAACGCTTCAATAAAAATGCCCAGCTTACCTCAATAAGCTGGGCATTTTAATGCTCATGATTAGCTGTCGTTTAGCTTTAACTGATAAGCGGATCTACCCTAAATAGACCCAAAAAAATAGCCTACCGCGTCGATAGGCTATTATGATCTATGACACTCTCGCTTTATTTGTCAGTTTTATTGAGCTGCACGTAGTTGTCAAAGTTTTGGGCATAATCAGTCAAGTTGTCGCTGAGCATTTGACGGTATTGTTTGACATAAAACTCTACAATATCGTCTTTTTCTTTGGCAAAATCCTCACCTTTAACGAAGCCAATAGAGGCGACCGAAGCGCTATAACGCGCCGCGGCATACAGTAGGGATGCGCCCACTTGTCCTGAATGCGCTTTTTCACCTAACTGGCTGTTAGCGACACCGATAATCTCATCAGCGCGTTGGTAAAAAGCCTGCATCTCAGGAGTAATCTCAACGCTGTTATCGGCGTTTGCCGTATCGTTTTGTACCTTATTATCAGACATAAAAAACTCCTAGTCGGTGATATTAATTAGATCGTGAATTAGTTAAAGGTTGCAAGTTAAAGGTTGCAAGCTACTTTGTGCTATCTCAGTGTTGCAAGTACATTTAGTACCGGCGCTTATAAACCGGCATCAGCTTTTAGGATCTCAGCCTTATCGGTTTTCTCCCAAGTAAAGGCCGTCTCAGACCCTGCACGTCCAAAGTGGCCAAAGGTTGAGGTCTGCTGATACATAGGCTGCAATAGGTTAAGCATACGCGTGATGCCATAAGGGCGCAAATCAAAGTGCTTACGAATCAGGCGAATGATCTCATCGTTATCGATTTTGTTGGTGCCAAAGGTATTGATAGAGATAGAGGTCGGCTCTGCCACACCAATGGCATAACTGACCTGCACCTCACAGCGATCAGCAATACCCGCAGCGACGATGTTTTTGGCGACATAACGCACTGCATAAGCGGCGCTACGATCGACTTTGGAGGGGTCTTTACCACTAAAAGCGCCGCCGCCATGACGAGCCATACCGCCATAAGTGTCGACGATGATTTTGCGGCCCGTTAAGCCTGCATCACCAACCGGACCGCCAATCACAAACTTACCCGTTGGATTGATATGATAACGCGTGTCTTTATGCAGTAGCTCGGCTGGTAGCACATGTTTGATGATGTTTTCCATTACCGCCTCAAATAGATCCGCTTGCGAGATACTAGGATCATGCTGAGTGGAGAGAACCACAGCGTCGATAGCGACAGGGCGATTGCCATCGTAATTGAGGGTGACTTGCGCTTTGGCGTCAGGACGCAACCAAGGCAGCTCACCGGCACGGCGCAGCTCAGATTGACGCTGCATCAAGCGATGGGCATATTCAATAGGAGCCGGCATCAGCACTTCAGTCTCGTTACTAGCGTAACCAAACATCAAACCCTGATCGCCCGCCCCTTGCTCCTCTGGGCTATTACGATCAACGCCTTGCGCTATCTCAGGGGACTGCTTGCCGATCATATTAATAACGGCGCAGGTCTCGCCATCAAAACCTAAGTCTGAATGATGATAACCGATGCCATTGACAGTATCTCGGACGATACGCTCGATATCGATGTTGGCCGTGGTGGAGATCTCACCAGCTAATACAACAGCGCCCGTTTTTACTAAGGTCTCACAAGCTACGCGCGCATGCAGATCCTCGCGCAAGATAGCATCGAGTAGGGCATCGGAGATTTGGTCAGCCATTTTATCGGGATGGCCTTCACTGACAGATTCTGAGGTAAATAAACTATATTCACGCATAATGGGATCGCTTAATGGCAGGGACTGTTAGCAAAAAACCAGTCATTATTAAATATTATAAAATCAGAAAAATTGGCTCAAAAAAATTACCATATCTTACCGTGATTCGTCCCAAAACTCTAGGGCGTCTTTGCACTGAGCTTTATAAGGTTAGGTAAAAAAGTGGTTATAAAAGCTGAGCGTTATAAAAGCTATCGAGGGTTTTATCTTGTTGCCAGCGATACTCAGTATAATTGGCAATCCGATAAGCGGTATCGATACCTTGTCTATCGGAGATAAACCCTAAGGCCATATCCATACCGGCGCTAACGCCTGAAGAGGTATAAAACTTATCATCGACTACCCAGCGAGCTTGTTTGACCCACTTAACTTGATCGGACTGCGCGCTTGCCCATTGCCAAGATAGCTTATTAGAAGTAGCTTGCTTATTATTCAAAACGCCAGCTTTGGCTAATAAGGCGCTACCCGTACAGACGCTGAGTACCCATTGAGCGTTATTAGCAAGGCTAGTAAGGGTCTGCAAAAACAGAGTATCTTCAATTATTAACCGTGTACCCATGCCGCCGACAATCAATAAAATATCAGTTGAGTGAGCTAAGTCATCTACCGCTTGTGTCTGCAAAGCTACGCTGTGTGTATTACGGATAACACCGCCGGTTATCGAAGCATATTGGAGACGATAGTACTCAGGCAAACTGCCAAACATCTCAACAGGTCCAAATAAATCTAGCGTTTCAAAGTCATCGAATAGTAGCGCGGTAATAGTTTGCATAGTTTGCTTTCACTCAAAAGTTATAACTCCAAAAACTTAGCTTTATCCTTAAACATACACTCTTCAAAGACTGGACACTTACCGCACTTTGGCGTACGCGCCTGACAAGTATAGCGGCCATGTAAAATTAGATAATGATGCGCATCAAGTAGCAGATCCTCTGGAATACGCGCCACTAGCTTTTGCTCGACGATTAATACGTTTTTACCCGTTGCAAGGCCGGTACGATTACCGACACGAAAGATATGAGTATCGACCGCCATAGTCGGTTGCCCAAAAGCAGTATTTAGCACCACGTTAGCAGTCTTACGGCCGACGCCAGCAAGCGACTCTAAGTCTTTACGGTTATCAGGGACTTGGCTATCAAACTTATCGATCAAATCACGGCAAGTCTTAATGACATTTTTGGCTTTTGAATTATATAGACCGATATTTTTGATGTACGGCTTTAAGCCATCCTCGCCCAAAGCATAAATGGCCTCTGGCGTATTAGCCACCGGATATAGCTGCTGGGTGGCAATATTGACGCTAATGTCAGTCGCTTGCGCGGAGAGAATCACCGCAATCAATAGCTCAAAGTTGCTGTTGAACTGTAGCTCGGTGACCGGCTCATCGATAGTTGCAGCGAGCTTTTCAAAGAACGGCCGCACATTGCGTTTTGGCATCAGTCTAGAGGGCGGGGTATCAGCGGTTTTATGTTTTACGGTTTTACTCATAAGATGATGTCTTTATTTTATCGCTAGTTATAGCGCAGCCAATTGTTGTTGTAGCGCGATAAGCTCGCTTTGCTTATTGGCATTGGGCCGCGCGCTTAGCTGCTTTTCTAGTTTTTTGATTTTGCTACGCAGTTTGGCTGCCGCAATAGTATCTTTGGCTTGTTGCTCGCTGATATCTAGCGTTTGACTATTCGCATTATTGAGCTTGGCCTCGACCATGCTGACGACCGGCTTGGCATTACTGCTATCGGCTAGCTGCCTGGTGACCCGCCTTAGATGGGTATGATAACGCTGGCGCAGATCCTCCTGCTCCTGTTCGCGCGCGCTAGCTGTCAGCTCACGGTGCACGGTCACCAGATCAATACAGTCCACAGGACACGGCGCTATACATAGCTCGCAGCCCGTGCATAGATCGGTAAAGATAGTATGCATATGCTTGCCAGTGCCGACGATAGCATCGACCGGACAGGCTGGGATACATTTGGTACAGCCAATACAGTCATCTTCACGAATGATAGCGCGCACCTCGGTTGGGCGGCGAGTGGCGGTATCTATTGGCCATTTAGAGGGTTCGGCAATAGCCGGTTGACTGCTATTAGCCCTACTGATATCGCTATCATCAAGGATTTGGGCGATAGCGTCGGTGACAGGTTGACCGCCTGGCACGCATTTGTGATACGGCTCACCCTCTACAACGATGGCAGTGGCATAAGGCAGACAGCCATCTGGATGGTCACAGAGACCGCATTGCGTCTGTGGTAAGCAGGCATCGATACGAGCGATCTTGGTTTGCACCGCCCTTGGTAGCGACTCTATCGCGAGGGTGTCAAACAATAAAGGCAAATCAGTTAGGCGAGTAGGTAAGGGGTGAGGGTTGTCAGACATGGAATACTGGCCTTATAACGGGCATGTAATGAATAATAAAAATATTGAACAGCAGCCAAAGCGGACTTTTAATCAAGCTTGACGCCTTGTTCGCGAGCGATTTGGGCAATCAATTCATAAGCGATGCTACCTCTAAAAGGTATCTTTGGTAGCGCTGATAAATCAAAAAAGTCTGCGTGCGACAGCTCATCTTCTTGTAGCACTATATCACCACTAGCATAACTTGCCCGAAAGCCAAGCATTAAGTTTGAGGGAAAGGGCCAAGGCTGACTGCTGACATAGCGGATGTCTGATAAGCGAATGCCCACCTCCTCAAACACTTCTCGTACTACCGCATGCTCCAAGCTTTCACCTACCTCTACAAACCCTGCAATCAAGCCGTACTGTAGCGGCAAGCGGCTCTGACCATAGCGATGATGATGCGCTAATAATACTTGCATCTCACCGCTTTGCGGGTTTGGACGGGTAATGGCAGTAATCACACACGGCTGTACTCTAGGATATTGACGTAAGCGGCAAACGCTACAGACCATCGCCCTCTCGCCAGATTCAGCGGCGCTCACAGCGGTACTACAGCGGCTACAAAACTGGGTATCCGCTTGCCAACGTAGCAGCTGCATAGCTTGGCTGAGCTGATCAGCGAGGGCAGGGCGAAGCTGCGTGATAAGCTGACGGTACGAGATAAAAGCGTTTATGCCAGTAGCACACTCAGTATCAGCAATCTCTATATCAGCGCTGATAATCGGTAGCTTGAGCTGATGGTTTTTAGCATAGTGATAGCTCAGCGCATAACCGGCTGGCGCCTTGCTGGCTGTCCGCTTAGCAGCTTCAGCGCTGCTCTCGTCATTATCGCAACCTATATCTTGCGCTTGCCAATGACTGGGTGCCAAGCTCTCTAGCAGCTCGACCCGGCCCAACTGATAAGGGGGCTGGCTGCGCTGCAATGCTGCCGATAAGGCGATAGCTAAAGGCTGCCAACCTGTAGGCGTCCGGCGACACAAGATTGTGTCTTTTTCAATTATAAAAGCAGTACTCATCGACAAGCGTCCGATATGTTTAGGCGGCTAGTAGCTGACTTAAGCTATGTTGACCGACATCCAATGATCGCTTATTGACCGGTCTGTTGCTCTCAAAACCATCCAAACGATAGTCCACCGACATCAGCACGTCAGCTATATGACTGAGCGTTTGCTCACTTAGCGGGTGCTGGCTTGCTAGGCAGCTTTGGATAAAGCTTGCCAGCTGGCTAAACATATTGGCCAAAGCCGGCAGCTCTAAAAAACGTAGCGCTCCTGCGACCTGCCGGATCATCTCTGGCATCTCTTCTAGCATAGATAGCTGCGCATCATCTGCAGTTATATAATTAGTGATAGCGTGCTCGGCTTTTATGATACTACTGCGGCTCTCTTGTACTAAAGCATCGTAGGCAGTATCAAGCTGATGCAAAGAGATTTGCTGATTATTTAGCGATAAGTTAATAGCGCCTGGCGTATGCGTTTTTGCCATAGCAATCGAGGCATTTTCGGCAGCCATTAGCGCTAATAATAGCTCATCAAAATCCTCAGGCTTTGGATTGTGCCACTTAGCGACCGCATTAGCCGCGCTAGTCAACAAGGCAGCGGTATCGCTTAGACCCAGCAGGCTCAAGGTAGAGCGTAGCTGAAGCATATTAGCGGCGATATCAGCAGGCTCGATAGGCGTAGCAGTGACATTATTGCTGCGTGCGTAGCTATCTACTTGCTCTTTGATGAGGTTGATCTTCTCTTGGATCAGCTCGTTCGATATATCGGTGATAGCGCGATTAGGGCCAAATAAAAAGCGCTTCATCTGTTCACGCTGCGACAGATCAAGCTGATTATTCGCGTACTGTTCACGCAGCTTTTTTGCCTCATCATTATCGCGACTACAGGCAAAGCTCACCAAATCTGCAAAACGAATATCCATCACTGGCAGATAGCTATTGAACTGTTGCTCTAAGTAGATCAGGGTATGCTTTTGGCTTAGCGAGAGCGGCAGTAGCGATTCGATATCTGCTGTAGCGGCGGCGGCAGCTTGCCAAAACAGGCGGTTACTATGAGCCGCTATCAAGGCACAAGCAGCGCTCATTGCGGCAAGTTTTTTGGCATCGCTAGGAGAGACGTTAGCCTCAGTATTGGTCAATAACACCTGAAGACCGCTGCGATAGACTTGGGTCAACAGGTGGCTGTCAAGCCCAAGCGTGTCTAGCGCTTGAAAGTTTTTTTCGGGATTAGCGATAATGACGCTACTGCTACCAAAGTTAGCAAAATAGTCTATATCGATGGGTTTTTCATCGCCATAAGCTTGTAGTTTATGGATGATAGGCAGTAATAAACTTGGCTCTACGGTTTCGGTCAATAGCACAAACTCCACATAACGATCTAGCGTCATGATGGCCTCTGAGAGATCCATGATTAGCGCAGTATTGCTATTATCTTGACTGTCATAAAGCTGCTGTAAGCCTTGGGCGATAGCCAAGCTTAGCACCTGACCGCCTTTGAGCGAGATCAGCTCAAAGATACGCGATAACTGAGTCAGCACCTCTACTGAGTCGAGTAGTAACGGCGCCTGCATCTGACTGTCGTTAAAGTCGCTTAGATGAATCTCGGCGTTTTTTAGGGTGACTATGATCTCACTGTGCAATAAATGCAGGGAAGGTAGGTCAAAGTTGGTAATACTTAGCGTAGGGGCGCTCAAAGTGGTTTGCTCAGAGTGACTCATAGTGTTCCCTTATCTATTATTAATAATCATAAACGCTAGACGCTAGCGCATCCATTCGGTAGCCTTAATATCTATAGCTTACCAATTCGACAAACTATCCGTCATAAGCGGGTAGTCCGCTGCCAAATTCATAAACCAATCGCGATTGGCGTCTTCATCTTGAGTCGAATCAAGCAATAGCGTAGCTAGATGAGCAAAGTTGGCATGCGCGCTTTGACCGCCTTCGCTATCACTATCCTCCTCAATCGCTAATGAGACCTGACCCCCTGTCATGGCCAAATAGACTTCAGCCAAAATCTCCGAATCTAGTAAAGCGCCATGAAAGGTACGGTCTTGTTTGCCAACATCTAAGCGGCGCACCAGTGCATCTAGAGTGTTTTTTTGCCCCGGATATTGCTGCTTGGCCATCAGTAAGGAGTCGGTAACTTGTACCCGCTGAGCAAAGTCTGACAGACCGACTTTGTTAAACTCCATGGTCAAGAAGTTCATATCAAAGGCGGCGTTATGAGCGATAATCTCAGCGCCATCCATAAAGTCATAAAGCGCTTGAGCGACTTTATCAAAAGTGGGCTTGTCTTGTAAGAATGCCTCAGAGATACCATGAATACGTATCACCTCTTCATCCATACCGCGCTCAGGATTGATATACACATGGAGTTTTTCACCAGTAAACTTGCGCCCGACCAGCTCGACGATACCGACCTCTATCACTCTATCGCCTTTTAGCGCATCAAGTCCGGTGGTCTCCGTATCCATTATCAGCTGCCGATTACTCTCGCCTCGGTGTATGGGCTTGGGCAGTAGGGGCTGAAAATTAGGGTTAGCACGGCTAGTATCGCCATCGAACGCCTCGTTATCGAGCGAGGGGGCAGCTGGCTTAGAATGCTGTAAATCAGAGCGCTGTAGCTCAGTATCGGCGGTCATATCGGTACTCGTATTTGTACTTGTCGTATCAGTCATAGTAGTAGGAGTAGCAGGCAGAGCATTCTCATTAGTAGCAGCTAAGCTGTCATCGACGCTGTCATAAGATAGGCGAGTAGAGTGAACCGCAACCTTATCTTCAAGCTCATCTGCTATATTGTCTTCAAGCTCGTCATCACTATCATCAAGCTCATCAAGCCCTAGCGGATCAAAACTCAACCAGTCATTCTCTTTGAGCCTAGGCGCTTTAACGCAAGCTTTTTTTTTAGCGTCGTTGACCAAACCTTGCTCGCTACTGGAGCTGACACCTAGGTTAGCAAGCTCATCGGCTTTTTCGTTGCCCGCGTGTCCGGCGTGTCCCTTTACCCAGTGCCATTGCACTTTGCGGTTTTGACACAGCATATCTAGCTGCTGCCACAAGTCCTGATTGGCCACAGGTTTGTTACTTGCTGTTTTCCAGCCGCGTTTTTTCCAGCCCTCTATCCAATCAGTTATACCGTTTTTGACATAGCTTGAGTCGGTCCAAATCTCCAAGGCGGTGTCACTTGAGCTATGTATTAAGGCTTGTATAGCGCCCATCAGCTCCATACGATTATTAGTCGTCGCCGCTTCACCGCCGTATAGATCCTCAGTATGACCATCGCTAAAGATAAGATGCGCCCCCCAACCCCCAGCGCCTGGATTACCTTTGCACGCGCCATCTGTATAAGCGATGGTGGTATCGGCCTTGGCCGCTAAAGGGTCAGACTTATTTAGTGCAGTCGTCTGCGTAGCAGTAGAATGGGCGGTGGAACGATTATCTAACATAAACACTCAATAATTGGGTAGGGCTAACAGTAATAGGGGCTAAAATAGCGATTTTGATTATAGCAAATCTATAGCCGATAAGGCGATAAGGATACACAAAACGCTATCATGACATATCTAAAAAGCAGAACTTAAATTTTCTGTTAAAATAACAGCGGCTAGCTATAGATTTTACCAAAACCCTAACCTAGGAATACAAGATAATGCCTAAATACGCAGACGTTATTGGCAAACCTTTTACCGCGCTTATCGCTAGTATCACTGTCTGTAGCGTATTAGTACTAGCAGGCTGTAGTGAGAGTGATACTGCTGCGCTAGAACAGCAAACAGCCAGCAGCCAGCCGGACTTGTCAATATTTGCAGGCTGCTATACGGTGAGTCACGATGAGCCGGCACAAATCAAGGTAAGCCTACAAAACGGCGCTTGGATCATGCAAATGAAAGAGCCTGCCAGTAGCGGGCGCGTCTGGGATGATCCTGAGCAGCTAGAGATCATTGATAAGCAGGAGATTCCCAAATTCTTCTCCATCGATCCTGATAATGTCGATGCCGTTATCGCTCGTCCCGATAGAGTGCTGGTGCTAGCGCATGTCAAGCCTGCCTATGCCAATATCGATCCTTTGCTCGATAGCGAGTATTTGTCTTATATTTATCGCGGCGCTAATACTATCTACCGCGTCACCTGTGATGAGGTCAATACTGATATTTTGGCTAATCCGCATGCAGACATCGTCATCGACAAAGCCAATGAAAGTATTTAAATTTATAGCCAATGCACTTCAAAATACTAGCAGTACATGGCCTAAAGTGCCCCCCATTTATTTGGGGTTGACTGTGTATTAATGTTAGAGTCTTGCCAAATACAAAACCGATTATTAACTGGTAAATGATTGAGTCAGATATTATGAATTTTTTGAGTTATGTGGTGTTAGGCGGCTTCTCTTACGCTGCAGGCTGGGCGATACGCACTAAGATCTTGGATAAAGAAGCACCAGAGCAGCCTTATAATCTAAAGCATCCGGCTATCTTAGGATATATGGGTGGGTTTTTTATTATTATGCTGATTGTCTCGTGGCTGATTGGTCGCTATATGCTTGGTCATAGCACTATCGATCTGGCTTTTATTATCGTCAATAGCCTCGTTGCGACTTTTGTGTTCTCTTTTGGCTTAAACCCAGAGAAGTCTAGCTACGATGTACCAGAATGATAGCCGATAAAGCAGCTGTCACACGCTAGATGCTGATAATTTAAAAAGCCACGCGCAATGAATGCTATCATTGAGCGTGGTTATATGATGACGTTATAATGAAGCTTTATCAGCTAGTCTTTTTTATCAGCTTCTTTATCTTCGTTATTCTTTGAAGTCGCGTCTTTACTCGACTTATCCTCTTTATCTTGCGCTTTAGAGTCTTTGTCGTTGGAGGGGCTGTGCTTGTTTTTCCAAGTTTTATATTTTAATAGATCTTTTTCGATAAGCTTTAAGCAAAATCCTAGCACCAACGCGTCATCTACTTGGCCAATAAAGGGGATAAAGTCGGGGATAATATCGATAGGGTTGATGACATATAACAGGCCCACTACCGCCGCTGAAATCGTCTTATAGGGAATATCACGATAAGTGCCCTGATAATAATCTTTTACTAAGCTCACCAGCAGCAGTAAGTCCTTGGTATAACGCTCAAGTCCGCGCCCATTCTCGAGTTGATCGTTTATTTTATCTTCTTTGCTGACGATCAGCTTGATACTGTCTAATAGTCCTTTATCATCTTTTTCTTTATTTTTATCACTCATACCTAAAACCCTTATTTATTATGGCTGCTCGATAGTAGCATTAATTGCTAGTTGCTAGTTGCTAGTTGCTAGTTGCTAGTTGCTAGTTGCTAGTTGCTATCGCTGGCGCTGGTTGCTGATGTTAGTCTGTGGTTACTAGCTACTATGGGCTATTACTATAGCAAGTGTCAGGGTATGCGCCAAATAAGCTTATGGGGTAATATGTATCGTTTTATTAAATCCTACTACAAATAAAATTTGAAGGATAACCATGACTAACATAGTTATTACCAAAAAAATTATGACCAAAAAAATTTCTGAGTTTAACCGTCGGCAGTTTTTGCGTCATATGGGACTGGGAGTAAGCGCCAGTTTGCTAGCCCGTCAAAGCTTGGTGACTGCTTGGGCGGATGAGCAGTGGTCGACGGTCGATAGCGCCACCGCGTTGACTAAAGATGAGCTACCAACTGCGCTATCTACCGCTGATGCGATAGCTGGGCCTACAGCCCATCCGTACTGGTGCATCAGACCCAACCTTGAGACGCGGTTATTTGCTAGCTCCAATGTCGGAAGTCATGAGACTCGAAATCAGCTGGCGTTGCAGCGCGTGGCCTGTGCAGGCTTGCAAGTACAAAACCCTGAGATCGTCAGCCGTCAGTATCTGCGCTTCGCCGGTACGGACTCGCAGCGCGCAAGCGATCTACAAAACATAGCAACAGGAGCTATTAGCGCGCCAAAATTACTGCTTGGCGTACGCGGTGGCTATGGTGCCTCTCGGATATTACCGCTGGTGGACTGGCCGACTTTAGGCCGTATCATGCAAGAGCGCGGTACCATCCTAACTGGATTTAGCGACGTCACCGCTATTCAATGTGCGCTGCTGGCCAAAGGGGGGATGAGCTCGCTGGCTGGGCCTATGCTCTATAGCGAGTTTGGCAAAAACACACCGGATCGAGTCAGCTGTCAGCAGTTTGTCGCAGCCTTAACCAATCCTAAGCTCACCATCGATATCGAGAGCGCTGAGTTGACTAGTCCGCAACTACCAACCATTTTGACAAATAAAGATAACCAAACGATCACGGGTACGATCTGGGGCGGTAACCTTAGCGTCGTCTCCGCCTTGACCGGTAGCGAGTATCTCCCGCGTATCGATGGCGGTATTGTGTTCTTAGAGGATGTCGGTGAGCAGACTTATCGTCTTGAGCGTATGCTCTATGAGCTCTATCTAGCAGGGGTTTTCAAAAATCAACAAGCGATAGTATTCGGCTCATTTTCAGGCACAGGTGAGGATAGCTACGATAAGCGCTTTGATGTGGCGACAGTGGTTCGCCAGTTGCATAAGCTGACAGGCTTACCGATATACAGCGGCATGCGCTTTGGTCATATTGCCCAAAAGGCAAGCTTCCCATTAGGAGCAACTTGTAAGATTGTGCCCAACACCGCCGGCGGCTATCAGCTAATCTTTAGCCATTATCCTACTATCGAGGCCGGTGCTATCCATGTTGAGGGACTGTGGGCTTGATTGCGCTTTGATTGCTCATTTTTATTGTAGCTATTAGCAATACAATAATAAAAGCCAACAAAAACCTCCTACTAGTTAAGCTATTTATTATTAGAATTAACAAAAGAATCAACTTTAGCTTGAGGCAATATTTTGAGCTTATATATTGATTAACAGCTGTAATTTTGAGCGAATAGGTAGTGCTAAGCTTTTTATTTTAGCCATACTTATTTAGTAATCTTGAGGAGATTGACATGGTAAAGTTATCTACAAAGCAAGCGCTAATAAGCAAGCTTATGATGGCTACCTTAGCGAGTACGATGGTGCTAAGCGCTTGTAGCAATGAAGCTGAACCGATGGCCGACACGGATACAGAGGCGGGCGAAGTTGCCTCTAATGATACTAATATCGAGTCTAGCGAGATGACCCCTGTGGCTGCAGATGACGCGGCTACTACTTCTGCTGCTGCTACAGAAGAGGAGAATGGGGAGGAGGCTGAGGCTTATTATTCTACGGTAGGCGGTGCAGAGGATGAAGAGCAGGTGGATGACACGGTCTATGTCAACGAAAACAACTCCAACTTAGATCAGACCCCAGCAGATGGCGTACAATAAAGAACGACTGAACCTGACACGCTATGGTTTGGTTTAACTAAAACACTCAACTTGTTGGGTGTTTTTTAAGCGCAGCGACTACAGTGATCATCATGTCAGTCTTATCTAATAGACCTATACATCTCAAAGAACTCATCTTTTTTATTTAACGATTAGCCATAAAAAAACCGCAAATAATGACAATTTGCGGTTTTTTGTACTACTATAATGGTACCCGGAGCCGGAACCATGTTTTGAATATAAGTCTTTGATGTATATAAGTAATAATTAACAAAAATCTATCAGTATACTCGGCAGTATACTTAAAGTTGTCTTTTGGACCTTATAATATTTAGTAACACTTTGTATGTCAGCGGCTCCAATGGCCAATCTAACCATTAGCGTCTGATCTGAATAACAGCAGTAAGTTGCTCTACTTGTGCGGTACAACATCATCGTACTCTTTATCTAAAATTTGCTTTAGGCAGTCCACCATATTTTCGTCATATGCTTCTGCAATTTCACCAAGTTTCTTGTTGTAGCCATAAGGCAGCTTAAGCTGCTTCTCAGATTTAACTGGCTTTTTATCTCTAAAAACTTTTTGGTTCCATGCGTTTCGCATATTCTTAAGTATTTTTACTTTAAGCTCACTATTTTCAAATCCAGTATGGAAAGGGTTTTGCATTTTTAATACAAGCTTTGGTAGGTTGTCTTCTTTGATAGGAGTAGTTGAATTAGCATGCTGAGTTACAGGACCACTATTACTATGTGAAAAATTTTGCCCAATAATTGGTGTGACAAATATCTCTCCTTCAAGATACATGTTTGTATCAACGGCATCAAGTTTCTCATCTTTTGTCTTGTTAATTTTTGAACTTAAATCAGTATGCAAATCTAATGCATCTATTGAGGCACATATTTGTAGGTAGTTTTCTTTAGCGTCAGATGCTAGAAAATTAAAAGGTTGAATCAATAGCCCTAGTTCTTGAAGATATTCAGTAGCCCAATCAAGCTGCTCTCTATCACTATTGCTAAGCCAGTTTAGGTCTTTAGGTTTAGTTTTGTAAGTTCCATAAAACTGAAGTGCTTGTTTCAAAATTAATGCCTTAGATCTGCTATTGAAAAACTGACTAACGAAGCTAGTATTAAGACCATAATTTTTTTCATGGGAACAGTCAATACTTATAACTATATCTTTCAAAAAATCACCATAAACTCGTAAGTTTATATTTAATTTCCCATAGTTGAAATAGATAAACGCATATAAGAATAAGCCTGCTCTTAAGTCATCTTTAAACCAACTAATCACTTCGTTATTCATAAGAAATCTATGCTTTTGTAAAAAGCTGGGATCAATTATCTTCTTTTTTTCCTCCAAGCAATACTCAAAAAAGTACTTCAGATAACTTAAATTATTTGGACAGTCAACTTCATCATTTATCAAACTCCAATTATATAAAATGAAATCAACCTCTCTCTGAGAGTACTTCATATTTTTTATTGAGCTCAGTAATGTTGACATGAAGACGCCTTCCTAATGATCACCTAATGACTAATATACACAGTAATAATGTAGTTAGCAATTAGTAAAAATTAAGTAGTACAGTCAGTAATTATTTAGTAATTGTTATCAAGTGCTTATCACCATCTATTAAGCATTTAAGCTATATTAATATCAATAAATAGTTGTTTTTAATAGAATCGATCTCTAGCAGCTATTACGTAACTCCCCAAATGATAAAATTTCGTCTAGGCAGGTATGTCATAAATCTGCCTACTTGCAGCAGCGCATTTCCTCATCAACTTCCAATCCGGTATATAATATTATTAATATAATTACACTTATTCCTGAGTTGTTTAGCCCAACTAAACAACATCAGTAAGAAATTATCTAATTGCCTTAGCTTATGAACTTATAACTTTAGGCAGTACTAAATGATGAACACACTTTTAGGCCACGACTACTTTGTCGCCAAAGTCGATAAACTCGTAAGCGATATACTTGACCCTAAAATCAAAATGACTATCAAGCAAATAGCTGATCAGCTTAATAGCTACTATCAGCTAATACTATTTCACTACAATGACGAATTGGTTTACGCCTATTCGATTAAATGGTTTCTAGGTAGCTGCTATCTAGTTTGTGGTAATCGATACTCAAATGAAATTTTCTGGGATGAAGCTATGGCACAAGAGTTTTTGAATAGCCTTAGTCTTTATAAAAATGAATTCGCTACTGCTAAGATTAACTTTGCTTTTCAAGAAAACCGTAATGGGCAATCCCTTTTTGAATATTTGAGCTATTTTTTACATGAGTACAAACGGTTGCTTATTGTGAGAGTCGATCTCAAAATTAAACTAGAGTTTGCATCTACTGTTAGTATTGACGTCTTTCATGACTATATGAGTACTATTAGAGAAGAGATTGGATACAAAAGAGGATGCTTTGAGCACTTGAGAGGTCATGCGTGGGCAATAGAGCAAGGCGTTGATACTGGTGGTCTTCATTGTCATTTGCTACTACTTTATAACGGCGATATGCGCAATACAGATTGGTACTTAGCCGACGCAGTCGGTAAGCTATGGGTTGAGATAACAGAAGGTAGAGGCTGTTATTTTAACTGTAGTGATAGTAAGCAGAAACAGGATTATGAGCGTCAGGGTACGCTTAGCATTGGTATGATCCATTTACATAATGTCTCAGAGGTAAATAATGCTGTTAATACAGCGTTGTATTTAACGCGGCCTGATAAGTACGAGCAACGCATTAAAGCATGGCTGCCGAACATGCGTAGCTTTGGTCGCGGCAGCTACCCTAAGAGTTAACTAGCCCTTGATATACCTATAGCAAGCTAATTTCAAATACATACTACTCTCATGAGATCTAGCATTACTCGCTAATACTTGTCGCTTTTAACCTATAAAGGTCTGCCTAGTGCAGACCTTTTTTATGCCGTTAATAAAAGGAGTCTTTATGAAAGTACGTTGCTGGTTCTATCAGTCGTTGTCCCTCTGCGGGTCGACTGCTACTCAAAACTCTTATCGCTGTGATGGCTGTCAAAGTGTCTTCACGCTATTCACACCATTTATTTAACTCTTAACTTACAAACACAGGAAATACTCTTATGGCACATTTAATCGAAAACATGGCGTTCGTTGGCGATACCCCTTGGCATGGCCTTGGTAATCAGCTTCCTAAGAACCAGCCAATCGAGGTCTGGGCACGTGAGGCTGGTATGGACTGGCGTATTGAGTCATCAAGCGTCAGCTATATGGCAAACAACGATAAAGGTCAAAGCTTGATCATGCCCTTTGATAGCAATAAGGTCTTATATCGCTCTGACACACTAGAGCCACTTAGCGTAGTCAGTCAGCGCTACCAAGAAGTACAACCTCGTGAGATCCTAGAGTTTTATCGGGATCTTACTGAGCAATCACACTTTGAGCTAGAAACTGCAGGCATCTTAAAAGGTGGCCGTAAGATGTGGGCATTGGCTCGTACTGGTCAGTCTATGACCCTTAAAGGCGGTGATGTGAGTAATGGCTATTTATTGCTAGCAACCGCTTGTGATGGAACTCTAGCAACTACCGCGCAGTTTACCAATATCCGTGTGGTGTGTAATAACACCTTAGCGATAAGCCTTGCTGATGGTAGTGGCGGTGTGGTGAAAGTACCGCATAGCACATCCTTTGATGCTGATCGCGTCAAACAGCAGTTAGGCGTCTCTGTTAAGCAGTGGAACGAGCACATGTATGAGATGAAGCAGCTCACTCAGCGCCGTGTCACTCAGGCAGAAGCGGCGAACTATCTCAACCGTGTGTTCAATGATCAGGATAACGACATTATCCTGTTTAACAGCGCTAAGAAAGAGAAGGATGCGGTGCCTAATGCTCGTGCTATGAATCAGGTGATGAATATGTTCAACGGTCAAGGTCGCGGAGCCGATCTCGACTCAGCGCGTGATACCGCTTATGGCCTTTTATCTGCTATGACTGAGTATGTTGATCATGAGCGCCGTGCGATGTCCACCGATCATAGACTAGACTCTGCTTGGTTCGGTGCAGGGGCTAAGCTGAAAGACAAAAGCTTAGAGGAAGCCTTTGCGCTTATTGCCTAAATTACCTTAATAAACTCAAACAACTAAACCACGCCTAAGCGCGTGGTTTTTTTATGCCTGTTATCTCATTTACCACTTTAATCAATATATCGAAGGAGTTCACCATGAACATGATCGCATTAAATACGATAACCCCAGTAAGACGCACTAAGCGCTCAACTGCTAAGGTTACAGCGCCTATCGCTGCTAAAGCTAAGGTAGATGATAAGCTAATAAATACCTCTGCTGCTCAACCTTTAACACCTAAGCGTTTAGTGAGCACCAAAGACTTAAGCCGTGAGCAGTGGCTTGCTTTTCGCAAGCAAGGCGTAGGTAGCTCTGATGCTGCCGCTGCTTGCGGTATTCATCCGTATTTATCGATGCTAGAGCTATGGCTGATTAAGACAGGACGCGCAAGCTCAGATTTAGATGAGAGCATCGACGGCTATGCGCCACTGTACTGGGGTAATACCTTAGAACCAATAGTGGCTAAGTACTACCAAGAAAAGACAGGGAATAAGGTACGGCGCGTCAATGCCATATTGCAGCACCCTGAGACCGACAAAGCCTTTATGCTAGCCAATCTTGACTATGCAGTGACAGGTAACGAGGAAGTACAAATACTTGAATGCAAAACCGCTGGAGAGCATGGCGTGAAGCTGTGGAAGCATGGCGTACCGCTATACGTCACGTGCCAAGTACAACATCAACTGGCAGTGACAGGCAAACAAGCTGCTCATATCTGTGTACTGCTTTGCGGTCATGAGGCGAAGATTTATAAGGTTGAGCGTGATGAGCGCTTGATTGCATCGATCATGGAGCATGAGCGTCTATTCTGGCACTACGTAGAGACCGACACGCCACCAAGCCCTGATCATAGTGAGTCAGCAGCGAAAGCCCTAAAGCTGCTTTATCCAACCCCTAAGCCCTCAAGCAAGGTTGATCTACGAGAGGATAAAGGCGCAAACAAGCTGTTCGATAAATTGCTTAGCTATCGCGCATCAATGGAAGATCTAGAGCAGCGTCACGATCAAGTCAAGCATCAGCTGCAAACGCTGATTGCAGACAACGAAGTCGCTGTGTTCAATCAAGGTGCGATCTCGTGGAAGCGCTCTAAAGACAGTGTTGGTATCGATAGCAAAGCGGTAATCAAAGCGCACCCTGAATTGCTCAATCAATTTAGTAAAACCAAGCAAGGCAGTCGCCGCTTTGTCATCTTAAGCGATTAGGTGCTTATGCCAAAAGCACACTATTGACTCATGCAATAAACCTACTAACCACAATAAGCGCATAAACGCCCACCCTTACAGGTGGGTTTTTTATTTGCTTTATTCACTCTATTAAAATAAGGAATACCACTATGATTAAAGGTCTAACGATAATCCCGCCTGTACTCGGTCGTATTAGCATTGGACGTGTCATCGTAAAAGATGGCAAACGCTTACCTGCTAAAGACGATCAATTCACCATTACCAGCCAAGTTCAAAATAAAGACGGCTGGATTAACCATCCCCTAGACGAGGTGCTACGTAAAAGCAAAACCGATAAGCTTCGGCAAATACCTGTGCGTATGCTGTTTAATGATCCTGAGCTCAATCTACGAGCAGAATACACGCTGTTCGATAGACAATCGGGCAGACCGCTATGTGTTGGCGACGGCGAACAATGCCAGCGTCGAACCACTAACGGTGTAGAGCAGTTGCCGTGTCCCTCACCTGATCGCTGTCCACTGGCGCAAGGTGGCGCTTGTAAGCCTTACGGACGTCTCTACGTTAATTTAAGTGAAGACGATGAGCTTGGTACCTTTGTCTTTCGCACCACAGGCTTTAATAGTATTAGAACGCTTGCCGCACGCTTAAGCTACTTTGCAGCGGTGTCAGGCGATAAGCTATCTTGCTTACCACTACAGCTCACGCTAAGAGGTAAGAGCACGACACAAAGCTATCGGACGCCGATTTACTTTGTTGATTTAACGCTACGTGATGGGGTAACGCTCAAAGAGGCGGTATCTGATGCACGAGCGATTGACAATGAGCTGAGCGAGCACGGCTTTGATCAAGCAGCTTTAGAGGCCACAGCCAAGCAAGGCTATGTGAACTCTTGCTTTGAGATTGATAGTGAGGAGGCTTATGAAGTTGAGGCGTTTGGTAGTAGCGACGGTGATGATCAAAGTGTCGAGGATCAACAAGACAACTCACCAAAGCCGCTGCCCATGCATGACGTGACAAGCATAAGGCAAGGACTACAACAAAGCGTGACAGCGGTGAGCTAGTTAAGAGCCACAGCATAAAAGGGAGCTGATTCGATCAGCTCTTTTTTTATGTCATAACAAAAGCCGGACTGTATAGGATATAGTAAAAAAATATAGGACTCGGTAAGTATATGAGAGGAAACGCTCTCATTCACTTATAAGGAGCAAATCATGGAAAATTTAAATTCAACTTTACCAGTCATCGAGCCATGTAACCATATACCACAGCTATTAAGCATTAAAGACGTTGGTAGTTATACTGGGCTTAGCCGCTCTACGATTTATGAGCTGATTAACGAAAAATCTGATCGTTATGACCCAACGTTCCCTAAGAAGGTACAGCTTACTCAGGTCAGGGTAGTATGGGTAGCTAGTGAGATTGCAGAGTGGATTGAAACTAGGATGGAAGTACGAATAGCATAGCTATAACAAACCGCCTCAACTCTGGCGAGTAGGGCGGTTTGTTTTTTTTGATATTTTTAGGCTAAAATTATAAAGCGAATCAACTGTACTTATATAGATAGTTGAAAAATGGTAGACATGACGTTTATATTTGAGGGGTATCACTATGTGGCTCTTTATTAAAAAGTAGCTACTTTATTGCTGGCATTTAGACTTTATACCTTAGTATAATCATTCTAGGATATAACCTACAAAAGTAGATAAAGAGTATTTAGCTAGGTCTATAAGATTTTTCTAATGAATCGGAGTAATGCAGTGTATCGAAATCCAGCTAATAAAAACTATCTTGAAGCACAAACTCTGATTGGAGTTGATTACCTAGATGGTAATGGTATTACGCAAGATTATGATAAAGCGTTTGAGTGGTTTAACAAAGCAGCTAGTGAAGGTTATCCTCCTGCTCAGGACAAAATAGGGTACATGTATAGTAATGGTTATGGAGTTGATCAGGATCATCATAAGGCTTTTGAATGGTATCTTAAATCTGCTGAACAAGGATGTGAGAATGGACAAGTTTCTGTTGGATTGAGTTATTTGCAAGGACACGGTGTTTCTCGAGATGGCTCTAAAACATTTGAATGGATAAAAAGATCTGCAGATCAAGGCCATGCTAATGCTCAGTATTTTTTAGGAAAAATGTTTTTAGACGAAGATTTCGTCAACCAAGTAGATAATTTTGAAGCATTTAAATGGTTAAAAAGAGCGGCCGAACAAGGTGTTGCTGATGCACAATCCTGTGTTGCAGCAATGTATCACGACGGAGAAGGTGTCGATAAAGATGAAGATAAAGCATTTGAATGGTTAAAGAGTTATGCAGATCAAGGCTTTGCTGAAGCCCAATATTTTATTGGTAATAAGTATTATGAAGGTAGAAATATTGATAGAGACTATAGTAAAGCATTCGAGTGGTTCTTAAAAGCTGCTCACCTGAACCACGCTGAGGCACAATATAACACGGGAGTTATGTATCACAAAGGGCAATTTGTTGATAAAGATGATGTTAAGGCATTTGAGTGGTACTTAAAATCTGCTAACTCAGGTTTTATTAATGCTCAACATACAGTTGCAATGAGATATTATACAGGAATAGGTAAGAAGCAAGACTATTCCACGGCCTATGAATGGATGCAGAAAGCTGCAGAGAAAGGACATTCTGACTCTCAGTACAACATTGGAGTAATGTACTACAAAGGTGAGGGTATAGAAAAAAATTATGATATGGCATTAAATTGGTGTCTTTTAGCTGCTGAACAAGGCAATATTAACGCACAAGAACTGCTTAAGGTATTGGAAGTGCAAGATAACCCATCTAATGAAAATAGTATTAAAGAATTTGAAGATGTTATTGAAATTGAGGAAACTAAGAACCAACTATTTATACCGTTTAAAACATTTTTTGATAATTATTTTCGCGATGAATCAAAAAGAACACCACAAAATGCAGGTGGTGTATGGTTTATTGAAAGTATGAAATATGAAGAAATTCGTAGATTTTCCGATAGAGCTTTTGATATTAGACACAAGACTGACTATCAAACAGAAATTGCAAATGCGGACTTCATCATTGATACTACTATCACTAAAAACTACGGAGCTGGTCTGTTCTTAGATATTTCTGAAAAAAGCTACAGTATTCATCTTAAAAGCTCTTCAAAAGATTGGAAGTTAGTTACTAAATTTGAGAGAGTGAAATATAATCAGACAAATAATATTCTTAAAATAAATGGTTATGATATTAGCTTAGTCAATGACAATGCTCGATTTTATGCTAAGAGATTAGCTGAATGTATTAACGCATATTTACAGCAAAATGACATACTAGAGACTGACCACGAAGTTATTTCTAATTCAGGACTCGTGACAAATGCATTGGATAATATTGATGACAGACTGTCTGAAATTGACCAAAGGCTCAATGATTTACGTGAAGAAAGCGCCGCTTAAAATGGGTCAATCATGAGCTTCCCTTGCAATCAGTGCGGCTGGTGCTGTCAAAATCTCGATAAAAGCAAAGTATATGCTTCTTTAGATAGGGGCGACGGTATATGCAAATGGTTTGATATAGAAAGTAAGTTTTGTACTATTTATGATTCACGGCCAACGATATGTAATATTGATGCGATGTACCATGCTTGCTTTTCTGAGTTGGACTATGATGAATATATCGGCTTAAATATTAAGGTTTGTCAATCCGTCCAAGTTAAGCATCGATTACCCATCATACAGATATAAATAAGATAGAAAGGACTCTACTATGCCCATCCCCCTAATCATAGGTGCAGGCGCACTGGCTGCATCAGGCTTTGGAATCACCAAAGGTGCTAAAGGTGTATCCAAACTGTCCGATGCTAACGCCATTGTGGAGAGAGCACAAAGAGAATTAGACGATAAGCGAAAAGAGCTAAGTAACATTAGAATAGATGCTAACGATGAGCTTAGGAATCTTGGGCAGCTGAAAGTTGATATTTTTAATAATCAGATCAAGCATGTGATTGATACCATTAAAAAGGTAAAAGACGCTGGTTCTAAGCTTGAGAATTTTAGTCAGACAATCACCGAGCAAGACTATATCGATATAAAGCAGAAAGTAACCGCTTCCCTTGAATTAGAGAACGGCCTTTTAACTGGAGCGGCAGCAGGCGCTCTTACTGGCGTAGGTGCTTATGGCTCTGTTGGTTTACTTGCATCGGCCTCCACAGGTACTGCGATTTCAGCCCTATCTGGAGCAGCGGCTAAAAGTGCTACATTGGCATGGCTTGGTGGTGGCTCTTTAGCAGCAGGTGGATTTGGTATGGCAGGTGGAACTTTAGTATTAGGTGGGATTGTTGCAGCTCCTGCGCTAGCTATAACTGGATTGCATTTAGCTGGTAAAGGAGAGAAAGCTTTAACCCAAGCTTACGAATTAGAGGCTCGGTGCGAAGCTAATATTGCTGCTATCAAATTGATGGAGGTAGGTGTTAAAGCTGTCATAACCAATGCTTTAGAAGTACAGATGGTATTACTTAAAACCGTCAAACGCTTTGATAAAATTAAGGTTTACGATAATTCAGATCCAGTAGCATTCCAGACCATGCTTGCTTTAGGTAAGTCACTAAAGAATATTCTGGATCAGCCCATCTTAAATAACGAAGGTGAAGCCATACAAGATATCCGCTATAAATGTGAAGGCTATATAGAAATTTAACAAGGACGTTAAGCAATATGAAAGATGTAATTACAGCAAGCTCTAAGAAGGCTATTAAGACAGTAAGTTCCAAAAACCCAGCATCTAGTGCATATCAAGGCTTTGAGCTATTGGTCAAAGCTTATGCAGACTATAAGACAGTTTGCCAGACTGAGCACACCAAACGTCAAGCGATTGCCGCTTGGAAAGAGGTACATCTCACGAAGTCTAACAATCAAAGAGAGTTTTTAGAGTCATATCTTAAGGAGCGTTTTGCTGAACGTCGTCATGTCATCGATGAGATGTTCGTTAGACTTGATAAAGGCATCGAAGATGATAACTCTGAACTCATTACAATGGCTATGAGTGCTATAGAAAATACAGTTAAGTCTTCACCGCTTCAAGAAGCAGGTCAGGTATTAATGGCGATGAATGACCCAAACATCGACAAAATTGAGTTTTGATCACAAAAGCTAAGCACCTCTCCCAAGATACTCCTTCTGCTCATCACACACATTAAGACCGAGCTGTATCGCCTCACTCAAATCAGCATCTTGTTTAATGGAATAAGGTACATTGGGCCTATAACCGTTTTGCTTTAACGAATCTGATGCCGCTTTGTTTAGCGGCGTACTTATATAAGACTCATCGGTAATTGGCGGATAGTCTTAATATTAACCGTTACACCTATAACGCGAGAAGTGAAACCGTACATAGTAAGCCAAGCTTTCGTCATACATTGCTAGATAATTAGTTTAGTGCTAAGCTTATGCATTTTCAGCCTGCCAAACTTCAGAAGTAAAAAGACATATTGTTTTGAAGACCAAATCACCTGAAAACTTCTCAAAAAAATACATCTTATAATACTTTTTAACAGCTATGCATTATTATTCATATATAGGCATTTTAGTTGATCAGTATGTCTTACCGTTGGGTATAGATATATCCAAATAAGCTAAAATCTAGAGGACTTCTAGAGTTTAATTAGACGTTATAAAAGAAATAAGCCACTCAAAGTGGCTTATTTTTGTTACTAATAGTATTCTAGTACTATCTATTTCCACTTTTAGACTCTAAATAATAGAGCACAGCTAGGCCTTCAGCGAAGATACGTTCATCAGCCTTACTTGCAGCTCCGCCTTTATAAAAAACAGCTTCACCCGCTTCTGCTAAATGATATGTACTCTCAAAATAACCACCTTTCCACAAGCCATAACCGTCACCGTCTTTCGCTTGTTTTTTAGTCTCACAATCTGAACCATAAGAAGTTTTGAGACAATTTGGAATAGATTTCCATTGCTTAGATAAGGCAAGAAAAGTATTACAATCTTGATTTCCCTTGCAACGCTGTACTTTCGAAGCAAGATTATTATTTTTATAATACTTATTTATAGTAGCAACATCAGCATGGCTAACTGAGAATACAGCAGCGCAACTAATACCAACAGCAATCTTCAAAAATTTATTTCTCACAAACATCTCTCTATTCAAGTTAAAAAATTATTGGTTTGCTAATGAAAGTAATTTAGCTAAATAACAAGCAAAATTGATTATACTATCATTTATAAAACAGGATCAGATCTCTTTTCGTTAATATACTGCAGACTCATTTAGCTCATCGAGCTCTGCTTGAATATCAGCAGGCATTTCGTCATACTGGATAAACTTAGTGCCAACAGGCGCCTCATCTTGCCATCCATTTGTAATTAAATTCCATTCGTGCTTTGAAACCTTATCACCATTAACGTAATAAAATTTATTTCCTTTATCATCTTTAACGCTTCCCGAATAATTGTTTAAGTCCACTTGTTTGCCTTTATTCCAATAGATAGGCTCACCTGTAGTTGGGTCTACGTTATCCGATTCGTCAACATATACACCAGTACCAGCTGAAACGAAATTGTCCTCATTAATGAATTTAGGAACGTTAGTACCTGAGTGGTAAATCTCTTCTGAAACAGTGACAGTTTCAGATTCTTCAGCTATATCCTTGCTCATATTTTTTTCGACTACTTCTGAATCAGATTCTTTATCTACTTTTGAGTCCGTCATCATAGCCGTTTTTTCTTCAACTACTGGTTCAGCGCTTTTGGAAATAATAAAAACAGTAACAGCAGCGACTAAAGCAGCCACGCCAACTAACGCAAATATGAATGTATAGATCGTACTTTTATTAATAGTTATCTGGTTAGAGTTTGACATGGCTTTCTCATTCATTTTAAATAGGATTTGGGGCAATCATAAAACACTGATTGAAATAGGGTTTTAAACTTAAAGTATTATAGACTATTGTTCTAACTTCTGTGGCAAATAGCTAAAATACTTTATTTCTAACGAATATGCTATTCAATAAAATTCAGATGATAGGTTTTGCCAATGAGGGCTAATTATTAATATATATAGTCAATAAACGCTCTAAATAGTGAGAATATTTTTTATTGGAATTATCACGACAACCATCGTCGTCTACCATTTTCTACCTCTTGAAATTTGAAGCGCTATCTCTCTACAATCGAAGTCATATCCGAACACTTCATTATAAGTGTCCGGATATGACTTTTCTTTTATGCCGTTCACCTACTGAGTAAGCCATGTATGCGCTTGTTGATTGCAATAGCTTTTATGCCAACTGTGAGAAGCTCTTTCGCCCTGATCTAAGAGATAAGGCGGTGGTCGTACTGTCTAACAATGATGGCTGCGTCGTTGCTCGCTCAAGCGAGGCAAAGCAGCTCGGTATCAAGATGGGCGTGCCGTACTTTCAGGTTAAAGACTTCTGCGAGAAGAACGACGTTACTGTCTTTAGCTCTAACTATACCCTGTATGCTGATATGTCTCACAGAGTCATGAGCACTCTTGAGAAGCTATGTCCTACCGTTGAAGTCTATTCTATCGATGAGGCCTTTTTATACTTAGCCGATTATCCTACTGCTATGACTGATCTTAATGCTTATGGCACTAAGCTGAAAGCTATCGTTGAGCAGTACACAGGCATTCCAGTATGTGTGGGTATGGGTAGTACTAAGACCATGGCAAAGCTTGCCAATTACGCCGCTAAAAAGCACCCCGCCACTAAAGGCGTCTGCGTGCTAGATAATCTTCGATGGATCAGACGCATCATGCAGATCACCGATGTTGGTGAGGTATGGGGTGTGGGGGTAACCCTCCCAACCATAAGACACCTAATAAATAGAATTAAGCTGCCTGATTAAGTTTCTGTATCGGCGTAAATCCGCCATTACCCATATTGGGTCGTTCATGATTATAGTGGTATAGCCAGTT
>JARIDJ010000008.1 GCA_029267175.1 Psychrobacter sp. | reverse complement strand
ACCAATACGGCAAAAGGAATTGCACCGCAGCTTACTAGCTTCTTCAAATATTTACCTAGAGGTATTAATGGAGTGAGTAAGTAAGATTAGCGGGTAAACACAGACAACTAATATCCATACTCAGTAGAAAATATGAAAAAAGCGCTGATTACTATTAAAGATTACCTCGCTTTTTTTATTACTATTTTTACTGAGGACATTTAAGGAATATAGATATGGAAGGTTTAGTCAATCTAGCAAATGGAATTATTTGGAGCCCGGCGTTAATTTACTTATGTTTGGGCGCAGGTTTGTTTTATTCTATTATGACGCGCTTTGTGCAAGTGCGTCTTTTTACTGAGATGCTTAGGCTTTTATTTAAAGGCAAACCTGATAATGACGGTATTTCATCCTTTCAGGCACTAGCAGTATCGCTCGCAGGACGCGTGGGTATGGGTAACATCGCAGGGGTTGCCGCCGCTATTGGTTTTGGTGGCCCAGGTGCAGTATTTTGGATGTGGATTGTAGCTTTCTTGGGTGCATCAACCGCTTATGTCGAATCTACTTTAGGTCAGATATATAAAGAGCGCGATGTCGTTACTGGCGAGTATCGTGGTGGTCCTGCTTATTACTTCGAGCGAGCGCTTGGCCAAAAATGGTACGGCATTTTATTCGCTATAGCCTCAATCGTAGCTTGTGGTATATTTTTACCAGGCGTACAGGCTAATGGGGTGATCAACGCTGTAGCACAGGTGGCGGGTGAAGGTTCTGCTATGAACTTTATGGGTCTAGAGACTGGTACTACGCGAGTTATCGCTCTTGCTCTTATCCTATTAGTACTTGGTTTTATTATCTTTGGTGGTATTAAGCGGATTGCGACATTTACTGAATATGCCGTACCATTTATGGCAGTAGGTTATATCCTCTTGGCACTACTTATTATGTTCACTAACTTTAGTCAAATTCCACAAGTTTTCGGCGCTATCGTTGGCGATGCCTTTACTGCGCAAGCAGGTTTTGGTGCGGCAATCGGTTGGGGTGTAAAACGTGGTATTTACTCTAACGAAGCTGGTCAAGGTACAGGTCCTCATGCTGCTGCTGCTGCTGCTGTTGATCATCCAGCTCAGCAAGGATTGGTACAAGCATTCTCAGTCTATGTCGATACCTTACTAGTTTGTTCAGCTACAGCCTTTATGATTTTATCTACTGGTATGTATAATATTCAAGGTGAGCTGCCTGACGGTCAGTTTTTAGTGCAAAACGTCGCGGCAACTATTGAGATCAACTCGCCGTCCTTTACGCAAATGGCTATGGAATCTGTCTATGGTAGTTTTGGTAACACCTTTATTGCCATAGCAGTTTTCTTCTTTGCCTTCACTACTATCTTGGCTTATTACTATATTGCCGAAGTTAACATCTCCTATCTCACTCGCTCTATGGGTAAAGGCGCTAGTAAAGCTGGGCAGTTTATTGTAAAACTTATCATTATGTTTATGGTTGCTTATGGTGGTCTAAATTCAGCAGGTTATATCTGGGGGCTTGGCGATGTAGGTGTTGGCCTAATGGCTTGGCTTAACATTGTTGGTATTATCGTTATCTTCTTTGTGGCTCGTCCCGCTATCGATATTTTGCGCGATTACGAAGCACAGCTCAAAGCAGGTGGTGGTACAACTGCTAACAGATTTGTTTTCGATCCTAAAAAGTTTGGTATCAAAAATGCTACCTATTGGGAAGAGCGTCATGAAGCCGAAGTTGCGCTACAAAAGCAAGCAGCCGATCTGGGTAAAAAGCCTAGAGTTTAGACTCTAACAAAAGGCAATATCACTAATAATAGTGATAACTAGTGAAATCTATCATTTTAAAAACTCGCAGCTTAGGTTGCGAGTTTTTTTATTTTTGCATTCACCTTTTAGCCAACTAGTTTAGATTAGTAAGCTTATGTAGCTCTACTACAGCTCTACTACTGATTAGTATTCACTTACTGATACTCACCAGCTTGGCTACTTTATCTTCATCCACAAAAAAGCCCAGCATTAACAGCTAGGCTTTTGGAGAAGTTAGGTAACTACAATAAGTTCATACGCTGAACTTAATCAGGCATCAATACTGCATCGATAGTATGCACTACCCCATTGGTAGCCATGATATCTGTACCCGTAATATTAGCAGTACCACCAGTAGCATCCGTAATGACGTTAGCATCACTGATAGAAATAGTAGCACCATTGACCGTTTCGATATCAGTACCGTAAGGAATGTCAGCTGCTTTTACAACCATAGGTACGACATGATAAGGAAGTACTTTTTTGAGCAAATCTGTATTCGCTAGTAGCTCTTCTTTTGTCACGCCTAGTTTTTCTAGGACTGGAGCAAAAGCATCATCAGTTGGTGCAAATACAGTGTAAGTTCCTGCATCCATCATCATAGTATCTAATCCAGCGGCTTGTAATGCTGCTGTCAAGATAGTTAGATTCTCATTACCTGCTGCTATCTCAGCAATAGACTGAGTTGCCATAGTCTCTGCCATTGGGTCCACTTCCACTGCTGGATCAACGACAACTTCAGGCTCAACGACTTCTTCAGTAGTGGTTACTTCTGGCTCTACAGGATCAGCAACGGTTTCTGTATCGTTACAGGCAGCTAGTGATAGAGCAGTAGTAGCAATCGCTAGAGATAATAAAGTCTTTTTTAACATAGAGATATCCTTTCCAATTAATATTAAGTAAAAAACGTTTTTTACAAACTTGAAGCTCATAGTCACTAAATATTTGCAAATGCAGTAACTATAACTATCGTTAGCAATTATCTGTAATTGCTAGACTATAACAGTGAATTAAATACGGAAACTACTAATATTAAACGATAAAATACAACATTAGTAATCTATCTGCTAGCTTAACACAAAACACGACTCATGCTATGTATAGGTATTGATATGAGTATTACTTTTGGTAAAGCTAAGACTAATTTTAGGGTAGTAGATAGATTTAATAAAAAGTAGACTTTGTAATCTGCTTGGTAGTTTTGATAAGCAGTTGATAATAATGTCAGTATTAAAAGTACCGATATCAAAACGCCAATATCGAAATTCTCCAATATTGGCACTTTTTATTATTACTATCGCTAGTACTTATAGTATGGCTAAGGTTTTATTAGCGCTTAAGTAGGTTTATTTAGGTAATAACACTTTGTCGATAACGTGTACTACGCCGTTAGTAGCCATAATGTCGGTTTTTAGAATGTTAGCTGTACGACCGTTCTCATCCATCAATGTCCCTTGTGGCGTAATCATCAACGTATCATTACTAAGCATAGTGACATTGCCAGGCATAACATCTTTTTTGTAGACAGGCGCACTACCGTTGATGACATGATAAGATAAAATCTTGGTCAATAGCGGCTTATTAGCAAAAAGCTGGGCTTTGGTCATACCAGTTTCTGCCAAGGCTTGCGCAAAGGCGGCATTAGTGGGTGCCAATATCGTAAAATTAGCGTCAGGGTTAGACAATGCACCAGCCAATCCTGCTGCTTGCACTGCCTCTACTAGAATTGAGAAGTCAGCATTGCTTTGTGCCACTTGTACTACATTCATATTCGCCATAGCAGGCTTTGTCATCGGTGTTTTCATTACAGCGTTCTTGGTAGGCATCATATTATTACAAGCCGAAAGACCTGCTAATGATATTGCTAATGCTCCAATGGTCGCCAGTTTAGTCATTTTCATATTGATATCCTTATTTATGAGAGTCATGCTACTAATTATCTTAAAAAGTAGTGTTTTATCTATTAAAGTTAATTATTCTAAGATTTGCTTGTAAAAGACACCATTACAAAGAAAGCTATCAAAAAACATAAAAACTAGTAAGTAATCCTTATATAACGGTAATTCTTCTAAACTTAAATTAACATATAGCACAATAATATAATTCTACCATTACGCTACTTTTTGTAATGAGAATGTAAGTTTTGACTGTTTTTTAGACAGCTATGCAACCTTGATTAAATAAAGGATATAAGGATAATCACTCTAGCGCTAAGTGGGCCCTGACTGTCTGGGTTTTCATGCTAAAATAGCTCTCATTTAACTCTATACTTTATATATAATTAGCTGATTCACTCCTCTACATAACTGACGATATAAGCTGTATTCCTATGATTGAAACCATCTCTGCAAGCACTCAAGCTCCTGATACTAGTACCGCCTCTGCTGACGATTTTATCTTAACGCCTCCGAGTGTCTTTCCTTATAAAGAGCAACAACTCACCGCACGCGCACGTATTGAAGCACAAATGGCCAAGCGTATTTTGATGCTTGATGGCGCAATGGGTACACAAATTCAGACCTATAAACTTGAGGAAGCCGACTATCGCGGTGAGCGTTTTGCCGATATTAAGCAAGATGTACGTGGTAACAATGATCTACTCGTGCTGACCCAGCCGCAAATGATCAAAGATATCCATAACGATCACTTAGCTGCTGGCGCTGATATCATCGAAACCAATAGCTTCAACGGTACGCGCTTATCCATGGCGGACTATGATATGCAATATCTAGTACCGGAGCTCAATAAAACAGCGGCGAAACTAGCACGCGAGGCGGCTGATGAGTTTACTGCACAAAATCCTGATAAGCCGCGCTTTGTCGCTGGTGTCATCGGTCCGACTTCTCGCACCTGTTCGCTATCGCCTGATGTCAACGATCCTGCCTTTCGCAATATTACTTTTGATCAGTTAGCAGACAACTATCGCGAGGCGACGCTAGCGCTGATAGAAGGCGGCGTCGATATTATCTTAATAGAGACGGTATTTGATACGCTCAATGCCAAAGCCGCTATTTTCGCCATTACCGGCGTCTTCGACGATATTGGCTTTGAGCTACCGATTATGATATCGGGTACTATTACTGACGCCTCAGGACGTACTCTATCAGGACAAACGGCTGAGGCTTTTTATAATTCGGTGCGCCATGCCAAGCCTTTATCAGTGGGCTTTAACTGCGCCTTAGGCGCTGATGCGCTACGACCACACATTCAGACGCTCTCAAACATCGCTGATGTCTACGTCTCAGCGCATCCTAATGCCGGCTTGCCTAATGAATTTGGCGAGTATGATGAGACTCCTGAAGAGACCACGGCTTTACTTGAAGGCTTCGCTAAAGCGGGTATCCTAAACATCGTTGGCGGCTGCTGCGGCACCACGCCTGAGCACATCCGCTTAATCGCTAACATGGTCGCCAACTACGCACCGCGCGTGATTCCTGAGATTGCTCCTGCCTGCCGCTTATCAGGGCTCGAGCCATTCAATATTACCCCTGACAGCCTATTTGTCAACGTCGGTGAGCGTACTAACGTTACTGGCTCCAAAAAGTTTCTGCGCCTAATCAAGACCGAAGCTTATCTTGAGGCGCTCGATGTCGCTCGCGATCAAGTCGAAGGCGGCGCGCAAATCGTCGATATCAATATGGATGAGGGCATGCTTGACTCTAAGCAAGCGATGATTCATTTCGTCAATTTAGTCTCCGGTGAGCCAGATATCAGCCGCGTACCGTTGATGCTCGATTCGTCCAAATGGGACATCATCGAGGAAGGTCTAAAACGCGTACAAGGTAAGTCAGTTGTCAACTCCATCTCCTTAAAAGAAGGCTACGACGAATTTGTCGAGCGTGCCAAGCTGTGTATGCGTTATGGCGCAGCCGTCATCGTCATGGCCTTTGATGAAGACGGTCAGGCGGACACCTTTGAGCGCAAAATTGAGATCTGTAAGCGTAGCTATGATGTACTCGTTGATGAGGTGGGCTTCCCGTCTGAGGATATCATCTTTGATCCCAATATCTTCGCAGTCGCCACCGGCATCACTGAGCACAATAACTATGGGGCCGACTTTATCAATGCTACTAAATGGATCGTTGAAAATCTGCCTAATGCCATGGTATCAGGCGGCGTCTCTAACGTCTCCTTTAGCTTCCGTGGTAACCCCATTCGTGAAGCGATCAACTCGGTATTCTTATATCACGCCATCAAAAACGGCTTGACTATGGGTATCGTCAATCCTGCTATGTTAGAGATTTATGACGATATTCCTATCGAGGCTCGCGACGCTATCGAAGATGTGATGCTTAACCGCAACCAAGGTGAGAGCGGTCAAGACGCCACTGAAAGACTAATGACGGTAGCAGAGAACTTCCAAAACGATGGGAAGAAAAAAGACAGCACCATCGATATGAGCTGGCGCGAAGGCACAGTAGAAGAGCGTATCGCCCATGCCCTGGTCAAAGGTATCACTACCTTTATTGAAGAAGATACCAAAGAGGCATGGGAGAAATATCCCAAACCACTAGAAGTCATCGAAGGGCCATTGATGGATGGCATGAATATCGTCGGTGATCTGTTTGGCGCAGGCAAAATGTTCTTGCCGCAAGTGGTCAAATCAGCGCGCGTGATGAAACAATCGGTGGCTTGGCTAAACCCGTACATCGAAGCGGAAAAAGTTGAAGGGGAAGTCAAAGGTAAAATCTTGATGGCGACGGTGAAAGGCGACGTTCACGATATTGGCAAAAACATCGTCGGCGTAGTGCTCGGCTGTAATGGTTACGATATTGTTGATCTTGGCGTGATGGTACCGTGCGAAACGATTCTTGATACCGCCATCAAAGAGAAAGTCGATATCATCGGACTGTCCGGTCTAATTACCCCAAGTCTCGATGAAATGGTCTATGTTGCTAAGCAAATGCAAGAGCGCGGTATGACTCTGCCCTTGATGATCGGCGGCGCTACCACTTCTAAAGCGCATACCGCAGTCAAGGTCGAACCGCAATATCAAAACGATGGTGTCATCTATGTCACTGATGCTTCGCGCTCAGTTGGAGTAGTGACCAAACTACTCTCAAAGGAGCATCGCCAACAGCTTATCGATGAGACCCGTAGCGAGTACATCAAAGTGCGCGAGCGTCTAGCAAAACGCCAACCCAAAGCGGCTAAGCTATCTTATGTAGAATCAATCGAAGGCGGCTTCCAGTGCGATTGGGACAATTACACGCCGCCTGTACCAAACACTCTAGGCCAAGTGATACTGGACGACTACCCTATCGATAATATAGTGCCTTATATCGACTGGACGCCGTTCTTTATCTCCTGGGGTCTGGCTGGTAAATATCCCAAAATCTTGCAAGATGAAGTCGTTGGTGAAGCGGCGCGCGATTTGTTTGATAATGCCAAAGAGCTACTGAAAAACATGATCGATAAAAAGCTTATCGTCGCTAAAGGCGTGTTTAAGATTATGCCTGCGCGTCGTACCAGCGCTGATACCATCACAGTCTATGATAATGATCCTACTCAAGGCGGCAAACCGACCTATACCTTTGAGCATTTGCGTCAACAGTCTGATAAAGCGAGCGGCAAGCCTAACTTTAGCTTGGCTGACTTTATCTCGCCATCAGATAAGCACACTGATCATATCGGCGGCTTTACCGTATCTATCGTTGGCACCGAAGAGTTGGCTGAGCAGTATAAAGAAGCAGGCGATGACTACAACGCTATCATGGTACAAGCGCTGTCTGATCGTCTCGCCGAAGCCTTTGCTGAGCATCTGCATGAGCTGATCCGTAAAGACTACTGGGGCTATCAGCCAACAGAGTCACTTACTAATGATGAGATGATTAAAGAAAAATACGTCGGCATCCGCCCAGCTCCGGGCTATCCGGCTTGTCCTGAGCACACCGAAAAAGGCAAACTGTTTGATTGGCTTGGTACCGTTGAGGCGATTGGCACCACGCTCACCGAAAGCTTTGCGATGTGGCCTGCGTCCTCAGTCAGCGGCTTTTATTACTCGCATCCAGATAGCGAATACTTTAATGTCGGTAAAATCAGCCGAGACCAGTTAGAAGATTATGCCAAACGTAAAGATTGGGATATAAAGACGGCTGAGAAATGGTTAAATCCGAATTTGTAGGAATGTTTAAAGTTTGCTAGAGAAATTTTTTGTTGCGGGATTAGTTTTTAAAGCTGCTCCCGCTTTTGCTTTTATCTGCCAATCTAGCCGAGGCGGTGGCTAAGTTTTGAGCTGTTCCTGTTGCCTCGATACCGTCTCAAAACGATCCACCGCAACTCGCCTAGCCCGTCAGGATATCCGCGACAATCGGGGCTAAAAAGCTTTGCTATGGCAGAGTTGTTCTATATATCTGAATCAAAGATGATGGAGTTTATCTATATAACCCTATATAGTTTATAACTATAGGTAGATAGAAGGAGAACTAATATGAGCCAAATTACTTTAACGCTAGACGAAGAGGTTGAAGCTATCGTTTATCAAATGGCGGATGCTGAAAATATAGCGCCTGATCTTTGGTTAAGTCAGTTTATCAAGCAACAAGTCAAACAGCATAAAGGCTGGTCGCCAGAGGTTAAAGCATTGGCTGGTAGTTGGGCTGATTTTCCGAGTTTGGATGAAATTAGAAGCGCTCAAGGTGATGATGCCGAGCGTGAATCATTATGAGCTACGTCTTAGATACGAATACGCTCATTTACTTTTTTAAAGGTGTAGGGCAAGTTGCTTCACACCTTTATTCTTGCGACCCAAATGAAATTATCATTCCTACTATTGTACTTTATGAGCTAAATGTAGGTATCCAAAAATCTACTAGCCCTGATAAACGTTTGAGTCAACTATCTACTCTTTTGGAACAAGTTCAAGTAATGCCGTTTGGTCGCAAAGAGGCGGAGGTTTCAGCGCAGATTCGAGCAAAGCTTGAACGTCAAGGCAAAACTATTGGACCTTACGACATTCAGATTGCAGGTTGTGCGCTTGCCAATAACGCCACCTTGGTGACGCATAATACTAGAGAGTTTGAACGTGTGGAGGGTTTGCAAATTGTTGATTGGTTTTAAATCGTAATTATAAAATACGATAACCCCTAAAAATTTATAAATTATTTCGTAAAATTACGATTATTCGTTTTATGTAAAATCATTTGTTTATATCCATTAAATCAATTGAGATATTAATCTTACACCTGACAATAGTGATTTTAAACTTATATATTAGCAACTTTAGTCTAATTCAATCACTGACTCAAAAAAGGCACTGCTCAAGTGGAGTAGCGCCCTTTTAGGTAGTAAAACAAGTAACGAATTTAGCTCTTACAAACTATAAATAATACCCCTACTTCTCAGGATCGGTGAATAGCCTGAGTGAATGCTTTGTTCAACATGGTTGGTCAGACTCACTATGTCGTCTCTTATCTCATCACCGTTACCAATAGCGTCAGCGACAAGAGCTCTATTCAGCGGTGTTAAAAAATGTGCGGGTGGAAATTTAAATTTAGTGCCTTGCCAACCAACATACACTCCAATGACGTTCATATTAGGATTTTGGAAGTGGCGACGAGCAAGGAGATAGGGAAAAGCAGCGGTATCAAAATTCTGTTTATCCTCTTTGTCTTTATCATCTGCATTATTATTCCAGCTATGGACATAAACAACCAAATAAACAGGCTTATCAGACCTATCTATAGCACGTTTGATAGCGTCGAGTTGTCTACTGCCCTAAAAGATCTTGCTAGATATAAGATTTTGATAAATTATTGTAAGTTGCAGGCGCTGATTTAATAATGAATAAAAGTTACTATTTTAATTAGCTTATCATAAATATTTTTGTTATATTCGAAATTATGAATATTAAAGTCTCTTTAGTGAATCTAATAAATAGCCATAATTGAAGAGTAAATCTACATTGCTACAAGGAGGTAAAAATAAATGATGTGGTAGCGATATTCAATTATTTAATCAAGGAGAGATGAAATGAAACCATTTAAAATAGCTTTATTAGCGGTCTCAATGGCCTTATTACTACCAGGATGTAATGACGATAACGATTCCAATGTATTGTACGTACCTCCCCCTAATCAGACAGATCTCAATACTAAAATCGTTGGAATGTGGAGTAGCGATAATGCGGGTAATGACTTATCAGTGATTGTTTTTACCGATGACGGTAAATATATACAAACTCAAGTCAATGCCAGTCGTTCAACAACTGATCCTGAAAATGGTATGGAGTCAGGAACTTATAGCATTAATAATCAGACAGGTGCACTCACCGCTACACCTACTTTTGATAAAAATGGTGACGCTGGATTATCAGATGCTCCTAACCCTTTTGTTAAAGTCGTTAATGGCAAGCTTATTCTCGAAGTCGATGAAAATGAAGATGGCGTTATTACTAGCAATGAGCAATACGTGTTCTCAAAGGTTAAACCCAAAGGTATCTTAGGACCTTGGAGTTTGGATGATGCTGATGATGATGAGCTGGTTGGGTTGGCTTTCTTAGAAAATAACACTTACCTCTATGTACAAGTCGATAAAGATGGTTTGATCAGTAATCCTGAAAATGGCATGGAATGGGGCTCTTACACCATTAATGCTGCGACTGAAGAGTTAACAACTTCTCAATTTTATGATGATAATGGTGAAGTTGGCTTATCAGAACCACGCACCCGTTACGCGCGTGTGACTGGTGACACTGCTCTTACCATTGAAGTCGATAACAATCAAAATGGTACGATAGAGACTGATGAGATGTTCAACTTCTCAAGAGATGGCTTGGGCTCAGAGACTGATAATACAGTTGACCCTGAGAGACTATCTGGGCTTTGGCAGATGGCCCAAGGTAATGAAGAGCTAGTGACTTTAGCCTTTTTAGATGATGGCACTTATGTACAAACCCAAGTGACTGGCCCTACCTCATTAAGAGATAGCAATAGCGGCATTGAATGGGGTAAATACTCTCTCAAAGCTAATAATGAGCTAAAAGTTGATGAAGTAGTTTATGATAACAACGGCAACGCGGGTTTATCAGATAATTTGCTAAGAACCGTACAAATCTCTGGCAATACATTAACGCTAGGTGTGGATGAAAACAACAATAAAGTCATAGAGAACAATGAGCTTTATACGTTCTCAAAAGCCAAGTCCGAAAACGAGCTAGGTATTTGGAAGGCGCAAGCGGGTCAACTTAATGATGAGTTGGTATTGTTTGGCTTTTTAGACAACCAGACCTTTTTCCATATAGAAGTTGACCAAGAGCTCCCTTATGAATACGGTACTGTGCCCCTCTCTGGTATGGACTGGAATCTCTATACCCTAAACAATAGTGGTCTATTCACCCTCGGTCAGTCACTGTATAGCAGTACTGGTAATGATGATTTGTCATTTTTCTATAAGATGACTATCAATGTCGTAGGTGATACATTGACATTTACTGGCTACGAAGATCAAACTGAAGTACAAAATAATAATGGCGAAACCATTATCTTTGATCGTCAATAATCATTAAAAAGAACACTACAATATAAAATTCAGCTTATTTATTATAGGCTGAATTTTTATTTTAATTTTAGTCAGCGCTCTTACCCTTCGTCCGCCGACAGCGCTCAGAACAATAAATCACCTGCTCCCAATCCTTCGCCCACTTCTTGCGCCACGTAAAAGGCCGCTGGCAGACGGGGCATATTTTTTGGGGTAGATTTTCTTTTTTATGTGCCATAATTCCCCTCCTGTTTTATAAACTTAATGATAATTAAGAAGCGACTTTCCCCACACTGGTGAACGCACTACTTCGCCTGTTTTACTGCCGATAGCGTAACTATCGCCGCCCGTCAAAGAGCGAATAACCAAACTGCCGCCCTGCTGTCCGCTTATTTGCGACTGCCTTGTCGGATAAACCGCGTATTGTCCAGAGGGAGATAGTCTTGCCGGCTCATCAAGTCCAGTGTCAGCTAGATTGACAACTTGTCCGGTGGCTAACGTCATTATCGCAGCTTGGCTACCACTGAGATAGCTCATGCGCGTACCATCTAAGTTCAACTGCGGGCTGGCAGCATAGCCATTAGTCGGTATAAGCGTGGCTTTAGCGCTAGCAAAATCATAGCGATACAACCGGGGACGACCGGCGCGAACTTTATCACTGACATAAACAAAGCTTTGACCGTCAGCGGCGTAACTAGGTTGCACTTCGGTACTTGGCAAAGTCGTTAGCTGTCTGCTACTACCATCAGCGAGGTTTAGCTCATAAATATCAGCATTGCCGTCGACCGTGGAGCTATAAAGCAGTTTTTGATTATCGGGAGAAAATACCGCAGATAGATTGCTACCATTATTATGGACAACGAGGTTATGGGTTTGATTACTGCGATCGTAGATATAAATCTTGGGGCTTTGGCGCGGTAATTGTTTGCTATAAGCCAGCAATTGGCCATCAGCGGACCAAGCTGGCGAATAGAGATAGCCATTGAGCTGCGTTATCATCTGCCTATCGCTACCATCAGGACGAATACTATATAAAGTAGAGACTTTGGCAACTCCTATGCCTTGCTCTTCGATATAAGCGATACGTCCTGCGCGGTCTATAGTAGGCATGTTAGCGGTCAAAGGATGGGCTCTATCGATAGCTGCTGTATGATGGCTTGGTAGAGTTTGGCAGGCGGTGAGAAGCGTTACGGCAAAGATAGCCATAAAGATATTTTGGCTCATAGCAAAAGGACTAAGGATGACTTTGGGCATGCTCTAACTCCCATAAAAAGAATATAAGCATAAGTTTACCCTAAACCTTAGTTAATTTTACTCAAAAAAAACACCCCACTTAGTAGTGAGGCGTTTTTGCTATTTTAATGAGCTTTCAATCCTTAATAATTGTTAGCTACAATAGTTGTTAGCTACACTGATTGATAAATAATTAAAATTACTTAGCAACCGCTTTAAACTGAGCAACTTGGTTATCATTACGAATAGTTAAGATAGGGACATTGTTAGCGTTTTTAGTTAGGCTATATTTTCCTTGTACAGTAGCCATCGTCGCAGTATCAAAGCTAGCTTGCGGCTCTGGGCAAGCCATCATAGTGCTCAACACGTTACCTAACTGCACGTTATTGTTGACGATACTATAGTTAGCGCCCATATTATTACACGTATTCATAAAGCTAACGCGCTTATTGCCATTGTCTCTAAAGAAATTCAAAGTCAAAGGTTTATTGGGCATAGTAAATAGCTGAGTGACTTTATCACCATTTGCACGTTTGGCATCTACCAACTGCCAGTTGTAAGCTTCTAGCGCATTGACAGTTAGCGGCTGAGCTACTGGTGCGGTAACGCCTGGCGTAGTTTGACAACCTGCAAGCGTACCCACTGCTAAGGTGGCGGCTAGTGCTATTTTGGTCATATTTCTCATATTTTGCTCCTAAAAGTTAAAAAATTAATTATGATTATAAGTAAATAGTTATAAATAACTGGTTTTTATTTTGCTAGTTTGTAATGATAAATTCATTGTTTTATTCATTGAACTAAACAATGGGGCCATTATGTAGGATTAAATTGTGACTGTCATGAAGAGTTAAGTATAGGGTTAACCAGCGCTTTGTTTTACTTTAGACAGATTTTGCTAACAGCACTTGTTTATTGACTTATTAGCTGCTACATAAATTCAAAACATCAATTTTGTATTATCGAAAACTGACTTATCTAGGGTTTGTTGTCGTTATTAATAGATTGCAGCGCGCTGTAACCTGCTAAGCGTTTTCGCTCATTTTACAAAATAATATAGCAAACAAAGTATTGTGATTATCAAGCATTGTCCTAATATAACCATCACTAATGGCTCAATAATCCTTAATAGTGCATTTATGCTATAATTGAGTCACTTCAAATCTATAAGCGTAAGTATAAGAATATGACTAAAAAATCTCTCATTCAGTCCCCTGAAGCTTTAGACAAAATGCGTATCGCTGGTAAGCTAGCTAGCGATGTATTAGTAATGCTAGATGAGCATGTCAAAGTTGGGGTCAGCACCGAAGCGCTCAATCAAATTGCTCATGACTATATTGTCAACGTACAAGATGCAATTCCTGCACCGCTCAACTATAATGGCTTCCCAAAATCGATCTGCACCTCAGTCAATCATGTGGTTTGTCACGGTATTCCTAGCGATAATAAGCTGCTCAAAGACGGCGATATTATCAATATCGATGTTACGGTAATTAAGGATGGCTACTACGGTGATACCTCAAAAATGTGGATCATCGGTAATGGCTCTATCATGGCGCAGCGTATTTGCAAAGTGGCACAAGATGCGCTGTATGCCGGAATGAGCGTGGTCAAAAACGGCGCGCGTCTTGGTGATATAGGTGCGGCGATTCAAGAAGTGGTCGAGCCTGAGCGTTTTAGTATCGTGCGCGAGTTCTGTGGTCATGGTATCTCTAATGAGTTTCATCATGAGCCGCAAGTGATGCATTATGGTAAAAAAGGCACCGGCTTTGAGCTTAAGACGGGCATGACCTTTACTATTGAGCCGATGATTAACCAAGGCACTTGGCAGACGAAGATTTTGCCTGACGAGTGGACGGCGATTACCAAAGACCGTAAGCTCTCAGCCCAGTGGGAGCATACTATGGTCGTGACCGATAACGGTTGTGAGGTATTTACGACGCGCCCTGAAGAAGATTTAAGTTTTTTGCGCCAGTAGTTATTTAAAGAGAAGATCGCTTACGCGGTCTTTTTTTTGCTTTTAATTTTGCTTTTGCTTTATATTATTAACTATTGCTACGGACTCTCAATTTAGCAAAAAATAAGAGCATAGCCAGGTTAGTTATAAGCGCCTAATTGTAAAGATTTTAGTTTTTAGCTGCATATTTTATGGAATAGCGATCATGTTTACTTGTGATGTTGCCTCGGTCTATATTACGCCTCTGCCAGCGTTGTCACCTCCAAATGGCACGATGGAAACCCCTTTGCTAGTTGTCAGCGACCCTACTAAAAAGTCGCTGCTTGGCATTCCTGAGTGGCTCATTCAAATCAATGAAGACATCAGCCGCGCGCTAGAACGCGGGGTCAATATTCGCCAATTAGTGACAGCGCGTGCCTGTGCAATAGATGAGCTGCTTACTGCGCTGTTTTCTTGGTTTGAGCTTGATAAGACGGATCTTGCGCTGTTTGCCACTGGCGGCTACGGACGCGGCGAGTTGTCGCTATATTCAGACGTTGATATCTTACTGCTAGCTCCCGATGAGATTGCCGCTAGTATGACGACTCAAATCAATGGCCTAGTAGCTATGCTGTGGGACATCGGTCTTGAGCCTGCCCTCTCTGTACGTAGCGTCAAAGACTGTCTAGAAGCGGCTACCGATCATACTGTCGCTAGTACCTTGCTTGAGGCTAGGCTACTAGTAGGTAATGAGGAGCTAAAAGATACCCCTACCGCGGTGGTCAACAAGCTTTGGACACAGCGTGAGTTTTATGAGGTCAAAATAGAAGAAGCCAAAAACCGTTATCTGCAGCATAATGCTACTGAATATAATCTTGAGCCTAATATAAAAACCGCTCCTGGCGGTCTGCGTGATATTCATATCATTGGCTGGGTGACTAAGCGTTATTTTAGAGTCAGTAAGCTTTATGACTTAGTTCAGCAGAATTTTTTGACTGAAAAAGAGTTTGATGAGCTAAGCTTTGCTGAGAGCTATCTGTGGCAAATTCGTCATCATCTACATGAGTTGACCGGGCGTAATGAGAACCGCTTATTGTTCGATTATCAGCGAGATATCGCGCAGCTGATGGGTTATGAGACTCAGCCTGATGACGAGCCTAATGCTGCAGTCGAGCGTTTTATGCGCGACTATTATCGCTGCGCTATGCAAATCTCAACATTATCTGAGATGCTAACCAATCACTATTTTGAAACCATTATAGAGCCGCACCTGCCTATCGATGAGCGCCCAAGCAAGCATCCGTTAAATGCGCGCTTCAATCAAATCGGCGATCAAATCGCTATCGCCCATCACCGCGTCTTCGCTCAGCATCCCGAAGCTATCCTAGAGATGTTTTTACTCATGGGTCAGCATGGTCTCAAAAAAGTGCGTACCCATACGCTACGGGCGCTCAAAGTCGCAGCGCGCGGCATTGATCAAAACTATCGTGATAATACCGAGCATCAAGCACTGTTTTTGGCCAATCTAAAAGAGCAGAACTATCTGTTTCATCGTCTGCGCACTATGAACCGCTACGGGGTATTAGGCAACTATATTCCTTCTTTTGCGCAAGTCACCGGTTTGATGCAATATGACTTGTTTCATCGTTATACGGTTGACGCGCACACGCTATTTCTTATTCGGATTTTGCATAGATTTACCGATGATCGTTTTCAGCAAGACTTCCCGTTAGTCAGTGCTATCTTTCAGCGTATTGAGCGCAAAGAGATCTTGGTACTAGCGGCGATGTTCCATGATATAGCTAAAGGTCGCGGCGGCAATCATAGCGAGCTGGGACAAAGCGAATCGATTGAGTTTTGTCTCAAGCACGGCATGAGTGTTGCGGATGCCAATCTAGTAGGCTGGCTGACGCGCTATCATTTACTGATGTCGATGACCGCGCAAAAAAAGGACATCTCAGATCCAGAGGTGGTAACAGTTTTTGCCGATTTAGTCAGCAACGTCACTCATCTAAATCATCTGTATGTCCTAACCGTTGCTGATATGAATGCGACCAATCCGCAGCTATGGAACAGCTGGCGTGCCAGCCTTATGAAGCAGCTGTATACGCAGACGCGGCGGATATTACGCGCTGACATCGACGCTCCTACCAATCGTCAAGATATGATTGCTGCCACCCGTAAGCAAGCGCTACAGATGCTCGATACTGTGGATAATCAGCATATGAATCGCGAGGAAGTACTAAGGCTATGGGACGACTTAGGCGATGAGTACTTTTTAAGAGAGATTGCAGAAGATATTCTTTGGCATACCGAGGCGATTTTGGCACATCCGCCTAGGGGTCGCGCCTCAGATGCCGATAGTGCGCCGCTAGTAGTGCTACGTGAGCATCGAGAGTTGGCACTAGATGCAGTACAAGTGTTTGTTTACACCCAAGATCAAGCGAACTTATTTGCGGTCACCATGGCAGTGTTTGATCAGATGAATTTGGATGTACTAGATGCTCGCATTATTACCGCTACTCGCGATTTTGCTTTGGACTCTTATGTGCTGCTCGATCGTAGTGGTACTTTACTGACCGAAAAAGACGAACAAGAAGAGCTGAAACGACGTTTGATTGAGGCGTTCAAAAACCCAACAGCACCTAAACTGACAAGTAAGCGCTTGCCCCGTCAATTGCTGCATTTCGATATACCAACGACTATCAGCTTTGAATTCAATGAAGCCTCTGGTCAACATATCATGAGCCTACAAACCCTTGATCAACCCGGATTGTTGGCTCGCGTTGGACAGGTATTTTTGCAGCAAGGTATCGAGGTGCACTCAGCGCGTATCACGACTTTAGGCGAGCGCGCAGAGGATATGTTTTATATTAGTGATCAAAATGACGCGCCTTTATCTGAGGCGATGCTTGAAACTCTAAAACAGGCTTTGATAGCCAGTCTTAGCGTGCGCCATGATCCAAGCTATGGTTGAGAGCTAAGCAATAGCGCTTCTATAAATCATCTCACAAGCCAGATGATTTAACTCATCCTCAGCCAGCTCTAACGGTAATAAATTAGCTTGAGTTTGATGCTGCAAGATTAGTCTTCCAGCATTAATCTCATGAGTTAATAAGGCATGTAAGCTTACCAGCCGTAGCTGGCGCTGATTGCTTTCGTAGATAGTTTGCAGCGATAACGGAGCCTGAGCATAAACCCGAGGAAAAAGACTATCGGAGGCTAATATAATCATCTCATTCAAACATTGATCACGTTGTAGCTCTGCCGTCTTAATCTTGTTTTGTAATAAATTGGCTAAATTGCCCTTAAAAATAAAAGCCACGATGAAGACTAGCGTTTGTAGCGCAAATATGAGGATGTATTGTTTTAAAGAAAAAGATATCTCGAACATTTTGGTCGCTAGCATCAGTAATAGACCCATAACCACATAGCTGACCAATTGCCAAAGCAGCCACATCATGCCACTGTTATCCCCAAACCAAAACACTTGGCGCTCTTTGAGATCAATAAGACGCTGACGAGCCTGCCACCACTGCTGTTCGCGATTTTTTAGTTGTTCACATACCTTGTGCTCATGATTTTGGTCATGCTCAAAGTTTGAGGGGTTAGTAAGCTCCAAATTGCTTAGACTATCAGACTTAGAAGTCTTGTAACTTTGGGTCATTTTATAACACTCCTCAAAAGTGAGTAACTAGGGTGACCCCAACTATTAGGTCACACTAAGCAGTTATCATAGAGCCAAAGCTGGTCTTGGCTTGATAGCTACTATAAGAAAAGGACAAAAAATCAGAGAGGTGCTACACTGCCCTATTGTAATTTTTCTTTATAACTTTATTATCAATTGTCTATTATAGTTACTACGCCTATGAATCACAACTTGTCGCATCTGCATCCTTATCCGTTCGCTAAGATGAACAGTCTATTAGCTGATAGCATAGCCAATACTGCTTGTAGTGAAATAAAGCTTGGTATTGGCGAGCCAAAACATCCGCCGCCAAGTTTTGTTTTGGACGTCTTACAACAAAATCTGGACCGCTTCAATCGTTATCCAACCACAGAGGGGCTATTTGAGCTGCGTCAAACCATCGCTCATTGGTTAGAGAAGCGCTTTTTTTTGCGTCATGTTAATGCTCATCAGCAAGTTTTACCAGTCATGGGAACCCGTGAGGCTATTTTTAGCTTGGTGCAAGCAGCGGTCAATCATGGCGAGGACCATACGCTAGAACCGGTAGTAGTCATGCCCAATCCTTTTTATCAGATCTATGAAGGCGCTACTATTTTGGCAAATGCCACCCCTTATTTTGTTCCTTGTACTTTTGAGAATAACTTTAAAGGTGATTATCGCGCTGTGCCAATAGAGGTTTGGAGTCGCACACAGCTGTTATTTGTTTGTAGCCCCAATAATCCGACAGGCTCGATGATGAGCTTGGATGATTGGGAATTTATCATGCGTTTATCTGACAAGTATGGCTTTATTATTGCCAGTGACGAGTGCTATAGCGAGCTGTATTTTGATCAGCCGCCTATTGGTTTATTGCAAGCTTGTACTAGTTTTGGCCGTGATAATTATAAGAACTGCATCGTTTTTCATTCGTTGTCGAAACGCTCAAACCTTCCCGGTCTACGCTCAGGCTTTGTCGCTGGTGACGCTGATATCTTAAAGTCTTATTTACAATGTCGCACTTACCAAGGCTGCGCGATGCCTATTCCTCATCAACTAGCCTCTATTGCAGCTTGGCAAGATGAGAAGCATGTGGCGCACAATCGAGCCTTGTATAAAGAGAAGTTTGCCTTATGGATGGAGGAGCTTGGCGAGCTATTAGATTTGCGCATGCCGGATGCGGGGTTTTATTTTTGGATAAAAGTGCCGCCGCTTTTTGCAGGCGATGACGAGGCTTTTGTCACAGCGCTTTATGAAGAGGCTAATATTCATGTTTTGGCTGGGCGTTATCTATCGCGCGAGGTCAATGGTAAAAACCCAGGTCAAGGTTACGTGCGTATAGCCCTAGTGGCTAGCGTGTCAGAGAGCCGGGAAGCTATTAGCCGTATCCGTAACATGCTCACTAAAGATCGATAAGTCGTTTAATTGATAAATTAACTGATAGGCTAAGCTCTATAGTGCTCAGTTTATAAAATAACCCTAATCTTATTAGGGATAACAGCGATAGATAGTGCTATAGTAAATAAAGTTAGAAAAGTCACGGTTACTATATTTAATATAGCTGTATGAATGATTAACAGCGCTATCACGGATGATATTATGAACCATCTTGATTTTACTCAACCGCCCTTCGATGTCTTGAGCTTAGCTGAGCGTCAAAGCATTAGAAAACATACAAAGATACGTTATTTAGCGGTAGATGAGAGTTTACCAGCTGAGGATTTACAGTATTTTTATGTAGTGATAAAAGGTCAAATTGAGCAAAGCTTGGCAGGTGAGTTTGTCGCTGCTTACTTAGGAAGCAATCACTCCGATCATCTTCATAGTAATGATTGGTTTGATAGTCGCCGTACTCCCCAATCCACTCAAAGCGATTCGTCATCTACCCAGCCCTATGATTACCGCGCTAGCGAAGATACGCTATTGCTGCAAATAGATGGCGCTGCTATCGATAAAATCAGTGCCCAAAATCATCTGGTGCGTCAGCTCCTCTCCGACAAATTACCCGAAAAGATAAAAGCCTTACAACAACGCCAAGGCACCACCTCACAAAACCTATCTATCAGTAATACCGGTTACACCGCCCAGCAAGAAGTACAACAAATTATGCTGCAACCTGTGACCGATGTAACCTTATTATCGGTACATATTATTGATGCAAGTAGTAGTTTGCAACAAGCTGCTCAAGTTATGACAGAGGCTCGGCTCAAGCATGTTTTAGTTCGCCCTACCGTTGAATTACCGGATCCTTCTACCTTAGCTGACAGCCCAGCCTATAACGCTAATGACAGTCAGTTTGGTATTTTGACCGATGCCGATATTTGCCGAGCGGTAAGTGATGAGCAAAATCCGGCTACAACGCCTTGCCAAGACTATGCTAGCTTTAATCTGCGTACCATCAACGCCGATAGCGAGATTGGCGATGCCTTATTGACCATGACCCGCTACCGTATCCACCGGCTACCCGTTATCGATAATAATGGCAAAGTGGTAGGTATCTTGGGTCAAAGTGATATGCTTGCCTATATCGGTCAACACTCACAGCTGATTAGTATTCAAATAGAACAAGCTAAGGATTTTGAGAGTATTGATACCGCCGTCGAGCTCATTGGCCGTTATATTCGCGCCCAGCAGCAAAACGGGGTAAAAATAGGCGTGGTCAGTAGAATGGTACAGACCCTAAACGCCCAGGTATTTACTAAACTGTGGCAACTTATTGTCCCTGAGGAAGTCCTACAAAATACTTGCGTCATCGTTATGGGCTCTGAGGGACGCGGCGAGCAGATCATGCGTACCGATCAAGACAATGCGCTTATTATCCGCGATGGTTTTGAGCATCCACAGCTAGCGCAGTTCGCTGAGACTTTTAACCATCAATTAGCCACGCTGGGCTACCCGCTTTGTGATGGTAATATCATGATGACCAACCCAATGTGGCGACAACCGCTTAAAAAGTTTGAGGCACAAATTAGCTTATGGTTTAGAAACACTGATGCTATGCACGGTATTTATCTATCAGCGATACTTGATGGCGAGTATGTCTGTGGTGATGAGTCGCTATTGACCCAAGTTCGTAATCATCTAAAGGTCGCGCATCGTCAGTCCGATCCTATGTTTGTGCGTCAATTCGCACGCGCCGCTCTACAATTCGGTGATGTCAATCAGTGGTGGCAAAGGTTTGTGCCTATATTGGGTAAGCCCTCTAGTAGTACTATTGATCTAAAAAAAGCGGGTATCTTTCCTTTGGTACACGGCATACGGGCTATGGCCTTGGAGTACGACATCTTACATGTTCCTAGCACTCGAGATCGGCTAAAAGCCCTAGTACAAGCGCGCGTTATGAATCAAGAGCGAGCCACAACTTTAAGCGAAGCCTTAGAGTTCTTTATGGGTCAACGTTTGGCGGTCGCTTTAGCTACTGATGATAAATATGCTAGACAAGTCGATCCCTTAACGCTATCGGCGCTTGAGCGTGATGTATTAAAAGAATGCTTAGCGGTAGTAAAAAGTTTTAAAAATCAGCTGCGACAGCATTATCAGTTAGAGATTAATTGATACTAGGATAGATTTTATTTACAAGTACGGTAATTAAGAGCACCATCATGAGCTGGCTAAAGCAGTTATCTAATAAATGGCAAAAAAACCACTTGCAGCGAGCTGAGCTAAGCTCAATGTTTGAGCCGCCTATAGACGATCAGTGGGTAGCGATAGATTGCGAGATGACCGGGCTAAATCCGCGTAAGCATCATCTACTCTCTGTAGCTGCCATTCATATCAATGGGGATACTATCGATACTGGCAACGGTCTACATCTGGTTTGTCGTCCGCCCATCATGCCAGATCGCGATACTATCGTCATTCATGGTCTACGTAGTGCTGATGTCGAACAAGGGATGAGCTATGATGAGATGCTCGAGCTGCTATTGCCTTTTATTGATAATAGGCCGATAGTAGGGTTTTGCCCGCAGATAGATACCGCGTTTTTGAATCCTTTGATTAAGAAGTATATGGGCACCACTTTACCTAATGAGGTGCTCGATGTCAGACGCCTATATAGTCAACGTATGGGCGATCGTGATCCCAATACTCCCAAACCCTCGCAGCAATTACCAAAGATATTGGCTCACTACAATATCCCTGAATTTGGCAATCATGACGCTTATAACGATGCGGTGATGACCGCTATGGCTTTTTTGCATGTGCGCTAACAGCATTAATTTGAGCACTCAAATCATCAATTTTGATGAGTATAGGATTGAGTTTATAGAACTCATGATACTATAAGCGGTTTTATAATCTAAGCCAAAAGTTATTATGTCTATACTCTCTAGTTTTTTTACCTCAACTACTACTTTCACTGCTCCTCAGCAGCTGCGACTATTAACGACGGCTTTAGTCGCTTTATTGCCATTGTCAGCGCAAGCGGTGCTGCCCTCCTCTATGCAAGCGGCACTGAGCAAAGCGAATCTAAGCGCTGACGATATCAGTGTGATTATCACCCCAATAGGAGATAAAGCCCATAGCCGTCTGCCCTCAGCGATAAAGGTAATCGACAGCCATGCCAATATTAATACTGAAGCAAATACACTAAAGGTAACAGAGGCTACGCCTGATAATCATACTAATAAAGATGCAGCAGCCATCATCATTGATAAGCAGGCTATTGAGCAACAAGATCGCAAGCTACAAGCTTACACCGATGATCCTTATACTTATCAAAGCTTAGAGAATCCGCCACCGATACTAGTCATTAATGAGAGCACTACTATTCGCTATAGCGATAATAAGACCGCTAATAATCAGCAAAGCTCAGAGATAGCTCAGCGCCCATTAGCGCCGCTAGTCAGTCACAATCCTCATATCTTGCGCACCCCTGCTAGTACGATGAAATTGATACCAAGCTTTGTAGCGCTAGATACTTTGGGTGCCGATTTTGTTTGGTTTACTAGGGTTTATCATAGCGGTCTTATCATAGGCAATCGCTTGCATGGTGACTTGATTATTCAAGGTAGCGGCGACCCTAAGATGACTCACGCGCGGCTAGAGCAGCTGCTTTATCAAGTACAAAAGGCCGGTATTCGTCATATCGATGGCGATATCATTATCGACAGCTCAATATTCAAAAAAGTCAGTAAAAATCCGGCCGCTTTTGATAATGCCCCTTTGCGGCCTTATAACGCTAGTCCGGATGGGTTTTTGGTCAACTTTAATAGTGTCGGCATCTATACCTATCCTTTAGCTAATAGGCAAGCTAAGCTAAGCTATACGCCGCAATTGGCCAATTATCAGCTGCCAAGCCGTATTGCTACTCGCAGCGCTAATTGCTCGCAGGCTAGCAACAGCCTTGCACCGCAGTGGCAAACCGATAAATTATCTTTTAATGCCAGCTTACCAGAGAGCTGCGGTGAGCATCTTTTTTATATCAATTATCCTGATGCCAAAGACTTCGCCGCCCGCGTGGTTGCTCAAAAATGGCAGATGCTTGGCAATACTCTAGCAGGCAAAGTTATCAGTCAAGAAAAGCCCTACGCCACTTATCATAGCGCACAAAACACTGAGCGCTACCAGCGTGTGACTACTGGATTATCAGCATTACCGCTAGCACCATTACCGCTGGTTAGCTATCCATCTTATAATTTGACTGAGCAAATATACGATATCAATCACTTCTCCAATAACGTCATGACTGAGCAAGTGGCTTTAGCTATCGGTAGTTATCATAACGATAGGGAGAATAAAGATAGTCATGTTAATAACACTAGTGCTGCTAACCGCGCCGTTACTAGTGCTAATACTAGCGCTAATAAATCAAACGTCGCCAGTCTTTATCACTTTGATCAACCCAAAGCGACTGATTATCCGCAGGCGTTACAGCAAATTAAGCATTGGTGGCAAAATAACCTTCACAGCGCGCCGCCTTATCTGACTAACGGCTCAGGATTATGCCGAGATTGTACCGTGACCGCTGCCAATTTAGCGGAGTTATTGAGCTTTGCTTATCGCCATCCAAGCTTTGACGCTTACGTCAATTCACTAGGCGTGGCTGGCGTTAGTGGTACTATTATGACTCATAGCGAGCGTTTGCCTGACTCAGCAGCGATTGGCCGAGCTTGGATAAAAACTGGCACTTTAAGCAACGTGGCAGCAATGGCAGGGTATGTCAAAGGTCAGTCGGGCCAAGATTATGCGGTAGTTGGACTAATCAATACTAAGGAGGCGCTCAATCCTTATATTGCTAGACCAGTACTCGATGCTATGCTTGATTGGAGCGCGCAGCAGTAATTTTAGCTGCCGCTAAGTTATTTTATAATTTTATATAGGCACTTTTATGTCTCGTAAGCCTGCTAGTTTAAGTAAACACAATGCTAAACCAACGCTCAATCTAGCGACTCCACCTGTCAAATTGACTCAGTATATTGGTTTTTTTATGGTGGGCTATATCCTCGCCAGCGCTTTATTAATGTTAATACAAACGCAGATTGCGCTAAACCCGCAGCTGGTTACCTTGATAGCCATCTTAGTCGGTGCTTTTATTGCGGTACAAAAATTCATTAAGCATCAAGGACGAGCTTTGCATAAGCAGGAGATAAACAAGCTAGCTCTGAGCGGTACAGCGATTGTTTGGTTATTGACTGCGCTTTACTTCTTAGCGATTTGGTTATGGCTGTTTGATAGCGCTAATCGTCAAGTATTTATTGAGATGACCCTACAGCAGCCTTGGCCTCTATTAGTCTCATTTGTAGCTATCGTGCTTTTGACCTTTATCAGCGCGCGCGTAAGTCTTTGGTTATTTAATCGACTGCTAACCCCCAAATAATAGGAGTAACCCCATATGGACATGTTGTTTTTTGACAATATAGAAAAACTAGTACGCATTGTCCTGACCGCGGCAATGGTTTATCTGATGATCGTTGTCGTCACTAAAGTATCTGGCAAACGCTCCACTTCTCAATTAAATAACTTTGATTGGATTGTTACGGTGATGATTGGTTCGCTAGGAGCTAGTACTATTTTATTAGAAAATATTCCTTTTATAGAGGGTATCTCTTCTATTTTGACTCTTTATCTGTTGCAGTTTTTGGTCACTAAATACGCTTCTATCTCCCCGGCGTTTAGTAGTTTTATCTTATCTGAGCCAAAGATTGTTTTTTATCAAGGGCAGTTTTTGCCTGAAGCTATGCGTGATGAGCGTTTGACTCGTCAAGAACTTGAGAGTGTCATGCGCTCAAATGGTATTCATAGTTTGGACGAGATAGAAGCGATCGTTTTTGAGTCAGATGCTACCTTAAACATCATTACTAAAGATGACAATAAAGGCAGTGCTGGTATTTCTGAAACCTTAAAACCCCTTACTCGTGACTCTTAACTTGTGACTCTTAACTCCATTAACCACAAAGCTAAAAAGTAACTGCATTATGAAAATAAGAATATTAAGCGTAGGGCAAAAAATGCCTAAATGGATTCAGACGGGCTTTGATGATTATTTTAAGCGTATCCAGCCGATGCTAACCACGCAACTGGTCGAATTAGCAGCTGCTAAGCGTGCGAAAAACCCTTCTGAGGCAAACTTAGCTCAATATCGCGAGCAAGAAGGTCAAGCTATCTTATCGACCCATAACGCTATAGGCCGCGAACAGCTTTGGGTATTAGACGTCAAAGGCAAGATGATATCGACTGAAAGCCTAGCTGGAAAGCTTGCCGACGCTATGCTACAAGGCGATGATGTAGCTTTGGTCATTGGCGGCGCTGATGGGGTATCGCCAGAAGTTTTAGCCAAAGCTGATATGAAATGGTCACTGTCTGCGCTGACTTTGCCGCACCCTTTAGTTAGGGTGGTGCTAATGGAGCAATTGTACCGCGCTATGAGTATCAATCACAATCATCCCTATCACCGCGGTAATTGATAAATAATAAGGGGCAAATCCGATTGAAAAACGCGCAGTTGCCCTAATAAACTTGAGATGAATCATTCAAAGTTCGCTCAGTTTCCTAAGCATTCTTATGCTAGCTCCCATCATAGCCCCCATGATAGTATCGATGATATGAGCACCCCTATCAGCGGTACGCTCGCTTGGGCAGATAGACCTATGGGTCTGAGTAACGCGGCAAAATTGCCTGCTTTATTTATCTCTCATGGCGCGCCTACTTTAGCTATTGAGCAGTCAGCGACTACTAGTGCGCTCGCCCGTATCGGTCAAAACTTACCCAAGCCGCGAGCGATTGTCATCATGTCAGCGCACTGGACCTCCTCCAAGCTTGAGATCAGTAGTAATCCTCAGCCCAAGACTTGGCATGATTTTTCAGGATTTGATCGTCAGCTGCATGAGCTGCAATATCCAGCCGCAGGTCACGCTACGCTTGCTGAGTCCTTGGTGCAGCAGCTAAATGCTCGCGGTATCAATGCGGTAGCTAATCCACTAAGAGTCAGTGATCACGGTGTTTGGTCGCCGCTGTGTCATCTTTATCCGCAAGCTGATGTACCTATCGTCCAGGTTTCTTTACCGCAGCACTATGATAGCGTCGCTTGCTATCAGTTGGGCGCGCAATTTGCTCGGCTGCGAGAGGAGCAAATTTTAATTATTGGTTCTGGCAATATTACGCATAACTTGCAAGCTATGCGCTGGGAGGCCGATAGCATTGATAAGACAGCTAAAGATTTTAAGCTATGGTTGTTACAGCAATTAAAGAGCGATATACCGGCGGCTTTGGACTGGCAGCAGTATCCCAATTATAAAAGTATCCATCCAAGCGATGAACATCTACTACCGCTGTTCTTTGCTTTGGGAGCAGGACAACGGGTCAGTGTGGTCCACCAAAGCATGGCGCATCATAGCTTAGGGATGGATATTTATCGATTTGATTAATGGATAAAGTAACAAAGTGACAAGGCTCAAGTAACTAGTTCAAGTAACAAGGCTCAATTACTTCTCAAACGCCGCTTTGGTAAACATGCCAGCTCGCTCCATCTCACCTGCTACGCTAAATAATGTCGTTTCATCATTCATGCGCCCAATCAGCTGCATACCAATAGGCAGGCCTTTTTTACTCATACCTACTGGTACAGAGACCGCTGGCAAGCCAGTCACGTTGCCAAGTATGGTAAAGGCCATTTTGCTAAGTACCGGATGGCTAAGCTTCTCTATCATGCCTGAGCTAAAGGCGTATTTACCCATATCTACCCCCTTATTGAGCACCTCAGCGCTACGCATCAGCATCTCATCCATGATGCTGGGTGGCAGTACACCGTGCTTAACAGCTGGCGTCGGTACCGTCGGACACAAAATCATATCGTATTGCTCTAGCAAAAGTCCCGTCTGATATTGACTATCATGCCAGCCATGTTTAGCATGGGCCAAATCCACGGCAGATAATGAACGTCCTAGTAGTGCCATATTGTATGTCTGCGGTTCAAGCTTACGAGTATGTAGCGCGCCAAATTCCCGTTCCAAATTATCAATGGTAAAAGCGGTATGAGTACAGACGACTACCATAAAATCGTGCCAAAACTTTTCTATATTGATATTAGGCTCAGCAGGTACCACGATATGTCCCATCGCCTCCAACTGCTTGGCGGTATGCTCTAGTACTGCTAATACCTCTTTATCTACTACCGTCCCTGCGATTAACGGTTGCTGATGTAAGGCAATCTTGAGCTGCTTCGGCGCGCGCATGGCGGCTTCTAAAAAGCTGGTCTTGGGCGGGGCAATGACAAAAGGCGCGCCAATCTCTGCGCCACTTGTGGCATCGAGCATCGCGGCACTATCGCGTACACTACGCGTAATCACATGATCGGCAACTGCCCCTTCCCAGCCCTCGCCTAGTGCTGGCCCCATCGGGTTGCGGCCGCGACTAGGTTTCAAACCAAACGCGCCGCACCAAGCTGCTGGAAAGCGAATAGAGCCGCCACCATCGCCAGCGCCTGCCATCGGTACAATACCGCTAGCGACCGCTGCTGCACTACCGCCTGATGAGCCACCCGAGCTATAGCCTTTTTTAAAAGGATTGTGAGTTGCGCCATGAGCTTTGGGCTCGGTGGTGATAATCAAACCAAACTCTGGGGTATTAGTCTTACCAAAGGTGTTGACGCCAGTCGCTTTCATGCGTTTGACAATCTCGCTATCGTAAGCTGAGATAATATTGACGCTGCGACTGCCCATTGTTAGTGGCTCACCTTCATAACCAAAGGATAAGTCCTTGAGCAAATAAGGCACACCATGAAAAGCGCCAGACGGCAGCTCTGACTGCGCTGCGGCATAAGCGCGCTCATCAAAACGGTGGACAATAGCATTGAGTTTTGAGTTAAGCTTATTAGCGCGAGCCACAGCGCTATCGAGTAATTCTTTGGCACTGACCTCGCCTGCATTGACTAATGCGGCCAATCCTAGTGCATCGTATTGGGTATATTCTTTAAACATAGGGCATCCTTGCTTGGCTAATGGTTTTGTAGATTATGGAATAAAGTACTATATCTTAGCATTAAGCTAAAGCAAAATTTACGCCAAAAAAAACGAGCCACTTTTGTGACTCGCTTTATATTAATCAAAAACTTATAAAAGATTACATCAGCAGCTCACGTTTACCACTTTTACCCATCGAGCTGACCAGTCCTGCCTCCTCCATTGAGTCGACAATACGCGCGGCGCGGTTATAACCAATGCTAAATTTGCGCTGGATACTAGAGGCCGATACTTTACGAGTTTCCATAATAAAAGCCACAGCTTCATTGTAGAGATCATCATCTTCGCCAGAGGCTACGCCTGAGCCGCCACTACTTCCTGAGCTGGATAGCTCAAAGTTACCAGCCATATTATCGATATAATCTGGGGCTCCGCGCTCGCGCCACGCATCACAAACGCGGTTAACTTCCTCATCACTAACATAAGCGCCGTGTACTCGATCCGGCTCAATTTGTCCTGGTCCCAAGAACAGCATATCGCCGTTACCGAGCATATCTTCAGCGCCGCCACTATCCAAAATCGTCCGTGAATCGACTTTTGAGTTGACCCGCAGTGCCGCGCGTACTGGAATGTTAGCTTTAATCAAACCGGTGATCACATCAACTGAGGGGCGCTGAGTCGCTAGCATCAAGTGAATACCAGAAGCTCGTGACTTTTGGGCTAAGCGAGTGATTAGCTCTTCAGCTTGCTTGCCCACTTGCATAATCATATCAGCAAACTCATCAGCGACAATAACGATCATCGGTAGTGTTTTTAGCTTCGGCGCTTGGCTAATACTGACATTGTCGTTTGGTCGCCATAACGGATCAAGCATTGGCTTACCGGCTTTTTCGGCGGCAATGACCTTTTTATTAAACTCGTTAAGCTTACGCACTTTTAGCAAACTCATGAGCTGATAGCGGCGCTCCATCTCAGCTACACACCATGATAAGGCACTAGCAGCCTCAGTCATATCCGTCACCACTGGCGTAAGCAAGTGCGGAATATCATTATAGTTAGCCAGCTCTAGCTGCTTGGGATCAATGAGAATCAGCCTGAGCTCATTAGGAGTGTATTTAAGCAGCATTGATAGTAGCATTGAATTAACCAGTACTGACTTACCAGAGCCGGTGGTACCCGCCACTAACATGTGCGGAGCGCGCGCCAAATCAGTGATAATCGGCTTACCACCAATATCCTTGCCCATCGCCATACTGATTTGGGCATTAGGATCTTTGTATTTATCGGTATTTAGCAGCTCAATTAAGCGTACCATTTCGCGCTGTTTATTAGGCACCTCGATACCGATATAAGGCTTGCCAGGAATGACTTCGACTACCCGTAGTGAGGCCATAGACAATGAACGTGCCAAATCACGCGAGATACCGGTGACTTTACTGGCTTTAATACCAGCGGCCAGATCTACCTCAAAACGGGTCACGACTGGCCCTGGAATCGCTTGGACCACTTCGGCTTTGACATTGAACTCTTGTAGCTTGATCTCTAATAGCTCCGATAACTGCTCAAGCTCAGCGATAGTATAGCTAGGCTCACGGTTAGGATCTGGTTTATCGAGTATAGAGAGCTCTGGCAGCTTGCTAAGACTGCTACGATACTCAGCGGTTTGCATCGATCTTGAGCGCTTAGTAAAGGCTTCATCGTCATGGATGTCTGGCATCACCGGCTCACTCTCAGCCGGACTATTATCCTCAGGCATCATGTCAGTGATATGATTACTAGCATCACCATCTGGCACCGCAAAGCTAACGGTAGGTTTGGCAGCAGTGACTGGCTCTGCCTCAGCATCTTCTTGTGCTTTAGGGGTTTGTTTTGGGTTAGAGGGCGGAGTATTAGTTGGTGTCATGTCCACCAGCTTTGATTGACTTGCATCAGGAGTAGCGGTAACTGGCGCTGTGCTTACAATGGTTTTTGCTATATCTAAATCTTCCTTTATCTCTTCGGCTATAACTACAGGCTCTTCGGCTATGGCTACAGGCGCAACCATCGATCTAGTAGACGCAGCGCTAGTTGGCTCAATGGGCGTTGGTGCATTAGTTTGCTCGTTAGCTACAAACTCATTGTCAATAGTAGCGGTAGTATGTTCAGCTAGCCAAGCATCAGCTAAGTCATCTACTTGCTCTGCTGTCGTTGGCATTGCTGCTGAGCTAAGAGGCTCTTCATCGTTTGTATTATGATTGGTTTTATTATGTGGCTGAGGGGTGTTTTTATTATTAGTCTCGATATTAGCTGGTACAGTCTCCGCCTGCGTTTGATAACGCTCATTAGCACCATTAGCCGTAGCGGGCTGTAGATTGTCAGTCATGGCTTTATTAGTGGCAGCCGCTTCTGCATTCGCCATAGCTTCTTTGACACTAGCGCCCAATCCCGACTTCACCAAAAAATCAGTCAATACATGACTAAAACGACTGGTGTTTTGCGGCGCTGTGGTATTGGTCTCGGTTTGTAGCTCAAGCAGTAACTGCTCATACTCAGGCGCTATCTCAGTGCTATTATGCTTGCTCTCAGCCATTTTAGCAGTGGCGGTAGAGTCAGCTTCTTCGAAATCAGCAGCCTTTTTACTAGCATTTTCATTAGCATTAGAGGGCTCGCTAATACCTGAGCCTAGCCACTTCAACGCGGTTAATTTATGATAAATCGATAACCAATGAATATTAAAAGCAAAGGTAGCCGTAATAACCACAAAAAAGCTCAAAAATAGCACACTGCCCCATTTGGTTAGTAATAAAGCTAGGCGCGCTTGTAACTCAAGGCCAATGATGCCACCTGCCACGCCTTTGAGACCTGAGGTCACAGGATCTGCTACGTGCTGAATCAAGGCTACTAACTGCGCAAATAAAGCACTAGCACTTAGCAATAAAAACACGTAGGCCACCAAGCGCAATACCCAAAAAGTCGGCTTATTATCCCACCAAATCAAGATGGATTCATAAATCATAAATACCAATAGCCACCAAGCGCCAAAGCCAAAAAAGCTATAGAGCAAATCAGATAGCCAAGCGCCCATAGCGCCGCCCATATTATTGATAGTGGTCATATCGCTACTAATGTGCGACCAGCTAGGGTCATTGCCAGTATAAGTCATCAGGATAACGAACAGATAAACTGCCAACATTAGCCCAAGAATGGTAAACACCCCTTTTTTTAAATAATCTACAACTGCTGCTGATATCACGTAGGATCTGCCTTTATCAATATATCGGTACTAAATAAATGGTAACACACGATTGCTCACCACCGTGCTTAGGTATTTAAAAGCTTGCTTATTTACTAACTTTTTAGACTACAAACTATAAAGCGACAATAAAATAGCTTTGTCTTCATAACTCGCTATTTCTATGGCCTGTACTGCTCATTATATAATTGGTTATGATAACAAATACCTAGCCAAAGTGGCGACTGTGTTATCAACAAAGCGTAGTTTAATTTTAGGGTATAGTTTAGTTGTAATGATAGTAATGTTTGTTTTAGCAAACTTGCACTTTTTACCCTCTACCCGTATGCTGCCCTTTATATTAATACCATTCCATTATTATAATAACCTTATATCCACTAGTTACTGTTTATTTAACTCAAGTTAATTATATCAAGGAACACATATGGCCACTGACAACACTACTACTCGCCACGAAAAACTCATTATTTTAGGCTCAGGTCCTGCTGGTTACTCAGCTGCTGTTTATGCTGCCCGTGCTAATTTAAAGCCGGTTATGGTCACAGGTTTAGAAGTGGGTGGCCAATTGACCACCACAACGGAAGTCGATAACTGGCCAGGGGACGCTTATGATTTGACTGGTCCGGCCTTAATGGATCGCATGAAAGCTCACGCTGAGCGTTTTGGTACCGAATTGGTTTATGATCATATCAATGAGGTAAAACTAGACGAGCGTCCTTTTAAATTAATGGGGAATAATGGCAATTATAGTTGTGACGCTTTGATTATCTCAACAGGTGCCTCCGCTCAGTATTTGGGCTTAGAATCAGAAGAAAAATTCAAAGGTTTAGGCGTCTCCGCTTGCGCTACTTGTGACGGTTTCTTTTATAAAAATCAAAAAGTCGCCGTCATCGGTGGCGGTAATACTGCTGTTGAAGAAGCGCTATATTTATCTAATATTGCTTCAGAGGTGATTTTAGTGCATCGCCGTGACAGCTTGCGCTCTGAAAAAATACTACAAGACAAGCTATTTGAGAAAGCCAAAAACGGCAACGTCAAAATAGAATGGAACCACACCGTTCGCGAAGTGGTCGGTGATGATATGGGCGTCAACGGTGTGATTATCGAATCGACTGAAGATGGTAGCAGCAAGCAGCTCGATATTCACGGGCTATTCGTCGCTATCGGCCATAAGCCTAATACCGATATGTTCAAAGGTCAGCTTGAGATGAAAGATGGTTATATCATCGTTAATAGTGGGCTAAATGGTAATGCGACTCAAACGAGCATTGAGGGCGTGTTTGCAGCTGGTGACGTGGCCGATCATGTCTATCGTCAAGCCATTACCTCAGCGGGTACGGGCTGTATGGCCGCACTTGATGCCGAAAAATATCTAGATGCTATCGGTGAAGCGACGGCTACTGACCATACTTATGCTTCGACCCTAACTGCTGATAAAGAGGCTTAATTGAGTCTGTCAGAGCTTAACGCTGATAATATAGCGCCCGAAAATTTTAGTAAAATGATTAAAAGTCTTGGGCATTATAGCTTTCCCAATCCTACCCATGTCGATCATGATGGCTACGGCGTGGTGGCTATAGGTGGTGATTTAGCGCCTGAAACGCTGATAGCCGCTTATGCTCAAGGGCTTTTCCCTTGGTTCAACGAGGATGATCCTATCGCTTGGTGGTGCCCTGAGCCGCGCTGTATTATCCTTCCCAAGGACTATCAACCCAGCAAATCATTACGTAAACAGGCCAAAAACTCGCGTTGGCAATTAACGGTTAATAAAGCCTTTGCTGAGGTTATTCATGCTTGTAGTTTGCCGCGCAGTGATGAGGCCATTGAAGGCGAGCATACTTGGATTCATCAGGAGATGATTGAGGCTTATACGCAGCTGTATGATTATGGTTTTGCTCATAGCATTGAGGTTTGGGATGAAAAAAATCAGCTAATAGGTGGACTTTATGGACTGAAGATTGGGCATATTTATTTTGGCGAATCGATGTTCCACCGCGCCTCTAACGCCTCAAAGATCGCTTTTTGGGGTCTGATGCAATTATGTATAGAGAGTGAGATAGCTGTAGTCGATTGTCAGTTGCCAAACGATCATTTGTTGAGCTTAGGCGCAACTACGCTAAGTCGTGATAAGTTTTTGCGGCAATTGGATAAAGCAATAGGCGCAGGCTCAGTTAATTGGTCAAACACTGCCGCTGACTCGGTACCTGTAGCGATGCTAGATAGCCATGCCAGATTATGGTCATTCTAAAATTTATCGATACTATCGGTAGTTGCTAACCGTTAAAGGCTGTGATCAAAGGATAACTATAATGTCAGATACTAGCTTTTTATTAATTGGTAAATTGGCAGCGCTAGCCAATACCACTAAAGATACGGTGCGTCATTATGATGAATTGGGACTGCTCAAGTCTCGAAAACGGCAGGCGGGTTCGCGATTATATACTGAGTTTCATCCAGAGTGCGTTGAGCGCATTGAGCTGATTAAGAGCGCGCAGGCTATCGGTTTTACCTTGACTGAGATAAAAAACAGCTTGGATGATTATTATGATGGTAACCTAAATCTCGATGAACAATTGAATTTGACTAAACAGAAATTAGCACAAGTCAAAAAGCAACAGGCCAATATTAATCTGATGGTCGAGATGTTAAGTCAACGTATTGCTATGCTTAAGCGCATGAAAGCAGATGATAGCTATCTACCTACTGCTGATGATTGCAAAAACACCACCCCTTCTCTACCTTATCGTAGATAACTTTGTAAGCTTCATTCAATCTTACTTTTTATAATTTAGCTGCATAATCAAAGCATCGATAGCGGGTTGATGCGACTGTTGATAATAGCCTTTACGTCGATGAATAACGCTAAATCCTTGGCGCTCGTACAAGGCTATCGCAGCGACATTATCGGCGCGCACTTCTAATAATAGATTCTCAATTTCTAACTGTTGTAGCCGCTCATGCAACTTAGCAAATAGTTTAGAAGCCACCCCTTGACGCTGATAATCAGGATCAGTACCTATGCGCAAAATCTCTGCTTGCTCAAAGAGAGATTGATAAAGACAATAGCCAATGATTTTGTCACTTTGAATGACTACTAATAAATCAATACTGTCTTGCTCAAGCAATTCTATTAGGGTTTGATAACTCCAAGCGTCTTGTAGTTGAACTAAAGCTTCGATATTGGCAACGACTTGAATCATGCTTTGAGCATTAGATGATTCTTTATTAAGTAACTTTATGGTTGGCATTTTTTATTCTACTTATCATATTTATAATCAAAATTTTTATTTTTATCCTAACGGTCTTTGTAGGGTGTGCCTCGCGCACCAGTAATTAGAAGAGTCTTAGCCACGTAGCTAGTTGTTGGGTGTCACAAGCTCCACCCAACCTACGGGTTTTTAAGCTTCCTATCCATATACTCATCAGGTATTAAATCAAATAAAGGCGCATTAAAGACATCACCCTGTTCCACCAGTTTAAAATCAGGCTCATGTGTTAAAGGAAATTGAGATACTTTTTCTTTTTGATAAAAAGCATCAGGATCTAGATGATCTTTTACCGCTTTTCGTATCTTTTGAAATGCTTCAAAGTTTTCACTACTGTCTGTCAAATGCTCTGTGAGCTGAATAAACACCGTTTCATCATTGAGTTTCTCAACTTTGTAAGCAGGAGTGGATAACAGCTTTTCCATCCCAAACAAGCGTACGTAAGCGTCCCCAAATACCGTGACCCAATAGACATCATACAACCAGTGTCGCATTTGATGAGTAACAAGTGAATCCCATGAATTAACCTTACGATACTCATCATGCCAGTGATCTATAAATGCTAAGTCGGCTTTAAACTGAACTGAGCTGGCTTTGACGTAAGCTATCAACTCTTCAAAATTAGTCTGCGTTAACTCACTATCTATTGACTCAGATGCATGAGTATCCATATGCCACCAGCGTTTCGGTTCTGCCGTGTTCAACCACCCCCAAGCCCGATTTTTTTTCAATCTTTTCCAATGAAACGTAAAATCCATGCTTCCCCATTGATAGAGTTCCTGCCAATCATTGTTAGCATCGTATAGTTTTTTAATAGGCTCAAAATAGTCCCATTTGTATGGTGTCATACTAGGTAACATTTTAAAATGCAGTTTCAACCACGCTAGATGGTCTTTAGGATCGTGCATGGTCAGACGACTATGTATTTGGGTGCTAACGGTTTGTTTTAATTTCATAATAAAGATTCCGTCTAGTAACTTCTTAATGTTAAGTTTGTCAAAATACCTGTCCGTAAACTGGGAAGAGCTTGCGACACCCAACATGATAGATTGAGATTAGTTTTTATTCGTAATTATCATTTTGAGTATTGTCCCTCGACACCAACCTACATAACTCTTAGCCACAAATCAAGACTTTAAATGGTGCGCGGGTCGCACCCTACGCCAATTCAAATCTCATGAATCACCTATAAGCAAAACCTTCGCCCATAAAAAAAGCCACCCTCAATAAAGAGAGCGGCTTTTGACTAACCGTTTAGCATAACGCTAAGCGTTGATGATTAGTTGCTTACGTTAGCAACCACACCAGCACCTACCGTACGGCCGCCTTCACGAATCGCGAAGCGTAGGCCTTTGTCCATAGCGATCGGATGGATAAGCTCAACGCTCATCTCAACGTTATCACCAGGCATAACCATCTCAGTACCGTCTTGTAGCTGGATTGCGCCAGTCACGTCAGTGGTACGGAAGTAGAACTGTGGACGATAGCCGTTTAGGAAAGGAGTATGACGACCACCTTCTTCTTTTGATAGTACGTATACTTCTGCGTCAAACTTAGTATGCGGAGTGATTGAACCTGGCTTAGCTAGTACTTGGCCACGTTGGACGTCTTCACGCTTAGTACCACGGAGTAGTACACCACAGTTCTCACCAGCACGACCTTCATCTAGCAGTTTACGGAACATCTCTACACCAGTACAGGTGGTTTTTTGGGTGTCACGGATACCGACGATTTCGATCTCGTCGCCTACGCGGACAATACCTGATTCAACACGGCCAGTAACAACGGTACCACGACCTGAGATTGAGAAGACGTCTTCGATTGGCATTAGGAATGCTTTGTCGATGTCACGCTCAGGCTCTGGGATGTAGGTGTCTAGAATGCCTAGTAATTCTACTACCGCTGGTTCGCCGTATTTGCCTTCGTCGCCTTTTAGGGCTTGGGTGGCTGAACCTTTGACGATTGGGGTGTCATCACCTGGGAAGTCATAGTCGTTTAATAGTTCACGAACTTCCATTTCTACTAGCTCAAGTAACTCTTCGTCATCTACTAGGTCACATTTGTTCATGAAGACGATGATGTACGGTACGCCAACCTGACGAGAGAGCAAGATGTGCTCACGAGTTTGTGGCATTGGGCCGTCAGTCGCTGATACAACTAGGATAGCGCCGTCCATTTGTGCGGCACCGGTGATCATGTTTTTAACATAATCGGCGTGACCTGGGCAATCAACGTGGGCGTAGTGACGGCTTTCGGTGTCATATTCTACGTGTGAGGTGTTGATGGTGATACCACGTGCTTTTTCTTCTGGAGCTGAGTCAATAGACGCGTAGTCTTTGGCTTCGCCGCCTGAGGTTTTAGCAGCTACGGTTGCGATAGCGGCGGTAAGGGTGGTTTTACCATGGTCAACGTGTCCAATGGTTCCGACGTTGACGTGTGGCTTGCTGCGTTCAAACTTGGCCTTTGCCATGGGTATTTCCT
>JARIDJ010000102.1 GCA_029267175.1 Psychrobacter sp. | reverse complement strand
ATACGGCGCTGTACGGGCTTTAGACCGTCGGCAATATTAGGTAGCGCGCGATCCATGATGACGTACATGGCATAGTTGAGATAGGCTTGCTCAGTGAATTCAGCCACAGAGCGACTGTCCATCGCATCGTCGGCTAAAAGGGTAGCATCATTATCAATAATATCAGGCATAAAATAGGTTTCGCTTATCAGTTTTACATTCTAAGTTTTTAAAGTTGTATTTTAGCTATGGGGTAACTACGGTTTCGACATAGTGCCTTAAGGCTATAGCGCGCACTAGCTATAAAGAGGGCTAGTTATAAAAAAGGCTATAAAAAGTATAGAGATGGGTTAAGGCTATCGTAAAGCAATTTCTGCTAATTAAAAAGGGGGATGGTAGGATACACGACAGAACATGACGCGACTTTTTTAGATAAAAAATAACCGTCAAGTCAGTTTGCAAACTCCAGTAACATTCTTTTGTATTGAGTAGTTTGTATAAAGTGTGTATGTTAAGAGTTAAGAGGGTATTTAACCAACTATTTGTCACCTATTTATTATTTGGAGCAGGAAGATTATGGAAAATCAAGCAAACTTAGTACGCAATAATAACCCAGTTTGGTTAAAGACTTATGAAGAGATGGGGCTAACTTACGATATACAAATGCCAGCGGACGATACCTCATTGATTGAAATCTTTGAGCAAAGCTTTGCTAAGTATAGTAATAAGACCGCTTTTGTTTGTATGGGTTCAAGCTTGAGCTTCCAAGAGGTTGATCTATATAGCTTACAAGTTGCCGCTTACTTACAATCCTTAGGATTATCCAAAGGTGATAAAGTTGCGGTTATGATGCCTAATATCTTGCAGCTGCCAGTTACCGTCATCGGTGTGCTGCGCGCAGGTCTTACGTTAGTCAACGTCAACCCGCTTTATACTAGCAAAGAGCTTGAGCATCAGCTCACGGATTCGGACGCTAAAGCGCTTATTTTGGTTGAAAACTTCGCCAAAACTTATCAAGATATCGGTCGTAGTCTTGTTGATAACGTGGTTATCACTAGCATGGGCGATATGATGGGTACGCTCAAAGGCTTTATGGTTAATACTGTGGTGCGTCATGTCAAAAAAATGGTGCCGGATTATAATATTAAAGGTAGCGTCAAATTTAAAGATGCGCTCAAAAAAGTCTCTGCCAAAAAGTACAAGCGTCCTGATAATATTGGCCTCGATGATATTGCCGTATTGCAATATACCGGTGGTACCACAGGCGTCGCTAAAGGCGCGATGCTGACGCATAAAAACTTAGTGGCAAACCTTATTCAATGTAACACCTTCTTAGGTAGCGCCTTTGATGAGTATGAAGGTACCGGCGAGCAGCCAGTGATTATGACGGCCTTGCCGCTGTATCATATTTTCTCCTTTACTCTATGTGGTATGTTTGGCTTATACCGCGGCTGTATTGGCTTATTGGTGCCAAACCCGCGTGATTTAGAGAGCTTAATCAAAGCTTATAAAGGTCATCCACCAGCGCTATTCCCAGCGGTCAACACCTTATTTAACGTGCTAGCCAATAACGATGAATTTAAGGCGTTAGATCATAGCAAATTGCGCGTATCGATGGGCGGCGGTATGGCAGTACTCAGTGATACGGCCAAAAAATGGTTACAAGTGACAGGCAATACTATCGTTCAAGGTTATGGTCTTTCTGAAACCTCGCCAGTGGCGACGGCTAATCCTATTAATAGTGCGACTTTTACCGGTAATATCGGTGTCCCGATGCCAGCGACTGAGGTAGCTATTATTGATGAAGAAGGTAATGAAGTTGCCTTAGGCGAGCGCGGTGAGATTGCTATTCGCGGCCCACAGGTGATGAAAGGTTATTGGAAGCGCGAGGATGCCACTAGCGAATCGATGACTGAGGATGGTTATTTCTTGACCGGTGACATCGGTATCATGAGTGAAGAGGGCACTATCTCTATCGTTGATCGCAAAAAGAATATGATTTTGGTATCAGGCTTTAACGTCTATCCTAATGAGGTTGAAGAGGTGATGGCCGGTCACCCTAAAATCCTAGAATGCGGCGTCATCGGGGTCGAAGATGAAAAAAGCGGTGAGGTGCCAAAGATCTTTGTGGTACGCCAAGATAAGAGCTTAACCAAAGAAGAGGTTTTAGCTTATAGTCAAGAGAATCTAACTGGTTATAAGCGTCCTCGTTATGTTGAGTTTATTGACGAGTTGCCAAAATCAAACGTTGGTAAGATCCTACATAAAGACTTACGTGAGCGCGAGTCTAAGCATAGCGCTTAATTTAGTCTTGAGCTGCGCTATTAAATAGCTAAGCTGATAGTACAAGCCCTAAAGATAAGGTAGCTCACAGGCCGCCTTATCTTTTTTTATTTATCTTTAGGTTTTATGGTAGCAATAGAGAAGTTTTAGCAAAAATGCTATAGTTCCTAGCCATAACTTCCTGTAATTTTATAAAAGAATATAGGTTCAATAGCACTACTTAGGAAAAACCATGACCGATAATACCAATAAAAGCACTGCAAATAACAATGCTAGTAATGATGCTGGTAAGGATTTTAATACTGACGCTAACAGTGACAATCGCCCAAAAAATAAAGTCGCTGGTGCAAATTTTAAAAGAAATGAGTTTCCAACGATGCCGGAGATACCAAGTGATAGACCTTGGCTAACTGCTTATGAGCGCTACAACATCGATGCTACTATCGATATGCCAGAAGATGACACTTCTTTATTAGAGGTTTTTGAGCGTAACTTCCGCCGTTATGGTCAAAAGACCGCTTATATTTGTATGGGCGCGTCAATTACCTTTAAGGAATTAGATCTTTATAGTCGTCAAATCGCTAGTTATTTGCAGTCGTTAGGCTTAAAAAAAGGCGATAAAGTCGGTGTGATGATGCCGAATATCTTACAGTATCCTATCGTTGCTCTAGGTATTATTCGTGCTGGTATGATTTTGGTCAATGTCAATCCGCTCTACACCAGCCGTGAGCTGTCCCACCAGCTCCATGATAGTGGCACTAAAGCCTTATTCATCGTTGAGAACTTTGCCAAGACTTATGAGGACGCCGAAGATAAGGGTCAAGTTGAGCATGTCATTGTCTGTAAAATCGGTGATATGCTTGGATCGGTAAAAGGCTTAGTAGTTAACTTAGTCGCTCGTCATATCAAAAAGATGATTCCTGCTTATCATTTGCCAAATAGCACTTCTTTTAAGCAAGCTCTGAATTCTGTATCTGCTAGTAAATATAAGCGGCCTGATCTAAGTCTAAGCGATGTGGCTTTATTGCAGTACACTGGCGGTACTACTGGTGTTGCCAAAGGCGCAATGCTATCGCATGGTAACTTAGTCGCTAATATGCTGCAAATAAGCGTATTGATGACCAGTGCTTTTGACGATGACGCTAGCAGTGACGACGTTATTTTGACCGCCTTACCGCTGTATCATGTGTTCTCCTTTATGGTCTGCGGTATGTATGGTATGTATCAAGGCTATACTGGCTTGCTGATTCCAAACCCGCGTGACCTTGATGGCTTGATCAAAGAGATGGATAAATACAAGCCTTCTTTTATTCCAGCGGTCAACACCTTATTTAACGGTTTGGTTCATCACGATGACTTTGCCAAATTGGATTTCTCTAACCTAAAAGCGTCCATTGGCGGCGGTATGTCGGTACTGCCAAGCGTAGCCAAAGAGTGGCATAAAGTTACGGGCCTACCTATCGTTGAGGGTTATGGCTTATCAGAAACCTCGCCAGTAGTGGCTTTTAACCCGATGACCATTGCCAAATTCACTGGCAAAATCGGTATTCCTGCTTCAAGTACTGACATTATCCTTATTGATGATGACGAAAATGAAGTGGCGATGGGCGAGCGCGGCGAGATTTGTGTAAAAGGTCCACAAGTGATGGTTGGCTATCAAAACCGCCCGGAAGAAACCGCTGAAACTTTCACCAACAACGATTACCTAAAAACTGGCGATATCGGTATTATGGATGAAAAAGGCTTTATCAAAATCGTTGATCGCAAAAAAGATATGATTTTGGTCTCAGGCTTTAATGTTTATCCTAATGAGATCGAAGAGGCGATGAGCGAGCACCCAGCGGTCAAAGAGGTGGGCGCTATCGGTATTCCAAACGATGATCGCGGCGAAGATCCCAAGATATTTGTGGTCAAAAAAGGCGATGTTACCGAAAAAGAGCTACTAGATTTTGGTAAAAAACAATTAACCGGCTATAAGCGTCCTCGCCATGTGCAGTTTGTAGAGGAGTTGCCAAAATCAAACGTTGGCAAAATCTTACGTAAAGAGCTGCGTAAAATGGAAGGCCTACAATAAGTTTAGTGTGCTTTTTTGAGCCGTTTTGTTATCTACGGATCGTGCAAGCAGCAAGGTAGCAATAACTGCTAATCTTGCTATTACCGCGCTGTCACGTTAGGATATCGTCTTTATTTTTTGATAATTTGGCTAGTTATTTGGCTAGTTATTTAATCTAAAATCATAATCTTTATACTCTTATCTCCACCTTACCCTAGGATACTGTATGCGTAATGACAACCGTGAGCTCGATCAACTTCGTTCAGTTAGCTTTGAGCGCCACTACACCAAACATGCTGAAGGCTCAGTATTGGTAAGCTTTGGCGACACCAAAGTCCTCTGTACTGCTAGTGTCGAGTCGGGCGTACCGCGCTGGTTAAAGGGCAAAGGTAAAGGTTGGATTACCGCTGAATATGGTATGCTGCCACGAGCGACCAATACCCGTAACCAACGTGAAGCGGCGCGCGGTAAGCAATCTGGCCGCACCCAAGAGATTCAGCGTTTGATAGGTCGTAGCCTGCGTGCGATGATAGATTTGAGTAAATTAGGTGAAAACACTATTTATCTTGATTGCGATGTATTACAAGCCGATGGTGGCACGCGTACGGCTAGTGTGACTGGCGCTGCGGTAGCCTTGATTGATGCGCTAGAGAGCTTACAAAAAACCAAAAAGCTCAAAGCTGATCCTCTGATTGGCTTAGTGGCGGCAGTGTCAGTGGGCATGAAAGACGGCAAGGCATTTTTGGACTTAAATTACGAAGAAGATGCCAATTGTGATACCGATCTAAATGTAGTCATGACCCAAAAAGGCGAGTTTATTGAGCTACAAGGAACGGCTGAAGATAAGCCATTCACTCGCGCGCAGGCCGATGAGATGTTGGTATTGGCCGAAAAAGGCATCGCTGATCTGGTGACTATGCAAAAAACAGCATTGGGCTGGTAGTGCACTTGGCTAGGGCTTAATTGAGCTTTAGCTACTTTATTCTCTTGTCATAGGTTATCCGTATGCTCAAGCTGACTGACGACGGCGCAAAAATCACCTTACAATCACCGCCTCCTAGCACTGATAATGGGCTGTTTTGGTTTGGGTCAGCGTTATTAGTAGGCGCTATTGCCGTAGCTATGGCCATGAGTTTGTTGCCTGAGCGCTTATCCATAGGCGCGCTGGCACTATTTATTGTGGGTAGTTTTTTCTTTAATAGACAGCGTCAACAACGCAAAAATCAGCTCAGCGGCGTCATCAATAGTGGTGTGTTATGGGTACGAGCAGGCGAGTTGGTGCACGACAATCAAGGCAAGCGTGAGGCTATTGTGCTCAGTGCAGGCGACAAAATCACCTTGTTTGGTGAGCAGCTACAAATCGTCGATGCCAATGACAACCGCAAATATCACATTAGTGGTTTTGAAAGTAGCCAAGAAGCCGCGGCGACTCAAGCTATCTTGCAAGGCCAAGCGCTTACTAAGCGTCATGTCAATATCAAGATGAATGATAATCCATCTAATTGATAGCCTTTTTTTATATAGCTGTCGCTTCCTCTTTAGTTTATCGCTGTTTTTTTTCCTTCTTTTTGAGCCACTTCGTTAGCTCTTTATCCTATCCCTCCAAAGTCTTATTTGACTGACCATCGACTTTTTCAGAGCCTTTATCGTCTAATTAACACCAATAAAGCTTGCAGCAGACTAGCCAAATAGTTTATAACTGAGGGTATTATATTGACAAGGAGTTGATCATGCCGCGTAGGTCTATCTATATGAATACTTCTAATATAAAGCTCGCAGTTTTTGGTACTTCTAGCTTCACTCTAGCATTATTGCTGGCGACCATAGGTCAGGCTCATGCGGATAGTATGAGCGCTCTTATCGCGCAAAAGTCAGCATCAGCAGAATTAAGCGCTCGTTATAGTCCGCCCTCATCTTCGATGTTTTTATCAGTACCTTCAGCTAGAATAGAGACGCGCTCAACTATCAAGCGCGCTGGCGCTAGCGGTCACAATGATGGCTACCAATATCCTAATAGCAGCTATCAGCGTCCGAGCGTATCGCCGGCTTTTTTGACGGGTAATTACGATAATATCGATAGTGAGTATTTGCCTATCTTAGGTCAAGCGGAGACGCAAAGCAGCCGCGCGGCTAAAGAGGTTATCAGTACCGCGCGCGCTATGGCGCTCAATGAGCGTACTATCATTCAAGGGGGCTGTTGGGACTATCTAAATGCAGTATTTAAGCGGGCAGGGGTGACTCGTGATACGGTGCACAAAGGCGCTTATAGACAAGGCCCGTACGCCAATAGTAGCGAGATACAAGCAGGAGACTGGCTTTATTATATCAATCATGGCTATAAAGGAATTGAGCACAGTGGCCTATTTGTAGGCTGGGTCGATGAGTCTGCTAAGCAAGCGTTAATGCTAAGCTATGCTGGTGAAAACCGCCGTGAGCCTGCGCGTTATAAAGTTTATGATCTAAGTAACGTTTATCAAATCATGCGTCCAGCAATCTAATAGGTCTCTCGTTTCAACCTATCTTAATACACTGATCACAAAAAGCGTCCGTACCTCACGAGAGCTACGGACGCTTTTTATGTTAGTTAGATGTAATGGACAAAATTCATACCAAAAGATAATGAGGGTTAAAATGGCTTTACCACGACCAAAATGACGATAATCACTAAGGCAAAGACGGGCACTTCATTAAACCAGCGCCAAAATACATGCGTCTTATATTGCGGATTATTGACTAGTTTTTTACGATAAAAACCGCAAGCGCCGTGGTAGCCCGATAGCAGAATCACTAGCACTATTTTGAGGTGTAACCAGCCTTGAGTTTTATACACCTCCCAGCCTAGTCCCACCATCCAAAGACCAAATATCCAAGTAGCTATCATCGAGGGCGTCATAATACCGCGATAGAGTTTACGCTCCATGACAATGAAGCGCTCTTGGCTAATCAAATCATCACTCATCGCATGATAGACAAATAGCCTTGGTAAATAAAAGATCGCTGCAAACCAGCAGACCACCGAGATGATATGCGCCGCTTTAATCCAATTAAAATAATCTGCCATAATCTGATCTCTTAAACTCTATTTTTGATTGCTGTTGTTGGTTTTTATCAGAGCCAAATCTATTATTTAACTTTAGCTCTGTGTCACTATAATCTTTGAGTGATGACCGCTCATTGCATCTAGGGTAACCACCACTTTAGGCGCTTTTGGAGCGGCTATTTGCGCGGTTAAGCCCAGCTCCTGCATCAGTCTATTATCATTGGCTTGACTAGCATTGCCCGTTGTTAGCAGCTTATCACCATAAAAAAAGGAGTTCGCGCCCGCCATAAAGGCTAAGGCTTGCTCGCTATCTGATAAGCTCTCACGCCCAGCTGATAGTCGTACGTAACTTGTTGGACAACAAATGCGTGTCACCGCAATCGTACGAATCCACTCAAGCACCGGCAGCTGACCTTCGCTTAATACCTTATCACCAAGCGGCGTGCCCTTAATAGGTACTAATAAATTGACTGGAATAGACTCCGGCGCTTGCGGCATCTTGAGCAGCTCATGCACCCAATCGATGCGATCCTCACGGCTCTCGCCCATGCCAACGATGTTGCCACTACAGACATTAATACCAGAGTGGCGTACGTTATTTATGGTCTCAAGCCTATCATCATAGCTGCGCGTGCTGACCACTTGCTGATAATAGTTCCTTGACGTGTCTAGGTTATGATTGTAATAATCAAGCCCAGCATCGGCCAATTGCTCAGCTTGCTTTGAGTCAAGCATCCCTAGGGTCATACAAGTCTCAAGCCCTAAAGCTTTGACTTGTCTTATCAGCTCAATGACATAAGGCATATCTTTATCGCTAGGATGCTTCCAAGCCGCGCCCATACAAAACCGTGATGAGCCGCTAGCTTTGGCGCGTTTGGCAGCTGCAATAACTTTATCTACGGCTAAGCGTTTTTCGGCAGTCAATTGGGTCTTATCACGGTGGTGGCCGGACTGTGAGCAATAGCCGCAGTCCTCTGGACAGTTACCGGTTTTAATAGACAATAACGTACTAATCTGCACTTCATTAGCCACAAAGTGCTCTCTATGCACCGTTTGCGCCTGTAGTAATAAATCCATCAACGGCAAATCAAACAGTTTTTTTATCGCATCTCGGCTGTGTTTTTGCGGCTGTACTTTGGACTTAAGAGGCTTTTTAGCGGCGTCGGTCGCCAAGCTTGCGGCTAATGAGCTGTCGTTATTTGTAAGTGGGGTCGTTATCGAAAAATCACTAGCGCTGGCGAAAATATCTTTATCTTCTTTATTATTACGCGCACTGGGCTCTGAGATACTAAGCAATCCTGCCATAATCAATCCTTCAATGATATCCAATTATTAAAGTACTACTCGCGTGAGAAAATAAATCTCAGGCAATAAAAAAGGTTACGGCAATTAGTATACCGTAACCCTAATCAAAATACCCAACGTACAAATATCTGCCGCTGTCTTCTAAATAAACATAGACTAAATAAAAACTACTTACCTAGTTTATGCTTAGCAACGCCAACCCAATGCTCAGCGAATTTTTGCGCTTTATAAGCATAAGGTTTAGCTTTAGTAATATAAGGCTCATACTCTTCTGGAATAGTAGGTACGATATGCTTGGCAAGCTTATTGAACCACATCATCAAGCTATAATCGCCCTCAATGCTAAGCTTACCCTCTTGTACCGCGGTCATAAAGGCGGGCAGGCTACCTTTGGTCAATAGCTTAACCCCAGTCATTGAGTCTTTGAATTTGATAGTCAAATCCGCTTTTTCGGCTGAGCCGCTTTTTTGCTCAAAATCGCCATTATCAAAACTAAAATGACGCGCGATTCCAGCTTCTTCACTAGTGATTTCGATAACCACTTGGCGATCGGCTAGTAATTTAGTGAATTCTTCATTGTCGCTATCAGCAAGCATAGATAAGCGATAACCTACTAGCGCTAATAAAACATCTAAAGGATCAGACTTGACATCTAAAACCGGGACAGTAAACATAGACAAACTCCTGAAAGTTAAATAAAAAATTAAACGTATGGTCGATAAATTAAGCGTACTTTATAGTAATTACAATCATAATCATATGGTTAAATTATAACTTACGCGTTTAAAGCAATTCATTAGTAGTTGCGTAGAGACCATTAAGTATCGTGTAACAGTGACTGTTTATGGTGTGATTAGTATTATCTAAGTAGCACTGCAGTATGGTCTAACTACTGTTTTTATTACATAAAAAATGCGCCAATATATTGGCGCATTTGGTATCAAGCTAAAGTAATTACTGAAAACGAGGGCGATAATCGTCATCATAAATAGGCGAGTGCTCGACATAACGTGCCGCTGCCAACGCGCGCTCTTCTGCTAATGCTTTACTGATATCTTCATAACGTAAGGCACGATAAAGCACCCAAGCAAATAACGGTAGCCAACTAAGTCCCATCGCCGCCACATAGCCATGCCATTCATCGAGCGCTGACCAAATCATCAGGCCACTGTGAATAAGCTCGATAGCAGACCAGTAGGCTATACCGCCAAAGACATACCATAGCAGCCAGCGCTGCGAAGATAATAGGATTACTACTACTAAGCTGGCTAATAAGCTATAGCCCAACAGAGCGCCAGTGCTCAAAGGAATGCTCAAGGCCTCAACACTAGCTACAGAAAATAAAGCTGATAACATCATTTATCTCGCTATTCATAAGGTGAATTCCAAACCTCATTATGAAAGCAAAACGGCTAAAGCTAAAGAGGGTAGAGGCGAGGTTACGACAACAGTTGACGTCTGTTTTTGCCGCCACTTTTAGCTCATTTTTTGTTTTGATGTCCCCACCAAGACAGCAGCGAGACCAAAACCGCTCCTAATATCATTAGCCCCAAAGTGGTCAACCACTGAGCACCGCTAGGATAGTGCCAAGGCGCTACATTATAAATAGCTTCGCTATTGAGTGTGCCTAGCGCATCAGTTTTCCATGGCCAAACTTTGACCAAAGAGCCGGCGATAAAGCCAGTTAATAGCGCTAGGGTTCCTTGGTAATAACGAGATAATAGCCATTTGAGCAGGTGCGTAAATAACAATAAGCCGCTTAGCATACCGGCCATCAAAGTGATAATAATAGTGAGATTAAGAGTATGTACCGCCTCTAAAACGGTGTCATAAGCCCCTAACAACAATAGAATAAATGAGCCTGATATACCGGGCAATATCATCGCACAAATCGCAATAGCGCCGGCGATAAATAAATAGGGCAAGCTTGGAGTAGTAGTGAGTATTGGTAAGCTACTAATCACTACCGCAAACCCTAAACCGGCAATAAATAAGCCAATACGGGCTACATTCCAGCGCTTAATCTCAGTCAATAGCAATAGGACAGTCGCCACTACTAAACCAAAAAAGAATGACCAAATAATCAGCGGCTGATTGTCCAATAAGCCCTTAATAACTCCTGCTAAAGTGACAATACTAGTGCCAATGCCTAATAATAAGCACAATAAAAAAGTTGCATCAACTTGTCGCCAAACCGCCAATAAACCTTTGAGACCGCCATGCGCGCGAAAAGTACGCCACAAGCTAAAATCAATGCTACCAAGCGCGTTAATAAGCCGCTCATAAATACCCGCGATTAGTGCTATGGTGCCCCCAGAAACTCCAGGGACAATGTCAGCCGCTCCCATCGCCATACCTTTTATATAAACGCCTAGCAGCTGTTTTGGCCCATCAGTTGTAGCTGATAGTCTGCGTGATGTTTCAGATAATGATGGATGGAGTGTTGAAGCGAGTTTTTTGTCTAGCGCCGACGTCTCTGGCCGCGGTGAGGGTGATGCCGTCATGGACATTCCTTGGTGATTAATGATAAACAAAGTTTGTTTTGAGTAATAAGTAAAAGAATAAAAGCTAGGTCAATTCGTATTAACCTAGCTTATCGTCTATTGGTAATAGTGATAATAACGGATAAAAACCTACTGTTTTAGCCTTTTATTAGCGCTAGTTACTGTTTGCTAGCTATGATTTGCTAGCGACCAATGCCGGATAACCCAGTGCGTAAAGTACGCCCTCAAGGCCAGTGACATTGACCGCTGCATCCGCACGCGCCTGAACGATAGGCTTAGCATTATAAGCCACTCCTAGATCAGCGATAGCCATCATCGGTAAATCGTTAGCGCCATCACCTACACAGACCACTTGTGACATCTCAATATTTAGGTGCTCAGCGGTGTGCTGTGCAATAGCGGCTTTTTTGGCACCATTAACGATAGGTAATTGGATATGCCCGGTCACTTGGCCATCTTCTATATCTAAGTGGTTGGCATGAACCTCATCTATACCTAACTGCTTGGCAATATAATTAGCAAAGTAGCTAAAGCCGCCTGAGACTAGCACCGTATGATAGCCCAAAGCTTTTAGCGCGGTAATAGTGGTATGAGCGCCAGTAGATAAAGTTAGACGGGCGCAAATCTCATCAAGGACGCTAGTAGAGATTCCTTCAAGCAAAGCTACGCGTTTAACAAAAGACTCATCAAAATCAATCTCGCCGCGCATAGCCGCTTCAGTGATAGCTTCAACTTCTGCGCCAACACCAGCGGTTTTGGCCAGCTCAACGATAACTTCTTGCTCAATTAGCGTGGAGTCCATATCAAAACAAGCAAGTTTATGAGTGCGTAGCATATGACCAATCGATAAAATATGACAATCAACCAAATTATCATGCGTTAAGGCCGCGTTCTCTGGATGGTCAGTAGCTTGAGCATTAGCATAGTTTTCGGCAAGGTCATGACGCAAACGAGTAGTTAGCTGATCATCAATGATATGAGCGGCGGCCGTTTTTTTGCCAGGATGCATCAAAGTATCAGTCACCGGCACTAGCAAATAGCGAAACACTTGTGCTGGCGTGAAAGGCTGCTGAGTACCAGTAGAGCCATTCGTAGCGACATCAACGTCAACAAAGCTTGCCTCAGCATCTTCCGCTACCGTTACCAAATGCCAGCTTGGCTGCTCATCGACCCATGACTGCACGTAGTGATGAATATCTAATGCAGGCACCTTGGCTGGCAGCACCACAATCAAAGCAAAAACTGGCAGGGATTGCAAAGCATCAAAATCGTGTAAGCTGATATCTTCTGGTAGCAACGAAGCAATAGAATCAACGGCTTGTTGCCATGCTTTGCTGTCTTTTGGTAACGAATAAGGCGTATTTTCTGGCATGGCTCAATTGTCCCTTGTATGCGCAAATAAGATTAGGAATAATAACAGCTTTAGCAAGCTGCGCCTATATGTGAAACACAAACTGTCTGCTGGCGAACAGGGTTTATAAATAAACTTAAGCGGCATCACTGTGGCATAACTAGAACTACAGCTATAAGGCTAAAACAAAGGCTTTTATCAAGCGCTATTTATACTGACATTGATGATAAAGGTATTTGCTGCGCTAAAAGCTAATTTAGTAAAGCATTAAAATTATTATGAGCATAAACTATGACAGCCGTGATAATGATATAGTGACTGATGGTAAGCATCGACTAATCACTAGTAATAAGCCACTAGCGACAAGTACCCTGTGAATCTTCAGTACCACAGCGCATGGGCTCAAAAGCATCATTAGCTAACTGGCGTTTGATTGCATACTTTTCCCAAAAACGATCGATAGTATCGTTTTTTAATTTCTCTTATTCAAAAAGTTTAACATATCATGACTTATTTAGCGCCGCGGCAAGGATTGTTTGCCATTATTATTCTAGTCAGTTTTTGTTTGCAGACCTTATTGTTAGTCATTAGTACCGATCAGCAATTGAGCAAAAGCCGTGAGCTAAAAGGCGAGCAGATGGTGGCTCAGCTTATCGATGAAGCTCGTTTATCGTTAGAAAATCAAGATCGTGTCAGCCTCAGCGTGATTGCTAATCGCTATACTAGTGAGCAAGATGTGGCTCGGCTAGTCATCAAAAATAATAAAGATGAGATACTAGTCCCTGTTGGCAACGCGCCTTTGCAGCAAGGCGAGACCATCAGCCAGATTGCTACCAATGGTGATGCGGTCATTGGTAGTATCGCGCTAACTTTAAAAGAAGTTAGCAAAGGCGAGATTATCACTATGCAGTGGCCTTTTGTCATCGGCTCGATGATTTTGCATCTGCTATTATTGTTGGTCTATAGCTATGTGGCGCGTCCGACCAAAGAGCAGATCAATACCTTAAGCCGTGAAATAGAAAATATCCACCGCGATCAATATGCGCTCAGGGCGCAGACTCACAGTAGATATCGTAGTGAGACGGTTAGCGATGCCAATAATGCTAGTCATAGCGCTATAAATGAGCCGTTGGCCGATACAGCAGAGACGGCTAATGTAGCGCCCGTTAGCACTACCAATATTCATAATGAGCTAAACGCCTATCTAAAATCACAGCAGGCAGGTAGTAAGGAGGATGGGGCTAGCGAGAGCGTCGTTGACGAGCAAGACAAGCAAGCGCAAACCAATATCTCTACAACGCCTGCTAGCGATAAAGCCCCTATTAATAGCAATGCTACTAGCGTCACAACTGATAGCCGTAAGTCATCAACGACAGCCAATCTATCCTCTTCTCGGCCACTTGAGAGGGTTGGGGTACATATTACCTTCCACGATGAGTATCAGATGCTTGAGCTTTTGGCTCCAGAGACTCGCACACCGTATTTAGCGTTATGTACGCAGCTACTCCAACAAGCCTTAGCTGAATTATTAAAGCAGCCTTTGCTATTAGGGGTTAGCGCTGTTAACAAGCCTTATTTTGATGAAAACGGGGCTTTGATAGTACTAAAAGCGGAGAACAGCCACGCAAAAGTAGCGTTAGCCGGGGTGATGCTAGGCAAGCTATACTTGATGCTTAATAAGATCATTCATGATAAGCACGTTGAGCTGTCGCGTTTTGCTTTACCTGCCAAAGCTGGAGTTAGCGATGAAGCACAAAGCGCTGCGATGACCCAGCTGCTAAAAACAGTCGGTAAAAAAGAGCAAATGCTGATTTTATTACCCAGTGCAGGCATGAGACAAATCGGCAGCTACGTGCAATTACAAAGTGTCAAACGTCCAACCACCGTTTATGAGCGTGAGTGTGCTGTGTTTGATGGCGGTAATGACGCTATGATGCAGCGCTTAGCCGATGTGCGTAACTCAGTGCTAACTACGGAAAGTAGCCCTTCATAAAAGCCTTTTTATCAAAATAAAATCATCCTAATGACGAAAAGTATTGACAAGGCTTAGTAGAGACTTTATAAGGCATGTATATAGTACTTTCTTTTAAATTTTTGGTATAAATAATAGGAGTTTGTCATGAGCGATCCTGATATTGATGATTTTGATGATGAATTTGCTGACGATGATGATGCAAAGATGGTTGAAGAAGCAGAAACGAGTATACGCACGCGCTTGAGTAGTCTGGAGAAGCGTCGTCTCATCGATAATTTGTTAGAAGAGAAGCGCTTAGCAAAGGCTTTAAAAGACGACTTAGAAGATGATGGCGATGATGATTTAGATGACGACTGGGATGCGGACTGGGACGATGAAGACTTATAATCGTCCAAACGTTTGAGTAATGTCGCATTTAGACAACAAGGTCGTAGCGCCTATCATGCTATTGTAAATGGATATTTTGACATTACTGTCTATCGATTCTGCAACTTTCTGACAAGGAGAGGTACTATGAGTACTAACCCATTAAGCTTTGATCAACTGCTCGATTTTTTGGATAATCAAGAGAGTCCCTACGTGCTCGATAGCGTCGCCACTCACGGGTTTTTGACTGCCACAGTGATTGGTCCTGCGCTAGCAAATTGGCAGCAGGCCTTGTTTGAAGGTCAAACCGACAAAGTACCTGAAAACGTGGTTGACGGTGTGCAGCGTTGGCGCGAGGCTATCATCGCTGAGCTAAAAAATGAGACGCCTATCGAACTGCCTTTTGGGTCCGATGAAGAGAGCGAGCAAGCGGTTGCCGAATTCTCAGAAGAGTCCGATATCGTCGCTTGGTCGATAGGTTTTGTCGATGCCATGTACGCTGATGACGCTGAGGATTGGTTTGAAGATGAAGATACCGCGGAGGATGTGGCGGTTTTGACCTTGCCTATGATCGTGCTTAGTGGTATCGATGACGAGGATGCAGAGCTTGCGCAAATGCGTAACGATAAAGACAAAATGGCGCAAATGGCCAATAGTATCGAGGGCAATCTAACGGAGCTGTTCTTGTTGTTTCATACCAAGGACTAATCAGCCATTAAAAAGCCATTACTTCATAAGCCCCTGCATGCTGTAAACCACTGATAAAGGACTACCATGACTGTGCAACTCTCCAATCTTGAGCACTTACCAGGCTATCAGATCACTGAACGCTTAGATGTGGTCTATGGCAGTACGGTGCGCTCAAAACACGTCGGCAAAGACTTATTTGCCGGCCTAAAAAACATCGTCGGCGGCGAGCTTACCGCCTACACTGAGCTGCTAGAGGAGTCGCGTCAAGAGGCGATAGATAGAATGATTGTTAAGGCTGAAGCATTAGGCGCTGATGCGGTAGTTGGTCTGCGTTTTTCGACCTCTAGCATCGCGCAAGGTGCCTCTGAATTATTTGTCTATGGCACCGCAGTCAAAGCCGTTCGAGCCGTGCAGCCGATGCAAAGCCAGCCACCTAGCGATTCTGGCTATCAGCCCTATCAAAAGCCAAATACTCAAGCCGATTATGAGCAAACGCCAGTAGATGATTTACCACGTTTTAATCCCTTTGGCTAAGCGGCCAAGTCGTTTTATGAGAAGAGACGTGCTATGAATAACTCCTTTTCGCAAATGCTGTTCAATTACGCACCGCTTATTGTATTATTCGTAGTCGGTTGGTTCTTTGGTGCGCGTCATGAGCGCCAGCATTTAGCGCGTTTGGTGCTGTCGGAACAGGAGCTTGGGCATATTATCGTCTCAACCGAACGTTTTTATCAGCCAAAGATAATGACAGGTAGTGATGGCGAGCTGGTACTTGGTAGCGTGGTGATTGCACAAGATTATTTCAAAATGGTCATTGCCAAAGTATTAAGCATTTTTGGCAAAAACTTAACCACTTATGAGACTTTACTCGATCGCGCCCGCCGGGAAGCAGTAGTAAGAATGCGTACCCAAGCTCATCAAAAAGGCTACAACCATATCTACGGGCTGCGTCTTGAGGTTAGCAATATCAATCAGTTAGGCAGCATGGTAGAGGCTATCGCTTACGGTACCGCGGTAAAAACCGAAGCGTCCTCGTTATTGACTGGAGAGTAGTTAAAACAATTGAGCTGATAAATACCGATACCGTTATACTGAATAAACTTATCAACAGATGACCTTCTAGGTCATGTCTACAGGGATGTAGTTATGGATAGTGTTCAGTTAGTGACGTTAGTAAATTCAGTGGTTATACCGCTGTGCCTGTTTTTGATTATGATGGGCATGGGTTTATCACTAAAAGTAAATGACTTTAAACGAGTAGTCAAATTTCCCAAAGCTGTCGGTATAGGCCTAACCAATCAGTTAATTTTATTACCTGTTATTGGCTTTGCCTTAGCTAATATCATGCCGCTACGCCCAGAGTATGCAGTAGGGGTTATGCTGCTAGTGCTATGTCCAGGCGGCACCACCTCCAATCTTTTTACTTACCTAGCCAAAGGCGATGTCGCTCTATCAGTGACGATGACGGCGATTGCTAGTGTTATCACCGTTTTTACCATTCCGGTAGTCCTTAGCTATTCGCTTATTCACTTTATGGGCGCTGGTACTGAGTTTCAGCTGCCTATTGCAAAGACTATGATCTCATTAATAGTCATTACCATTGTGCCTATCAGTATCGGTATGCTCATCAAACGCTTTGCACCAAGAGCCGCGGATAAATCACAAGTCTGGGTTTCTAGGTTTGGGGTGACGTTTTTGGCTTTGTTAGTAGTGTTTTTGAGTTATGTCCAAAGAGATATCATCGTTGATGCTTTTATCAATACCGGACCCGTTTCGCTAATACTCAACCTAGTCACTATGGCGCTAGGCTACTATACTAGTAAATGGTTTGGCCTAAATCTGGCGCAAAGGACTTCTATTACTTTAGAAGTTGGCCTACAAAACAGCACCTTATCGATATTTATGGCTTTGACGTTATTAGCCAATTACGACATGTCGATGACTCCAGCTATCTACACTTTAATTATGTTCTTTACCGCTGGTATCTTAGTAAAGGTATTTAGTAAAAAGTATCATAACGAACAACATGCCAATGGTAATAGTAGTAATTTAGCTACTAATCCGCTTTAATATCTCAGCATAGAAACTCTATAACGGTTTTAAAGCAGCCAGTTATAGAGTTTTTTATAGAATATTCTAGGCGTTAACCGTGGTTATTATAATTGCTATTAGCGCACTTCCTAACGCTTACCACCATTTAACCTTGCTATTTTATCAGACTTGTCCTCAGCGCTCTCCTCTCTAACTTTGGCAATATCAAACAAGAAAGTTCGGTTTTTGAGTACCGCGACAAACACCACGCCGCCTACCGTGTTACCCACCAACACCACCACTAAGAATGTCAAATAACTTAAGATGCTGACCGTATTGCCATAAAGCAGTGCGGCGAATACTTCAATATTACCGACGATACTATGATGCAAACCCAAAAAGCCAATGCTGCCAGTGATAAGCGCCACGAGCACGATGCGGCTAATGGTATCGCGTGCGGAGGTCACAAGCCAAGCGGCAATACCCATCATCCAGCCTGCTAATATAGCGCTGCCAAAGATTACCCACCATTTAAAGCCTAGGACATGCTCGGCATAAGCATCGATATTGGCAACAGTAAATAGATCCATATTGAGACCTAAGCCAATCATTAGCGCGGCAAAAAGACAGCCGCCAACGATATTGCCCGCAATGACGATACCCCAAAGCCGCAATAATTTGTGCAAAGGTTCAATCTTGTTAAGTACCGGTAGGCTCAGTAAGGAGGTTTGCTCGGTGAACAGTAAGGACTGTCCAATAACCACGATAATAAAGCCAATGGGGTAGAGGAGTGAGGCTAGTACCATGGCGTATTTATTCGGTATAAAGTCGCCAATTAACGTAAATGCCGATAAGATAACAAAAAAGCTAATACCAATCTCAAGTCCTGCGGTAAAGGCGCTGGTAAATAATGAGCCTAATGAGCGATTAAAGGTTTCTTTGGCATCGATGAACTGCTCAACTAAAATACTAGCAGAGCTTTTGGCTTTACTTAAATTATCGTCGCTGGCGACTTTTTTGATCGTCTCTTTGTCCTCGTCGGAGAAGTCTTCTGGAAAATCCTCGTCCGTTAAGTTTTCGGTGACGGCGGTATTGGCTTGCTGGTTTTTGTCTTCATTATTATTAGCGCTCTTTGGTCTATTCTCTAAGCTCGCCTCATCGTCCAAACCAGTTTTAGCGGCTGCCCGCTCCTCTGCTAGAGATTCACGGTTCACAGATTTTGTAGCATTTGGGTTTACATTAGCTTGTGGGTCAGGTTTTTGGGGCACGGTACGCTCGCTGTTTAAGAGATGGGCTTTGTCATAAAGACAAGAGTTAGCCTCCATTATATTTGGCCTGGTATCGATTGCTGTTGTTGATTGTTTAATAGCGGCCGTATTTAACGGCTGAAACTAGACGCTTAAATCACCTTGCCTCTAACAAAATCTAGCTATCTGCGTTAAAATCACTCTATTACACTTTTTCCTATTTTATATTCGTATTTTTCAAATTCATCATTAATAAAAGACCAATCCATTATGAGTAACCCTAATTCTAATACCAACCTAACCCAATCCATTCAAGCTGCGCTGAGCCAATTAGAGAATGCCTATAATCCGAAGGATGTCGAGGCTGGCATGTATCAAGGCTGGGAGCAAAGCGGTTATTTTCAGCCGACCTTTGATAAACGGGAGTCTTTTTCTATTGCTTTGCCGCCGCCAAACGTCACCGGTAGCTTACATATGGGTCACGGCTTTAACAATGCCATTATGGATGCTTTGACGCGTTTTCACCGGATGGATGGCGATAATACTTTATGGCAGCCAGGTACCGACCACGCTGGTATCGCCACTCAAATGGTCGTTGAGCGCCGTCTAAACGCTGAGGGCATCAAGCGCCATGATTTAACTCGTGAGGCTTTTATCGATAAAGTCTGGGAATGGAAAGAGGAGTCCGGCGATAATATCACCACCCAAATTCGCCGTTTGGGTAGCTCGGTTGACTGGTCGCGTGAGCGCTTTACTATGGATGATGGGCTGTCAAACGCAGTCAAAGAAGTGTTTGTGCGTCTGTTCGATGAGGGGCTGATTTATCGTGGTAAGCGTTTGGTTAATTGGGATCCTAAGTTTCAAACCGCTTTGTCTGATTTGGAAGTGGAAAATCACGATGAAAAAGGCAATCTTTGGCATTTTCGCTATCACTTCACCGACAAGGATACGCGCACGCAAGACGGCAAAGATTACTTAGTCGTCGCTACCACCCGCCCTGAGACCTTACTTGGCGATACCGCCGTCGCGGTCAATCCGAGCGATGAGCGCTATACGCACTTAATTGGTCAGACGATTACTCTGCCTATCACCGGTCGCGTCGTGCCGATCGTCGCTGATGATTATGTCGAAAA
>JARIDJ010000100.1 GCA_029267175.1 Psychrobacter sp. | reverse complement strand
GCTCAAGCGTCACGGGCGTTAGATTGGGCGCCGCCGCGGCCATGACTTTTTTGCCGACAGCGGTAGAGCCTGTATAGAGCAGATGATCAAAAGGCAGCTTGCTAAACTCTTCGGCAATATCGACCTCGCCTAGTACCACACAGACCATATCAGGTGAGAAATAACGCGCGACCACCTCAGCAAAAGCTTGGGCGAATTTTGGCGCAGCTTCGCTCATTTTTACCATAATCCGGTTGCCTGCGGCAAGAGCGTCAATCATCGGCCCTACTGCCAAAAACAGCGGATAGTTCCAAGGCACCATGATACCGATGACGCCTAAAGGCTGCGGCTGAATCTCATTAGTCGCTGGCATGTATAAAGCTGAGATAGCAGCGCGGCGCGGTTTCATCCATTTTTTACCGTACTTTTTGGCGTGACTAATACCCGTAAAACTAGGAAATAACTCAGCAAACTGGGTCTCAGACTCGCTGCGATAGCCAAAGTCAGCACTGATAGCTTTTGTTAACAGCTCTTGATTATCGCTTAACAATAGCTCTAGATTATCTAATTGCTCAGAGCGAGTCATCCAATCATTGATAGGCTGATGGCGGCTAAGCTTATGCAGGCGTGAAAACTGTGTTTGCATCTCCTCAATCGTTCTAGAGATACTAAGGGGTTTTTTGGGTTTGTTTGCCATATGATCGCTAGTTTGTGCAATAATTTGATCATCGGCTTGATAGCTGGTCTGATTATTATCTGTCATTGGTCATCCTTGTCATAAGCGCTTGAGTCAATATGCTCAAGCAGGTTGCTATCTAATGTAGCGCATTGATTCACCAATGAAAAGCACCATTAACGGACTAATAGGTTCGCATATCGACCCTTGAAACAAAGTTACAGGCCAACTAGAGCTATCTACTAAGCTTATAGCCAAACTCATTTTTGTAGCAATCAGCGCTTTGATAAATCAAATCATTAGCGCGACTTGGCAAAAAACTGCTACACTTATTCTGATCACCGGTTTTTATTACTGATTCTTGTTATTTATTCTTCTTGTTACTTTCACAAAATCAGCTAGCTATTGAGCTAAGCTGAAGTCAAATTATACGGTCAAATCAATGTCAAAAATTAATGATATGCTGGTAAGCAAAACCCTGCATGCCGCTGAATATAACCCTACTCATGAGGCTATGCGCGTGCGGATACTGGAACGTATAGCGCTAAAAAAAGAGCAAAATTTGCGCACGCCAGATGAGCTGTGGATCGTCGATCATAATGATGTCTATACCTTAGGACAGGCTAGCAAAAAAGAGCATATCTTGCAGCAGACAGATACCCCTATTATTCAGACTGACCGCGGTGGTCAAGTCACTTGGCATGGGCATGGCCAGTTAGTCATTTATTGGTTATTTGATTTAAATAGCTTAGATTGGAGTGTACGTCAGCTCGTCTCGCACGCTGAGCAGGCGCTCGAAGACGTAATCAATGAGCTATTACTTAATCCTTGTAACAAAACTATGGACGCAAATTTTTATGCTAAAGCTCGCCGCGATGCGCCGGGCGTTTATATTTACGCGGATAGTCAAAGCGCTCAGCCCGACGAAGCTATTATGCTTGGCAAAATCGCCTCTTTAGGCTTTAAGATTAAGCATGGCTTTAGCTATCATGGCTTAGCGCTAAACATCAACTGCGACTTGGCCGCCTTTAATGCTATTAACCCGTGCGGTTATGCCGGTATGCAAATGCTTCGATTATCTGACTTTATCAATATGGATAAAGACCGTAATGAAAACGCTATTAGCTATACTCAAATCACGCAAAAACTTATAGATAATATCGCCCGTCGTCATGCTGGCGATATAACTTTGCGTCCGGTACTGCCTAAGTCGTAGATTGCATAATATCAGGCCGGCATCGACTTAAGGCAAACGAGAAAAATAAATGCAAACTTGCTATACTCGCACACGGCAGCAAATAGGCATGGTGATAGTTACCGTTTGCCGAGCGCTCTAACTAATAATCGATATTTTTATCAACAATTTTTGTATTTGGAGACCCTTATGGCCGATTTTAATAAAATTCTAGACGCAGGCGACGTAGATGGCGGCGTTATCAATGTCGTCGTTGAGATTCCAACCGGTAGCAGCCACAAGATTGAGTGGAACCGTGAGCTGGCCGTCTTTGAGCTGGATCGTATCGATCCACAGATCTTTGCTAAGCCTTGCAACTATGGTTTTATTCCGCAAACTCTAGATGAAGATGGTGATGAGCTGGATGCTTTAATTATCACCGAGCAGCCGCTACCTACGGGTATCTTTTTAAAAGCGAAAGTCATCGGCGTGATGAAGTTCGTTGATGATGGCGAAGTCGATGACAAAATAGTCGTCGTTCCTGCTGATGATCGTGATACGGGCAACGCTTATAACAGTCTAGAGGACTTACCTAAGCAGCTCATTAACCAGTTGAACTTCCATTTTAGCCACTATAAAGACCTGAAAAAAGCGGGCACCACTGTAGTTGAATCATGGGGCGATGTGGCTGAGGCCAAAGAGGTCATTAAAGAGTCTATCCAGCGCTGGAAAGATCTATAATAGTTATAAAATAAGTATTTACTAAATAATATAAGCCGCAGTCGTTATCTCGATTGCGGTTTTTTAATCTCTCACTCCTCTGTTTATTTATATAGTTGCTATAATAGTGTCATTCTTCATCTGCTCTATCATAAAATCTAGCAAGGATAATCATGTTTAACCCTGATCCCACCTCAAAACCGACTAATGCTAAGCTACCAAAAGCAGTCATTATGATGATCGAAAAAAACAACTTAGTCATGGCTATTAAGACTTTAGCGGCCGATGAAAATATCAGTATGGATGCGGCCAAAGCACGAATCGATGCCTATGAGGCTGAGTTGAAGATGAAGCAGCAGCAAAAGCTAAATACAATAGCCAATAAACAAGGTATTCCAGCTAGCGCTATTAGTTCTGATAGAGAAATCGCTGACGAGGATTTCTCGGCATTACAAAAACAGCGAGTAAAAACTACGCCGACTGAGCAAAACTTCAAAAGCTTACAGCATGGCTTAGACAGTCAGCTCAATAATTTGGGCTATAAAAAACCACTCATTCCTTATTGGCTTAAGCGCTTATTGATTATCGCTGTAGTTATGCTGGGCCTGTTTTGGGTATTGTGGCGTATTTTTGGTTAGATGACAGTTGCTAGAGTTTTATATTTTCTATACAAGTTTTTATAGGTGGACGATAAAAGTTAAAACCATTGTCAAATAGCTGTTAATGGACTCTATTAAGGATAGAAGATGAAAATAATAGTATTAATAGCTGCGCTACCTATATTAACAGGCTGCATGAGCTTAAAAAATGTTAATGAGCTACCAGCAGAGCTAATCTATCAGCCACCAACGACAGGTGCGACGGCAACAATCATGGGCAAGATGGAGCCTCGCCATACGGCTCTCGTCGGTGATCGTATTGCTTATATCATGGAGATTGATGGTAAGCGCGTGCCCAAAGAGCGTAAAGAGGAATATAGCGAAACATGGGACACAGTCTATCCGCTTACAACAGGCGAGCATACGATGACCGTCAGCTATCGTATGGCTGGACACTATACCAAACCTGCTGAAATAACCTTTGACGCTGAGGCGAATAAAAATTATCAGCTAGATTTCGTCACCGATATCGGTACGGCATGGTTCAGTGGAGACAGCTATGCTGATATTTGGATTAAGGATAAGGCAACCGATAAGGCAGTAACCGAGGTAGTAAGAACCGCGCCACCGCCTGCGCCTCAGACTATTTCTTATCCTATAATCATTAATAATCGATAATTGGTCTAATCCATAGAAATAACTCTGGTACATAACCAGAGTTATTTGTGTTCTAAAGATTGAACTTTTAGATAGATTATTTGTTGAGTGTTTTAAGCTCAAACCTTATCTACGTAAGATATTATCCATTGCTCAAGCGGTTCTTGAAAACTAGCAATTTTCTAATGACTCTTTGCATGAAAATTGAGATTTTAAGGTTATTTTTATTATGGTATCTACGTACTAAATACCATAATGTATTTTTAGAATAGCTAAGATTGGTGCATATTCATCTTTGAAAAACCTATAGTTTTCTTCAGCTATTGATATGGCATTTCTTGCCTCGGGTTGAAGTTCTAATACAAATTTTATCAAATCCATATCTCCTGAGATGACGCTTCTCTCAATCAGGTTTCTACCGTATTTATCTAAATTTTCAATATCGTAACCTTGTTCTAAGGCAAACTTCAGAAGCTGAATATCTTTTTTATCAAGAGCTTCATCTACTAAATTTTCATAAACCGAAATTTCTTGTAAGTCGAATAAAGAGCTGTAGAACTCCTCAAAAGAGTTTGCAAGCTTAGTATAATTATTGCCTAGTGTGTCATTGTCATAAAAGTATATTTCTCCAAAAGTACTTAATTCCAAGCTAAGTATTATATAGTTGCCTACATTGTCGTCAGCTACTACTAAGAAATTATTGTTTTCTTCGAATTTCGTACTTCTCTTGTTCTTGTAAGCATTCAATAAATCAAAATAGTCATTATCATTTGAAAGTCTATATACATGATGAACTACAGAATATTCACCTTTAGATACCTCAAAAGTGTTTTTTAAAAATTTCTTACCATTGTGTTCTAATAGAAAATTTCTATAATCTTGAGGTAATTTCAAACCTAAAAAATCTTCTAAACTTTTTAATCTTTTTATGTCCGACAGAGAAGTATTGTCTTTCATTAAGTTAACCTCTACTTATTTTTTAGAAACTTCTTGGAATAATCTTCCCACTCATATGTTTTACCATCAGGACCGATGTATCTACTACCTGATGAAATGTAAGTAGATGGATCCGTAACTTCTGCTGCTATTGCCAAACCTTGCAGCGTTGTTAATAGAGCTCCAATTGCTATCTGCTTTCCTTTTGTAACTACTGCTCTTCCACCAGTGTGACGAGCCGCGTTATGAATTGCCGTAGGTATTAGCTCCATAGTCATACCATCCTCATGATGATGCCAAGCCCGTAGGTTGGGTGGAGCTTGCGACACCCAACATGATAGATTAAGATGTACTCTACCCTATCACTTGTAGAATACCATGCAATATCGCAGACACTATCATCAAGGTGCTAGCTATTTCATAACCGTTAACCTTGCTGAAAGATCAGGCGACTTACTTATCAAAGAGATTGAAACCCTACGATTTGCTTTTAAGACCGTCAAGCAAAGACACCCTTTCCATATCGATGCTATTGTTATCTTACCTGATCATTTGCATATGGTATGTACTATGCCAGATAACGATGCTGACTTTTCAAAGCGCATTAAATTGATTAAATACTATTTTTCTTATCGCATAAAAAAAACCGAACGTATCTCAAAGAGCCGACGCAGAAAAGGTGAGCGTGGTATTTGGCAACGCAGGTTTTGGGAGCATTGTATTCGCAATGAGGCCGATTATCGCGCTCATATCGACTATACCCACATGAATCCTGTTAAGCATGGATACGTTGAACGGGTTCAGGATTGGCAATATTCATCGTTCCACCGATTTGTAGCGGATGGTTTGTTACCTGTAAATTGGGGTAATTGAGTAGCTTTTCGATATATTATTGTTGGGTGTCGCATGCTCCACCCAACCTACTAACATTCTTCATTACTCTGACAAAATTTATAACAAATAAAAAAGGATACTTCAGTACCCTTTTTTATCTCTATCAAATCCACTCAAACTCTACCTTAATGATACTCGCCCGGTAGAATTCTAGCAAAGGCGCGCTGAGCTAGAGTCGGCTTGGTATCGGTGGTTTGCGCCGCTGACGAGCTTGGAAAGATGCGATAGCCGATAGACTGAATACCAACGTTAATCGCTGGTGCTAGCGAATAAGTCGCAGAAGCGAATTTACCCATACCGCTTGCGATACTATTTGGCTTTTGTACGATGGCTTTGGCAACCATCAAGGCGGCCTCGTTAGGCATCAGCGCTGGCATGTAGCGATAAAGCTTCGTTGGCGCAATCATTGGCGTACGCACAAGTGGCATAAAAATATTGGTAATCGTAATATTATCGCCTTTGACCTCGGCGGCTAGGCAGCGGCTAAAGGCATCTAGAGCGGATTTTGAGGCGACATAAGCGCCGAAACGCGGACTATTCGCCAGTACGCCAATCGATGAGATATTGACGATTTGACCGGTTTTACGCTCTATCATACCCGGTAAGAAAGCTAAGATAATCTTCACCGCGCCAAAATAGTTGATATCCATGGTACGCTCAAAATCATGGAAGCGATTAACCGATTCATGGACAGAGCGGCGAATGGAGCGACCAGCGTTATTGACTAGCACATCGATACTATCAAAATCATTGCGAATGAGCTGGCTGGTCTTTTCGATATCCTCCATATCTGTTAGATCACAAGGGTAATAACTCGCCTTGCCGCCCAAAGCTTCAATATTTTCTTTGACCGCCTTGAGCTTATCTTCGGTACGCGCCAGCAAAATAACATGAGCGCCGCATTCGCTAAGCAAAAAAGCGGTGCGCTCACCAATGCCGCTTGAAGCACCCGTTATAATGATGTTTTTACCTTTTACGGTTTTCGCGATTGCTTTTTTTGAGGGATTAGCCATAAAACATCCTTGTTATTTAATTGATATATCCATTACTGTTTACTATCACACTAAGTCTCCAATATGCCACACTATCAAACCTTCTGCCAATAACCATACATAGCTCTAATAAAATATCATTACTAATAATCAGCAGTATAAAAATACTATAACGCTACTAATATTATATATTAGCAAAGCTTTCTAGCCACATAATACTAATCATTAAGCCCTCTAGTCACAAAACAATGGTTTACTTCTTTATCATAACCCTGTATTAGCAATTGAAGGCTAATAAGTAATTCGCAGCACTGTTATTTATCAGGGCAGGCTTTGACTTTACTTGATTAGCTGAATATATACAATAGCCTTAGAATAAACCGGATATAAGGAGATATGATTTGATAGATGTTTTAGCTCACTACATAGATATTATTGCTAAGATCGTTGAGGTTATCGGTGTGCTGATAATGCTCTTTGGCATTATTTATGCTTTTTATAGAGCTATAAAGGTGGGGGCTGGATTTACTCATCAAGCTTATACTGAAATCAGACAAACCGTTGGTAAGTCTATTTTATTAGGATTAGAGGTGCTTATCGCTGCTGATATTATGGCGACAGTAGTCACAGAACCGACTTTACGTAAGGTACTGGTCTTAGGCATCATCGTGCTAATCCGTACTTTTTTAAGCCTGTCTTTACAAGTAGAATTGGAGGGCCGCTTTCCTTGGCAAAATAAGCAAAATAAAAATAAGCAAAATAAAAGGAGCGCTGCAAAACAAGGGCCAAACACTGCTAATAACGCTGCTAGTATAGATAAATAGTTGTTATAACCGCTAAAAAATACTACTCATGAGCCTGTAAGAAAGCTTCAACTACTTTAAACTGACCAGCAGTACTTTCCTCACCATACATGGCTTGACGAAAGGCGTTAGAATTTGGAATACCGGTGGTATACCAAGCGATATGTTTTCGCGCGATACGGCAGCCTGAATACTCACCATAAAACTCATATAATTCGTGCAAATGCGCTAATACTATCTCTTTAATCTCACTAACCGTAGGTGCCGCTAATATTTCACCCGTACGCAAATAATGTTCAATATCGCGAAATAGCCAAGGCTGTCCTTGCGCCGCGCGGCCAATCATTACTGCATCACAGCCGGTCAGCTCATAGACTTGTTTGGCTTTTTGGGCACTATCGATATCGCCGTTAGCAATCACCGGAATACTTATACTGTCTTTGACCTCACGTATCAGCTCGTAGCGAGCGTTGCCGGTATACATATCCTCGCGGGTACGCCCATGAATAGCAATGGCAGCTATGCCCGCTTGCTCTGCTCTTTTTGCCACGCGCAAAATATTTTCACGCCCGTTTTCAAAGCCCAAGCGCGTCTTTAAAGTCACCGGCGCATCGACCGCCTCTACCGCCGCATCAAGCAGGCGCGCGACCAAATCCTCATCTTGCAGTAGTGCGGAACCCGCCAGCTTACGGCAAACTTTTTTGGCTGGACAGCCCATATTTATATCGATAATCTGCGCGCCATTGTCGATCTGATAACGCGCGGCCTCTGCCAATTTATCAGGCTCAGCGCCCGCTATCTGCGCAGAGATCGGCGCAATCTCACCCTCAAAATTAGCCCGGTACAAGGATTTTTTACGCGCGTACAAGGCAGTATCTGCAATAATCATCTCACTGACGGCGTGCCCTGCCCCAAATGACTTGCATAATTTGCGAAAAGGATTGTCTGTCACTCCTGCCATTGGCGCTACCATTAAGCGATTTTCGATAGTTAGACCGCCAATAGTTAACGGCTGCAATAGGGGATGATCATGAGTGGCTGATAAGGACATAGTATAAAACTCTAAAGACATAAAAAACGGCTTGCTTCTTAATGAATATAATTCAATAAAAACAAGCCGTTATTCTAAGGGTTTATCGTTAGATTGCAAGGCATTAACTTTGTCGTTAATAGATAAGTTAAGGCGGGTTAAAGCTACTTATCAAACACACTACCTTGCTCCAAAGTGATATTGTCATCATGCTCCTGCATCCGCCATGGCAAAGAGTTTGGAGATTCATGTAAGAAGTGCAAATACTTCTCAAACTGATCAATGATATCATTGATTACCGATTCTGATTGATAACCATATAAATCATACGTTTGTGCGCCGCGGCGCAGGTACACTTGCGCCCGATAAAAATGCTCTTGCGATAGATCTCTTTGACTATCTTCTGGATAATAATCAGGCATTTCGTGGTTAGATAAGCGAACTTCGTACCAAAACTCTACATCATCACCGCGCTGCAGCTCGAGCACCGCTCGATTATTAGTGTCATCATAGTTGACCTCAGGCACCCAGCCGGTCTCAGCAAATTTCTCTGCCACCTCTGTCATTGAGGACATTACTGTACCTTTGATATAGCTCAGTACTTCCTCGCGGCTTGGCTGCTCGGTAATATAGTCAATTCGGTCGCGCCACGCTTCTAGTTTGAGCAGATGCGGCGGTAAGTGACTGTCATTAGCCAAGCTCTGATTACGATGGCCTTCAATACGAAGCGCCCGCCACATACCAAACATCGCTATCAAAATAATAATAGTAAAGGGTAACGCACTGACGATAGCCGCGGTTTGTAGTGCCTTAAGGCCCCCTGCTAGCAAGAGTACCGAGGCAACAACGCCTAATATCAGCACCCAAAAGGTACGCTGCCACGCGGGTGTATCACTGCGGCCGCCTGCTGCTAATGAGTCAATAACCAAAGAGCCTGAATCAGAGGAGGTGATAAAAAAGGTAATAATAAGCACTACTGCCAAAGCTGATACTACCTGGGTAAAAGGCAAGTTCTCAAGCAGCTTAAATAAAGCAATGGCTTGGTTATTTTGTACCTCAGTAATTAGTGATTCATAGCCTTGTACCATAATCATATTGAGAGCAGTATCGCCAAATACGGCAAACCAGAAGAAAGTAAAGATAGTAGGTACTAACATGACACCAGCGATAAACTCACGAATCGTGCGACCACGGCTAATCTTGGCGATAAATATGCCGACAAACGGCGACCAAGAAATCGTCCAAGCAAAGATAAACAGTGTCCAACTGGTGATCCAATCGCCTTGCTGATAGGCTTGCAGACTAAAGGTACGCTCGACAATATTACCTAGATAGCTGCCGGTATTTTCCATAAAGGCATTAAGAATAAACACTGAAGGACCGACGATAAACACAAATAACATCAGCGCCGTGGCCAGTATCATATTTAAGATAGATAAGCGTTTTACCCCTTTATCCATCCCTGCCAGCACCGATATTAGCGCTAATCCGGTGATGATAGTAATAGCAATCACCTGTACGGTAGTATTAACAGGAATGCTCGGAACTAAATAATTCAAACCGGTATTAATCTGCGAGACAGAGATACCCAGACTCGTTGCCAAACCAAACAAAGTACCCAAAATAGCGAATACATCTACTGCATGACCGATAGGACCATATATTTTTTCACCGATGATAGGATAAAGCGTCGAGCGCATTGACAAAGGCAATCCTTGACGAAAAGCAAAATAAGCTAGCGTTAAAGCTACCACGCCATTGATGGCCCATATATGAAAACCCCAATGAAAATAAGCAATCTGCATCGCCTCTTTGGCAGCAGCTATCGTCTCAGGCTCTGAGAGCGGCGGCATAGCAAAATGCGTCACTGGCTCGGCAACGCCATAAAATAATAAAGCAATGCCATACCCTGCCGAAAACAACATCGAAAACCATTCGATAAAGTTGTATTGTGGGACGCCATGATCCGGCCCAAGCTTGATAGTGCCATAAGGCGAGAAAGCCAAGATCACAATGAACATCAAAAACAGTGCGGTGGCTAGCATATAAAACCAGCCAAAATTGGAGGTGGTAAAGCTTAGCACCTCACTAAACAAGTTACTGGCTAATTCAGGACTAGTAGCAGTGCCAATGACCAATAAAAACATCACCACCGCTGTCGGGATGAATACTGGCATCAAAATAGTAGAACGAAATTTCTTATTCTTCATAGTATAGGTCTCTAAAAGTAGACTTATCAAATTCGGCTTATGCAGCAATTTTCAGTAAAATCTGGCCACCGAAAAACTTACAAAAACATCAAATATTACCAAGATTAAAAACTGTGGGTTCTTTTTATAACACAGTCGCTTGCTAAACTCCAAAATAACCCCAATGGTTAACATTTTATATCACCAGTTCTTGGACAACAAAATCGGAGAATAAAAAAGGCAACTATTAAGTTGCCCTATTTAATTTTGAGTTACTGTTATTTAATGGTTTATTCTCTATAGCATTAAGTAGCGATTGCCGCGGCCAACTGCTTAGCCATATTGGCAAGCTCTGTCTGGTCAGCTTGCGTGACCGCATGACGGCCCAATTCATGAATGCTGCTAGGAATCAGATGCAGATGATAATGAAAGACCGTCTGCCCGGCCTCACTACCATTAAGCTGCATCTGAATGATGCCTTCACGCTCGAACACCTGACGCTGAGCTGCCATGACTTTTTTGGCAGTCATCAATACCGCCGTAGCAAATTCTGGCTCAAGATCAGCAAGATCCACCGCTTGCTGCTTTGGAATGATTAATACATGACCTTTAGCTTGCGGCATGATATCCATAAAAGCTAAAGTCTTATCATCTTCATAAACCTTATGATAAGGAATCTCACCCTTTAGCATTTTGGCAAAAATATTATTATCGTCATAGTTAGCTTGCTTCTCTTGACTCATAGTTTCTCTCCTTTATATAAGTGATTTTTAATCTTCAAAATTAAAAGTTAAAAACGATAAGGGTATTGAAAGCTGAAAACTTTAATACCTTAATGGATTTAGCGACAGCAAAGATATCATTATTATAGTGGACGAAATAGGGCTTTAGCACAAGCTCTCAATACTCCAAACTAGGCTTTATTGATAGCTAGCATAAGTAACTAAGCCCGCGAATTTATTGGCGAGTTACGGCTCATAATGTTATATTAGCCCTCTACTCTACTGCTATTAGGTTTATTCATTTGACACTTTTGCCTACTCAATTAGCTGGTGATATCGACTCTAATGTCGAGCATACTAACGACTCTATAGCGACGCCATTATCAGCCGAAACGGTCTATGAAGACATTGCTAGCCTCACTGAGATAAAAAAAAGCATTGATCCAAACGCTATTATCCTAGCAGAAGCTTTGATAGATAAAGCTATTGGCTGGCGTATTCATAACTGTAAAGTCAATGAAAAAACCATCACTCAAGATCTGCCGCTGCCATTTTTATATCATTATGATAGTTTAGAGGACGCTGTTAAGCAGGCGAATCCTTTGACTACCAAATTGCTCAGCCAATTTGATACTATGATGACGGCAAGTGAAGCGGCCAAGCTAATAGGTATAGAGGCAGCACTAATAGCACAGCCGTGGCATGTCAAGGTAACAGGCTCGCTGGTGGTCTTTAGCGAGGCGCTGCAATTGGCAGTACGCTTGCATTGGAGTAATACCGGCAAAGCCACTCAGCAAATATATACTCAAAACCAAGCCGATGCGCTAGTGGCTGCTTTTAAAGATTGGCATTTTTTTGGCCGGGTTGATGTGCTGTACAAGAATGATAAGCAGACGCTAATCAGTATCGATGAAGAAAATGTCGATGACAACCCTTTTATCAGCTTTGCCGCTAGCAGCGATTATCAATATTTACCAGCCACTCATGCGTTAACGGTTATGACCAAACTTGAAGCCAATAAAGCAGAGCTGCCTTGGTTTGAGGCCGCTATTTTAGAGCGGGTTGAGTAGCCGTCTTTTTAGAAGGATGAGCACTATATTTTATTGAACTTTATTGGCGTAAATTTATAATCATCTAATTTGTCACCCAATGTATCACCCAATGTATCACACCTATTTGTAAGGAATATCACATGGATTATCGCTCAAAAACCTCTACCGGTGGTCGTAACATGGCAGGCGCGCGAGCGTTATGGCGCGCAACGGGCATGACTGATGGCGATTTTGGTAAGCCTATCATCGCTATAGCCAACTCGTTTACTCAGTTTGTGCCCGGTCACGTCCATCTTAAAGACTTAGGTCAGATGGTAGCGCGCGAGATCGAAAGCGCTGGCGGCGTCGCTAAAGAGTTCAATACTATCGCGGTCGATGACGGTATTGCTATGGGTCATAGCGGTATGCTTTACTCACTGCCTAGCCGCGACTTAATCGCTGATTCGGTAGAATATATGGTTAATGCGCACTGCGCCGACGCCTTAGTCTGTATCTCTAACTGCGATAAAATCACTCCGGGGATGCTAATGGCGGCCATGCGCCTGAATATACCAGTGGTGTTTATCTCAGGTGGCCCGATGGAAGCGGGTAAGATTCTTGCCAGCACAGTGGGTAAAAGCCACAATACCGATGGTGATGACAGCAGCGCGATTCGTAAGCTTGACCTTGTCGATGCAATGATGGACGCCGCTGATGATAATATCAGTGATGAAGATGTATTGGCTATTGAATCATCCGCTTGTCCGACTTGTGGGTCATGCTCTGGTATGTTCACCGCCAACTCGATGAACTGCTTGACCGAAGCTTTAGGTTTAGCATTGCCGGGTAATGGCTCACTTCTTGCGACGCACTCTTTACGCCGCGAGTTATTTTTAGAAGCCGGTCGTACTATTGTCGATTTGGCCAAGCGTCGTTATGAGCAAGACGATGATTCAGTACTACCGCGCTCTATTGCAACCAAAGCTGCCTTTGAAAACGCGATGACCTTAGATATCGCTATGGGCGGCTCGACCAATACTATTTTGCATCTATTAGCGGCGGCCAATGAAGCAGAAGTTGATTTTAAAATGCATGATATTGACCGTTTAAGCCGCGGTGTGCCTTGTCTAGCTAAAGTCGCTCCCGCCTCACAAAAATACCATATGGAAGATGTGCATCGTGCCGGCGGGGTCTTTGCCTTATTAGCCGAGCTTGATCGCGCCGGATTATTAAATACTGATATCCCAACCATCCACAGCGCGACGATGAAAGAAGCGATCGATAAATGGGATATCATGAATCCTAACAATCTTGAGGCGCGCGCACGCTATATCGCTGCTCCTGGCGGTGTACGTACTACTCAAGCTTTCTCACAGTCTCAAGAGTGGTCAAACCTTGATGTCAACCGCGAGTCAGGCTGTATTCGTAGTACCCAGCACGCTTATTCAGAAGATGGTGGCCTTGCTGTACTGTACGGTAATATCGCCGAGCGTGGCTGTGTGGTCAAGACCGCTGGTGTTGATGAGAGCATTCTAGTATTCACCGGTCGCGCACGTATCTTTGAGTCGCAAGACGATGCCGTCACTGCGGTACTTGATGACCAAATAGTCGCCGGTGATGTCGTCATTATCCGCTACGAAGGCCCTAAAGGGGGCCCTGGTATGCAAGAGATGCTCTATCCAACGACTTATTTGAAGTCCAAAGGCTTAGGTAAAGAGTGTGCACTACTCACCGATGGCCGCTTCTCTGGCGGTACTTCAGGATTATCAATCGGTCATGCAAGCCCAGAGGCGGCTGAAGGCGGCGCTATTGGTTTAGTGGTCGAGGGCGATACTATCCATATTGATATCCCTAATCGTACTATCAATGTGCAAGTGAGCGATGCCGATCTAGCCGCTCGCCGCGAAGAGATGGAGAGTCGCGGTAGTAATGCGTGGAAGCCAGTTAACCGTGAGCGTCATGTCTCGCCTGCTCTGCGCGCTTATGCTGCAATGACTACGAGCGCTGATACTGGCGCGGTACGTGACGTCAGCCAAGTCGAGCGTTAAGAGTCATTAAATAAAAATATTTTATTTTTTCAAACAAGTCAGCCTAGCGCTGGCTTTTTTGTTTGAAGATAGAGTTTATATTTTATCTTCAAAAACTCTTAATCAAATTCTCAATCCTAGCTGTAAGCAATTATTAGCCAGTACCAAAAACCAACGTATTATCTAAAGTGATAACGTTTTTTTGCGGAAAAATTTGTTTTTTCCCGTCATTATAAGTAGCGATTTAGCTTACTTATCTAGATAAAGATAAGCTTATTATTAACGATATTTCTTATTAACGTTATTTTATTGGCGCATGCAGACCTTATGATCGAGAACTATAACTTTGTATTATTGATAGGCGGCGTGGCGTTCTTGTTAGGCGCACTGTTCCCTATTATCTCCAAACGCTTGCCTATCTCTTTGCCTATGCTACAAGTGAGCTTCGGTATGATAGTGGGTTATTTTTGGCTAACTTTGTCGTTCTTAAATCCACTTGAGAATAGTATCGTCATCGAAAAAGTGACGGAGATTGTGGTATTAGTATCTTTGGTAGGCGCTGGCATCAAGATAGATACTGAGCTGGCTTGGCATTTATGGCGTCCTACTGTGCGCTTGCTATTGATTACTATGCCTATCTGTATCTTCGCTATGGCAGTCTTAGGCTACTACACCTTTGGCCTTACTTTAGGCGCGGCTATATTGTTAGGAGCAGTATTAGCGCCAACCGATCCGGTGCTAGCTGCTAGCATTCAAGTAGGCCCGCCTAATACTGGCGGCGAGGATACCCCGCGCTTTACCTTAACCTCAGAGGCTGGCCTTAATGATGGTCTAGCTTTTCCCTTTGTTTATCTGGCTATCAACATCGCTGAGGCTTACAACGACGGTCAGCGCTTTAGCGCAGAGATGTTATGGTCATGGTTTACTTATGAAGTACTGTGGAAAATACTAGCAGGCGTAGCAGTTGGTATCGTAGTGGGTAAAGTGTTAGCTAAAGTAGTTTTTTCAAAGAAATCTAACGAGACCAGCATGTCACAAGGCTACGTAGTCATTGCCTTGACTTTGCTCGCTTACGGACTGGCTGAATACGTACATAGCTATGGTTTTATCGCCGTATTTGTCGCCGCTTTTGCTTTTCGGCGCTCAGAGCATAAGCACTCTTACCACCAAAAACTACACGATTTTGCTGAACAATCTGAAGGTTTATTGATGTCAGTAGTCTTGGTTGCTTTTGGCATGCTCATCGGTCAAGGGCTACAATCTGGCATTGAGCTGACTTGGCCGGTCTATATCGTCAGCTTCGTATTTTTATTTTTGATACGCCCCATTGGCGGAGTGATAGCGCTTACTGGCCTAAATATGCATCATACTGAAAAGTATGCCATCTCCGCCTTAGGTATTCGCGGTATTGGTACTTTATATTATTTATCCTATGCGCTCAATAAAGACTTATTTAGCGAAGCTGATGCTACTAAACTATGGGTTGTTTGTTCGATAGTGATTTTGACCTCCATCTTTATCCATGGCTTGAGCGCGCCCTCTTTATTAAAAATGACACCTAACAAACCATACAACTGATTTTTCTCAAACTTAGCTTTGAGCTTTAATAAGCTCTAGTACTGCCTCACTTAGAGCAAACTGGCGAATATCATTGAGCATGGTTACATCAAAGTTATGAATAAAGGCAAAGGAGAGCTTACGAGTAGGGTCACACCAAGCGACTGAGCCGTTATAACCCATGTGACCAAACCCCTGCTGGACGCTGTGATTAGCGGCGTTATCATCATGCTGACAGACGCTAAATAATCTATGATAACCCAAACGCCATTGCATCTTTGCAGGCATAACCGCGTCATCACCATCAGCTTGCACCGCAGATAACTGTGCAAAAGTGGCTTTATCAATCAGCGTTTGGCCTTGCCAGACTCCGCCACTTGCCAGCATGGCATAAATGGTCGCTAGTGCTTTTGCTGACGCCACACCATTAGCAGCTGGAATTATCGCTTGGAGTGTTTGTTCATTATAGTAATCAATAGGCTGTTTATTAGCGGGCACTAATGCCGCTCGGTAGTTGCTGGCATGGATAGCACTATGGTTAAAATACAAGCGATTGATTTGGGTAGCGGTCAGACTAGCCTCAGCTGAGACTTGCTGATTAGTGATAGCTAAGCGCTGCCAACACTTATAGCTAGGTAGCTGCTCGTAAACCGCTAGCGTCTGTTTTGACTCAGCTCTTAACACTGGTTTATGACGTTTGTGACGTAGAGGCGAATCATCTTGGGCCATGGGCTCAAAGTCTTTGGCTAGTTTTGCGACTTGCCCCACTTTATCCGCTGGCACGCCAAAATAGCAACTATCACTAATACCCAAAGGCTCAGTTAAGTAAAATCGCAGCGCCTCAGCCAGTGACATCTGCGTCACCCCCTCAACCAAACCGCCCAATATCCAACCATAAACTAACGCACTATAAGCGCTGTCATAGCGCTCATTATCATCAGGTTTAGTAACAGCCATGGCGGCGACTTTGACTAACATCTCAGGCCAATTGAGTAAAGTCTCACTATCGGTATCAATACTGCTAATAGCAAATAAGCTTGCTTGGTGTGACATAACTTGCCGCAGGGTAATCGCACTCTTACCATTAGCCGCAAACTTAGGCCAATAATGAGCTATAGGCGTGTCGTAAGCCAATAGCTGCTTTGAGACAAGCACATGCACTAGGGTTGCCAGCACGCCTTTACCAGTGGAGAAATTCAGCGCCAAGGTATCGGGCTGCCAGAGTGAGTTTAGCTGCGCCATTCCAACATTAGCTTGCGCGATACATTTGCCAGACTGATAGACGACTACTGAGCCTCCTGCGGGCGCGTCATCTAATTGCAATCTAGTCAATAGCTGCTGCAACTGCTGCTCAAGCTCATTATTAATATTATTATTGTCTATCATCGCTATTCCTGCTGGCTGACGGATGGTCGGTTTTAAAACTAAAGAGTATTGGTAAGTGATAAGCCTTGATAGCAAAACAGGCCACCTATGGGTCGCCTGCTGCTGTAAAATATGTTTGTAATTAACGCGGCACTAAGAGCCGATTATGTACCTCTTCTTCAAGCTTGGTCATGCCATGGCTACGGCCACTTTGCATAGCGGTATCCATTTTGCGTCCTCGTAGCCAGCCTGCTCGTAGTGCCATTGCCGCGCCTGCTCTATTACCTGAGCCGCAGTGCATAGCCATTTTTTTGCCGTGATGTTGGCGTAATATCTTATCAAACTCCAAGATATTCAGCTGCTTTAAATCGGCAGCACCATTAATAGGCAGATGCTCATAAGCCATGCCTGCTTGCTTGACCGCGGCCGCTTCATCAAATTCAAGCTCCTCATCGGTCTGCAAATTGATAACTAGCTCGACCCCAGCTTTTGCTAGAGCCGCTACTTTTTCGCTATCAAGCGCTCCGCAAACGATGGTTTGCTCATCAGGGCGAAAGTAAGGATTGAGTGCATCCGCTAGATTAACGCCATGATCGAGCTTGCTGTTTTGATCGGCTACGTTGATATCAGTTAGCGCTGCTGCGGCAGGTGGCGAGGTTTGGTTATTTTCAGTCATAGTCGTAAATTGAATGGATAATAGCGGTTTGTGGATAAATGCAATAAGGACAGCCATTAGTTTTATCTTAACAAAAATGATGACTGCCGTCTTAAAGCATGGCTTTATTGATAAACAAACAGACAAAACTTAGATTATTAGCCTGTTTATAAAGTATAAATACTAGAGCGCCTTGACGCTCAACACGCCCGGATTTGCTTAGTTAGTTTCTTTTAATAGTTTGACGACGCCTGCTAAATGCGGCTTGTCATTTTTGGCACTGTATAAGCCAAAGTTGCAATGATCGTCGCTACTTTCAAGCTTAGCTACTGGCTCAGCGATTAGCTCAACCTCTGATGGCAAAAAGATAGGCAATTTAAAAGCAACCTCAGCACTAAAAGCGTCTGGCAAATCATTCATCATCGCTAAGCACTTAGCTTTTGACCACATGCCATGAGCGATAGCTTTTGGGAAACCAAAGGCTTTTGCCGATAAAGGATGTAGATGGATTAAGTTAAAGTCGGCTGAGATAAAAGCATAACGGCGGCCGATATCCTCTGGCACCTCAAACACTTTATGCGTGCCTGCCTCATCAACCATAGGCTTGATCGTTACTGGACGCGGCGCACTTTTTTTGATGCCATTAGTCTTAGGCTTTTTACCGCGAGCCAAATAAGTAGAAGTGCCTTCCCAGATGATATCGTCTTGTGATTTAACCGTAGTGACAAAGTCAAATTGCTGACCTTGCGCATGATCGCGCAGATTGGCAAATGTAACTGACATAGTGACCGTCTCACGCTCACCAATAGGACGATGCTGAATGACTAAATTGTCAATGTGCACCAGACCCAACATCGGAAACGGGAACGGCTCCTTAACCATCATATTCATCTGCAAGGTTTGCGACAGTACCGCAAAGTAAGTAATAGGCACTTTACCATTATCGGCAAAACCGCAAATCTTACGATAATCATTCAAATTGCTTTGATCAATATGTAAGTCATCTACAGAATAAGTCGCTGATGGCAGCGCGTCTTTACTGACTTTAGAATGATCGCCAATGGGCAACAAGCTCTTGATAATATTGGCATAAGTGGTATGCGCCTTAGGCAACGCATCATAACGAGTATCTGACATAAATCAATCCTAGATAGGGCTTAACAAACTTAACTATGGGGTAAATAGCTTTTATTGCTGTGTTTTTATCATAAAAAAGCCACCCTCGGGCAGCTTTCTTAACATTTATTGACCATTTTTTCGTAAGCATATGTGAATTTTAATAAAAATTAATAATAAAATCAAATACTTAGATTATTATAAATCAGTATCACTAGCTAAGCGAAAATTAGCTGGTAATTTTTATCCCAGCACAGGATTAACGCTTTATGCGCCCAGTAAGCTTTGACCACAAACCCGTACGGTGTTGCCGTTTAAGCCGCCGGATGCAGGAGAGGCCAACCAAGCAATAGTTTCAGCGACATCGACAGGTAGACCGCCTTGGCTCATAGAGTTCATACGGCGACCCGCTTCACGAATAGCAAAAGGAATAGCCTCGGTCATTTGCGTCTCGATAAAGCCTGGCGCCACCGCATTGATAGTCATGCCTTTACCCTCAGTCGCTAACTGCTTAGCAGTAGCATCGACTAAGCCGATAACGCCAGCTTTGGAAGTAGCATAGTTAGTTTGGCCCAAGTTACCAGCGATACCTGAGATTGAAGAGACGCAGACAATACGAGCATCGTCTTTTAATACGTTTTTCTCAAGCAAGTATTTATTAAGCTCAGCGACACTATTTAGGTTAATGTCGATGACCATATCCCACTTTTGCTCATCCATATTCGCTAGCGTCTTATCACGCGTCACCCCAGCATTATGAATAATGGCGTCAAGCCCGCCACGCTTTTGTGCCGCTTCAGCGATTTGCTCGCCAGCATCTTCACTAGTGATATCTACTGTCAAGGTTGAGCCACTGATTTCGCTTGCAACTTTTTGTAAGTCAGCTTGTTGCTGCGGCACATCAAGGCACATAACATGAGCGCCTTCGCGTGCCAATACTCGTGCAATAGCTTCACCGATACCGCGGCTAGCTCCAGTAACTAGCATAGTTTTGCCCGCTAGCGGCTGTGACCAATCGATATCGATAGTATGACCCTTACCAACACGGATCACTTGTCCTGAGACATAAGCGGAGCGCGCAGAGGTAAAAAAGCGCAGTGAGGAATCTAGGTTTTCCTCAGACCCTTCAGCCACATAAATCAGCTGAGCGGTGATACCACGTTTGAACTCTTTGCCTACTGACTTCACAAAACCTTCTAGCGCGCGCTGAGCCAGCGCTTTTTGTACATCGTCAATGGCTTCAGGCGGGCGACCGATAATGACCACGCGGCCTGATTTCTCAACGCTGCGAGCGACTTGATGAAAAAAGTCATAGAGTTGTTTGAGCTCACTGGCATTACTGATATTACTGGCGTCAAATAATAATACTTTGAATTTGTCTTTACTGCCGGTATTGGCTTTTGCTTCGATACCCGCTTCGGCTAAGGCGTCTTTGGCATCATCACGGCTATTAACAAAAACCTCAGCATGCAATTTAGATAAAATGCGCGCCACCGAGTGACTAACGCTCATATCATCACCATTTGCGCGGCCTACTAACACGCTGCCACGTACCAAACGCTGACCGGCCTCAAAGCGATCCAAACTCACAGGCTGCGGCAAACCTAAATTCTTTGCTACTTTTTTACCAATTGAAGATTGTACAAAATCACCATAACGATCTGACATAAAATACTCCTGTATTTATAAATAATGAAAAGCTAAGTTAAATAGATTCAATCACAACCTTTGCAAAGTTAACAAAAAGTCAAGGGCTTAGATAGACAACAAACGTAGACAGCACAGTTACTCTATAATGATTTAAAAACCTTTGGCCTATGTTAAAATATTTTTACTATAAGTTATGTCTTTAAGCATCAATGATAACAATATATTATTAAATGAGCTAGTAAGTAATACCTCTTATCATTACTGCTGAGTCTACCATTATATCTTGTTACCTAATATCGGCTCTTAGAGTAGTAAAAATTTGCTAAAGCGCTACAAGAAGGCCATGAAAATTATTATGATAACCTACTATTATCCTATATATTGACTAACTATCTTACTCTCTTTGTTTATAACTTTTTATTTATCACTTAACTTTCACTGTTATTTTCTTTCACCACTATTTTAAGGATACCTTTATTATGAGTAATAAAAAAGACAGCCCTATTGTTGGAACCACAGTCGTTAAAGGTAATGATAGCACGACTACTGACACTCAAGCAGCAGCATCTCAAACTAGCGATAAAGACCATACTGCAAACTATGAGTCAATCGCCGATCTAAAGCAGCATACTGAAATAGTAGATGCTGATGGCCAACCAGTCACTAAATCCTCGACTAATGAGCAAGCAGATAAAAAAGCCAAAATAAAACAAGACATGGCAAATGAAGCTGAAGCGGCTAAACAAGAAGAGCTTGAAGCTACTACTCAATCAAAATCAGTAGAGCCAGAAGCTAGCAAACAAGCTGATGCTGACGCTGATAAAGCTAAAGCTGATAAAAAAGCCTCTGAAAAATCGGCAGATGAGAAAAAACCAGCCAGCTCTAGTAGAACCGCTACCACCAAAAACACTAATGAGAAAAAAGCTATGACTGAGCAAAAAACTGAACAAAAAGAGGCACCAAAAGCAGCCTCTAAGAAGCCAACGACAGCGGCTAGTAAAAAAAGTGCGACTAGCAGCAACAGCTCAGGCTTACAGCGCGTAGCTATCTTAGGCGGCAACCGTATTCCTTTTGCACGCTCAAATGGTGCTTATGCTGATGCTAGCAATATCGATATGTTAACCGCCGCGCTAAACGGACTAGTTGAGCGTTATGACTTACAAGGCGAGCTTATTGGCGAAGTAGTCGCTGGCGCTGTTCTTAAGCTAAGCCGCGACTTAAACTTAACTCGCGAAGCCGCCTTAAATACCGCGCTGAATCCGCATACGCCCACTTATGATATCGCCCAAGCTTGTGGTACGGGCCTGCAAGCGACTTTTGCGTCCGCTAATAAAATCGCGTTAGGTCTTATCGATTCTGCTATTACTGGCGGTGTTGATACTACCTCGGATGCCCCTATTGCCATTGGGGACGGCCTACGTAAAGCGATGATTAAATTAGGCGCGGCCAAAGATAACAAGCAGCGCCTAAAGGCACTAATGAGCATCAATCCAAAGGATCTTATTGACTCGCCACAAAACGGTGAGCCGCGTACAGGGCTATCGATGGGCGATCATCAAGCGATTACTGCTCTTGAGTGGAACATTAGCCGTGAAGATCAAGACCAGCTAGCGTTTAATAGCCATCAAAACTTGGCGCGTGCTTATGACGAAGGTTTCTTTGACGATTTGATCACTCCTTATAAGGGTTTGACTCGCGACAATAACTTACGTCCGGACACCACTTTAGAGAAGCTTGCAAAGCTCAAGCCCGTCTTTGGTAAGAAAAACGCCAATCCTACTATGACAGCCGCCAACTCTACGCCGCTAACCGATGGCGCTTCTTGTGTGCTATTGGCTAACGATGAATGGGCAAAAGAGCATGGCCTTAAGCCTTTGGCTTATATCGTCCATCAAGAAACAGCAGCGGTCGATTTCATCGGTAAATCAGGTGATAAAGAAGGCCTGCTTATGGCTCCCGCTTATGCCGTACCGCGTATGCTTGAGCGCGCAGGTTTGACTTTGCAAGATTTTGACTTTTATGAGATACATGAAGCTTTTGCCTCACAAGTACTATCCACGCTTGCAGCATGGGAAGATGAGACTTTCTGCCAAGAGCGTCTAGGTCTTGATGCACCATTAGGCTCAATCGATCGTAGTAAGCTAAACGTCAATGGCTCATCACTAGCCGCGGGGCATCCTTTCGCTGCTACCGGCGGCCGTATCTTAGCAACGGCTGCTAAATTACTTGATCAAAAAGGCTCAGGTCGCGCGCTTATCTCTATCTGCGCCGCTGGTGGTCAAGGAGTCACTTGTATTTTAGAGAAATAAGAAACGCTACAAACCTACTAGCTACACTAAAATGCTCTCTAATAATTGATTAGGGAGCATTTTTTTGACTTTTATTTTATTGTTTTGAGTTTTTTTATTGACAAAGCGTAGTCTGTCTCTAGCTTATAGCAAAGCTGTGATAGAGTATTAGCAACTATAATAAAATCTATCCCTATCAGCGAGTACAATATGGCAAGCATACCCTCAACCATAGATCCTAAGTCCTTAAGCCGACAAGAGCATAGCGAGATGAGCGCGGCGGAGCGTGATAATTTTATTGGTCGTATGGATAAGGAGGTGTTCAACGATGAGCTTCGGCGCAAAATGCATCAAGATCTAATTGATAGTTATGATGAGGAGCTTGAGAACGAAATAGACGACTATGTGCGTGACTTTCGTTTTGATGGGCGTCAGATGAGCGAACAAGAGCGCTTAGATCGTCGTACTTATTTTCAAGAATTGGTACGTTTGCAGCGCGAGCTGATCAAACTACAAGACTGGGTAGTCGATCGCGGTGAGCGTATCGTGGTGGTGTTTGAGGGACGGGACTCTGCGGGCAAAGGCGGCGCGATCAAGCGTATCACTCAGCGCCTCAACCCAAGAGTTTGCCGAGTGGCGGCGCTGCCTGCACCTACTGAGCGTGAGCAATCACAGTGGTACTTTCAGCGCTATGTTGCCCATCTGCCCGCGGCTGGCGAGATTGTATTATTCGATCGCAGCTGGTACAACCGTGTGGGCGTGGAGCGGGTAATGGGATTTTGTACCGATGCGCAGTACGAAGAGTTTTTTCAATCGGTACCTGAGTTTGAGCGCATGCTGGTACGCTCCGGTATTAGGCTAGTAAAGTACTGGTTTTCTATCACCGATGACGAGCAGCACTCGCGTTTTATGAGCCGTATTCACGACCCGTTAAAGCAATGGAAGCTCTCCCCTATGGATTTAGAGTCGAGACGACGCTGGGAAGATTATACGAAGGCTAAGGAGACGATGTTTGAGCGTACTCATATACCAGAAGCGCCGTGGTGGGTCGTGGAAGGCAATAATAAAAAACGCGCTCGGCTCAATTGTATCGCTCATCTATTAGAACAAATCCCTTATAAAGAAGTGCCCCGTGATGAGGTCGATCTGCCTGAGCGCAAGCGCGATGATGAGTATTATCGTGAGCCTATCCCTGATGATATGTATGTACCGTCGCGCTATTAAGGTGCTTTATAAACAGCTATTATCCTACATAGTATATGTGTTTTGTTGACTGTCAATCTTGCCGGCAAGCAAGCGCTCTACTTCATTCTTAATTCTTTGGCCGGTGACATCTTTGCCTATCTGTACTGCAAACCCTGCTGGACGATGGGCATTGGCTTTATGATTGAGCCAAACTACTTTACCACTCATCGGCAAACGCTCGCTGGAGTTTGGCAGAGTAAATGCCACAAAAACCTCGTCACCTAACTGCTGCTCAAGGCTGCTTGGGACAAATAATGCACCGTTTTCTACAAAAGATAAATAGCTAGCATATAGCGTTGCTACATCCTCAATATGACAAGTAAGAATTCCACCACGTCCTGGCATGGCCATAGTCCGCTCCTTAAAAGATAGTTTATGAAATAGCAATTAGAGTAAATAGTCAGCCATTATAAATAAGCTAATTGTTGCATCAGCTTATCATAAGCGAATTTTTCTTGAACATTTTGTTGTAGCGAGACTTTGATTTGTTGCAAGCTATCGCTAAGCTTTTGTAGCCCCGTATCTGTAGGCTGATACTGCGCTAAAGCTTGCGAGAGCTCAATGTCTACTTGATTACTCGCTAACCCCATAGCTATACGGCGAATATCAAGCAGCATAAGCTCCGTCAACTTGATAAAATCAGTCAATGGGAGCTGCTGTTGCCAATAGTCACTGGCCACTAAGCTACTGCGTTTGCCGCTGCGCAAGGCCTGCCACGTCGTTAGCCACAATGCGCGCTTAGCGTACCAATTAGCCTGCGCTAAATCTATTGCAGCAAGCGGCGCACCATTGGCCAGTTGCAGTAGCTGCCGGATCTGCTCAGGGCTGACTGCTTGACGATTAATAGTACTACCAAGCGCTTGTTGCACATAATCAATAGCAATAGAGCTCTCAACATGTTGCAAAGGTAATTGTTGCACGCGGCTTTTGATAGTAGGTAGTAGTTTGGCGGGCGTATCACTAAGCAAAAACAGATGCACTTGCGCTTGTGGTTCTTCTAAAGTTTTAAGTAGCGCATTAGCAGCGGCAATAGTCATCTGTTCAGCGTAGTCCAGTACACAAATGCGCATGCCCTGCCCGCCTTGATAGATAAAGGGCTGGAGCGCGCGAATATCATCGACCTTAATGGTGACTAAAGCGTTACTGACCGACTTAGCAGACTTGTTGGCTAAGCTTTGCTTTTTGGACTTAGCGCTGCTATTAGAGTGGGACGGCTCTTGCTGATTTTCAGGCTCAGCCTCTAGCGGCATACTGGTCAGTGGCAGTACTTGCAGGCTAGGATGGGTGCCTGATTTTAGCCACTGACAACTCTCACAGTCGCCGCAAGCCCCTAGCGGATGACTACCCCGTCTTTGGCACAATAACCAAGCCACAAAACGCCAAACGAATGCGCGTTTACCCATACCTGCCATACCAGCAGCTAATAGCGCATGCGGCAAATGATGCGGCGGCGTCAACACGCGATCGGTCAGCTGTGTCCATAATGTCTGCTGCCAAGGTAGCAAAGGCGCAAAATAAATACTCTGTGTCATGTGCTTTGCCATCCTATCTTTGCTAACTTATATTTGCCATCTTATCATCGCCACTAGCTCGTTAACTATGACCACGTTGAAAGTCAGCTAAGCTCATCGCGTTTAGACGATCCAAATCCTCTTGGGTATCAACCCCGGCTGGCAATTGTAGCTCAGCTGCTGCGATGGCTATCTGTCCACCGTTTTCCAAAATACGTAGCTGCTCTAAGCTCTCAAGGAGCTCAAGCGGCGACTGTGGCCATTTAACAAACTGCTGCAATAAACGTACTCGATAAGCATATAAGCCCAGATGCCGATAAGCGTTTTTTGGAGCTATGGCTGCCGGTGGCTTGGCCATAGCCAATGCTAAGTCACGGTCATGCGGGATAGGCGCCCGGCTAAAATAGAGCGCACGCTGTAGATTATCACTATGAGCGCTAGTGCTAACTACTTTGACGACTGAGGAACGCATAAAACTAGCGCAATCCTCAATCGGCTCATACAAAGTTGCCATTACGCTAGCACTATCCTTAACCAATAAAGTTTTGACTTGCTCTAATAATAACGGCGGCACTAATGGCTCATCGCCTTGCATATTGACGACGATGTCTTGTTCAGGCCAACCTTTAATAGCGGCGACCTCTGCCAAACGATCGGTTCCTGAGACATGATCAGGACTCGTCATTACTACCTCAAAACCCGCCTCAGTACAGACCCTAGCTATAGCTTCATCATCAGTCGCTATGCACATATCATCCGCAAAATGCGCCGCTTGTGCTTTTTCAGCGACCCAAAGAATCATCGGCTTACCATGGATCAGTAATAGCGGTTTACCGGGCAAACGCGTACTGCTAAAACGAGCCGGAATGACAATGTGAGTTTTGGCAGTTGTAGAGATAGATAAAGGAGTACTTGAGGCGTTATTGGATAAGTTATTTGCCATAGCTAGCTTCTCTAACAAGGTTAAAATTAATAATATCAGCTAATGATGGTAGGGTGAAAGGTTAGTATCTTGACATAAGCGTATCTTGAGTTGAGGGACTAATATCATTATTTAGACTACTAACAATACCTAGGTTTTTTAGTTGCTGCTCTAGTCTTTGGTAACAAGCAGCAGATAGCTCAGCGCTCACCGGTAATACCCAAAGTCTAGCAGCTAATTCATCCCAGTCGGGATTGGATATCAACTCACTGCCACTTGCTGATTTGTCTAATAAGTTTTGTTGCCGCCACAGCGCTTTTATTTTTACCGCATCTTTACTAGTGACTATAATAGGATGCTTAGTATATTGTAATAATTCAGCCAAACTAAAATCATAATGATCAGGATAAGGATGCTCAATAACCTCAAAGCCAAGGGTGCTTAGGGTGTTAAAAAAGCGCTGCGGATAGCCGATCCCACTGACGCCGTGTACTATGCTGCCAACTTTAGGTAAGGCTAAATTAATGTGCGGCTTAGCTCTATGGCCACTTTTATCTACTTCCTCATCTATAATGAGTAGCTGTAATGGATCCGGTAGCAGCTGCATAGTCAAAGCACTATCGTTGACCTGCGCGCCTTTGCTTAACTCACCTTTAGTTAACTGTAAATTGTCCAGCTTTTTGTGGTAGATAACGGTGCTATTTTCGAGGCGAGATAAAGGCTCTCGCAAAAACCCTGTCGGTAATAGCTGAGCATTACCAAAGCCGCGCTCTGCATCCACTACTATCCATTCAATATCTCGCTGCATAGCATAATGCTGCAGACCATCATCCGCGATAATCAATTGAATATCGTCATGAGCGGCTAGTAAAGTGGTAATAGCTTGCTCACGGTTTGGACAAACCGCCATAGCCACGCCCGTCATATTGACGATCAAACACGGCTCATCACCCACTATATTCGGTGCGCTATCTTTAGTGACTAACGCTGGCATTTGCGATGTCTCACCGCCATAGCCCCGACTAATGACCCCTACCTTGATGCCGCGCTGCTGCAAATATTTAACCAAGCTGATAATTAGCGGCGTTTTACCGCTACCGCCCACACTGATATTACCGATTACCATGACCGCAGCGGGGGCGCGATAACTGGCAAGCAGACCTAATTGATAAGCTTTTCGGCGTAAGAAAATTATCAGGCCATACAATGCACTAAAGGGCAGTAATAACCATAGCCAAGCGGCTTTGCGCTGCCACGCCTTAGTGATTAGGGTTTCCAATGTCATAACGAAGCTTAGGTTATAATAAGTTATTCAAAATCACGCTCATACATTTGCGCGTAATGCCCTTGCTTTTGGAGCAAGTCTTCATGTGTGCCAATCTCCACAATACGCCCGCTATCCATCACCGCGATACGATCTGCCGACTCAATAGTCGTCAAACGGTGAGCGATAACTAAGGTGGTCCGATCTTTCATGACATTATCTAGCGCTTGTTGGATATAGTATTCTGACTCATTATCAAGCGCACTTGTGGCCTCATCTAAGATCAAAATAGGTGCATCTTTTAGTAGCGCTCTAGCAATAGATAAGCGCTGACGTTGACCACCAGAGAGCTGCAAACCCTCAGCGCCTATTTGACTTTGATAACCTTGCGGCATTTTCATAATGAAGTCATGGGCAAAAGCATCTCTTGCCGCACGCTCAACCTCAGCTTGGCTCTTACTAGCCAAGCTACCATAAGCAATATTTTCAAAAACACTAGTATTAAATAGCACCACTTGCTGATTGACCATCGCAATCTGCTCGCGCAGACTCTCTAAAGTAATATCCTCAATAGGTATATTATCCATAGTAATCTGGCCTGAGCTGGTCGATAACGTGCGTGTCAACAAATTCACTAGCGATGACTTACCCGCGCCGCTACGCCCTACTAAAGCGACAGTCTCGCCTGCTTTTACCTCTAAGCTAAAATCTTGTAAAGCAACGGTTGAATCAGGATAAATCAAGCTGACCTTATCTAATTTAAGCTCCCCTGACAGCGTTGGATTTAGCGTGCCAGTATCCTGCTCTTCTGTCTCATCAATCAAGGCAAATATAGACTCGCCAGCTGCAATCCCTCTTTGTAGCTTTTGATTGACATCAGTCAAAGAGCGTACTGGCTTACTAAGCAGTCCTGCTGCTGCAATGTAGGAGATAAACTCCCCTGCTGAGAAGTCACTGATAACCTGAGGACGCAGCGCTAGCCAAACCACCACAGACATCGCTACTGCCATCAATAGCTGTACCGCTGGCGTGTTGATGCTGTTAGTCACCACAACCTTCATCCCTTGGCGTAAGTTCTCAAGCGAAGTCTTATCAAAGCGCTTGGCTTCATAGGCCTGTCCGCCATAGTTTTTGACCACTTGATAACCGCCGATGACCTCATTAGTAATATGACTGACATCGCCCATTGTTTTTTGAATGCCTTTTGACAGCTTAAGGTAACGCCTAGAAGCTATACGAATTAGCAATAATATAGGTGGTAAAACCAAAAACAAAATCAGCGTCAAACGCCAGTTGGTATATAACAAAAAGCCAAGTAAAGCGATCACTGTTAAACCATCACGCAACAAAGTCTTCATTGAGTCAGTACTAGCAGCAGTGACTTGCTCGACATCGAAAATCAGTTTAGAGGATATCGTGCCTGATGGATTGGCTAAATAAAATGAGCTTGGCAGACGCAGTAATTTGCTAAACACCTGTACTCGTAGCTCATAAACTAGATTTCTTGAAACCAGAGCAGAATAATAGTTCCCTAAAAAACTACCTACCCCGCGCACAAAGAACAAACCTATTATTAAAGCTGGGAATAAGTTTTGTTTGCCTTGATCGTTATTATTGATAGCGTCAGTGATATATTGCAATAATTTAGCAATCCAAATCTCAGTAGCCGCGTTAATGGCAAAACCAACTATGGTAAGTAATATCGCCCACCAATAAGGTTTTAGATAACGAAGAAGACGCAATAGGGTTTTATGCTTAGGCGGCGCGACTGGCTCAAGCTTAGTTTTAGCCGTACGGTTATCACTATTAGAGGGCCAAGATTGGCTCATAGAAGCCTCGGATCAAATACAAAAGAAGAAAAAGAATTAGCTTTGCTAGTATCAAGCCAGCACAAACTGCGAGAGAGTATAACATCATGCTGTAAAAGATAGCCATGTCTACTAAGACTATAGAATATAGAGGATAACTAATAAAAAATGTGAGTCTAAAGAGCTAAACCAGTGCTTTATGGCTTTATTTTTATTTATCGCTCAACAGCGGTTTACTCTGGAAGGGGCTGACCCAAAGGTACTACCGTGCTGATATTAATATTCAAAAATCCCAGCTTACCAGCGATATCCATCACTCGTACCACTGATTGATGAGTCGCATTAGCATCAGCGGCAATCACAAACAGTAGCTCGCGATTGCTACCCGCTTCTTGTTGTAGCAAACTGGTCAATTCAGCGGCGCTGCTGCTTGCAAGCGCTATGCCGTTGACAAGGTAGCTGCCATCTTCTTGTACCGCCACCTCGATACTATCTTGCGGCTCGGTCAGTTCTACGCCTTCCGCTTCTGGCAAGATAATATTAAGGCGGCTAAAGTGATTGAATGAAGTCGCTAATAATAAGAATATGATCAAAAACAATAAGCAATCGATCATCGGCGTCAAATTAATCTCAAGCGGCTCGACAGTAGGTTTTCTAAAACGCATAACACTCTCTTTGATAGGGCTAAGCTTTGATAGAGCCAAGATCATGACCACATGATAGCTTCGAGCTATTGCTTGATTATTTTGTCAGCGCTGCATTATCTAGATTGATAGGTTTATGCACCGCTAAATCAGGCTCATAAGCGCGAGTTGAGCTATCATGACTAGCTGTTTTTTCTGAGAATCCTGTCACGCTCTCACCATTATGACGAGTGAAATCAAGTAGCTTATAGTCATAAAGCTCTTGAATCAAGAGCCCCGCCTCAGTCTCAAACTGAGCATTGATATCGACGATACGGCGCTGAAAATAGCGATAAGCGACCAGCGCTGGTATTGCCACGATCATGCCAGCTGCGGTAGTAATCAGCGCTTGAGACACGCCAGCGGCTAGTAAGGTTGGGTCCTGCATAGCGCCATCAGTGATAGCTAAGAATGAGGAGATAATACCTAATACTGTCCCCAATAAGCCTAAGAGCGGAGCTATAGCGCCTATAGTTCCTAGCATATTGATGTTTTTTTCTAATTGATGAATTTGTACGCTGGCGCGGTTCTGCATATGCATGGTCATAGAGTCAAGGCCGTACTGACTATAAAGCAAACCGGTCGCCAAAATATCTCCTAGGGGAGTTTTTTGTTTGACATTAAGTAGCTGCGTGTGGCCTATAGTGCCGTTTTCACGTAAGCGATTAATCAGCTGTTCACGCAGTCTTGTCGGTATAATTTTATCGAACTGCAAAGTGCTGCTGCGCTCTATAATAATGATGAGCGCCACTACCGAGCAAATAACAATCGGCATCATCAGCCAACCGCCCGCTTTTACCAACTCCCACATGATAGTTCTCTTTTGTTATTGAGCTTGTCTAGGCTACTTTAACTCGCTTGAAGAGTAGTTGCGACCAGAGATATAGTTAGCTTTGGATATCTAACTGCTTGATTAGCGCGGCAAGCTCATCTTGATTATGAAAGAAAATCTCCACACTACCTTGACCGTCTTTTTTGTGCTTAAGCTTGACCTGTGCTCCTAGTGCATCGGTCAAACGCTGCGTTAAGCGTTCAATATCATGCGACTGCGAAGCCTCAACGCGGCTCTTTATAACAGGATGCAAGATGGACTTCACTAGCTTTTCTGCTTCGCGCACGGTCATATTAGCGTCAATTATTTTTTGGGCGATAATAGGCTGCTGCTTGGAGGACAAAGCCAAAAGCGTACGCGCATGTCCCATATCCAAAGCCCCATTTGATAGATGATCTTTAACGGTATCATGCAGCTGATTAAGCCTCAATAAATTTGAAACGGTGGTTCTTGCTTTGCCGACCACCTCAGCAATCATCGCGTGACTCATACCAAACTCGGTATGAAAGCGCTGCAGGGCCGCTGCTTGTTCTATTACCGATAAATCTTCACGCTGAATATTTTCGATCAGCGCCAGTGCTATAGCCAGCTCGTCTGATAAGGCACGCTCTATGGCTGGAATAACCGCTTTGCCTGCCATTTTTGCTGCACGCCAACGGCGCTCACCGGCGATGATCTCATGAGTCACCTCGTCATTACTCTTATCTTCGCTAGCGAGCAAAGGTCTGATGACAATAGGCTGCATAACCCCATGCTGCTCAATAGAAGAAGCGAGTTCTGCTAACGCGGTTTCACTCATATCGCGGCGCGGCTGGTACTTGCCTGCTTGCAAGCGATTGACAGCTATTTGCACCAAACTGATTTGATCTTCTGGGGCGATATTATCTTGCTCGCTGCTACGAGTCTTTTGATGGTGCCGAGTTTTAGCAGTATGACGCGCGGCACGCGGCGCGCGTTTTGCTTTTTCGCTAGTGCTTAGAGTGGCACCCTTTTGCTCTTTATCGTTATTGACAGTGTCATTTTCTATAACTTGTTTGCTGACCTTTTTGTTCTCTGCTTCGCTTGCGGTATGAGTTGCAAAGTCGTCACTATTTGCAACGCGCAGCGCTGTATCGTCCTGTAGTGCTGAGGCCGTGATTTGCTTCTCTTTTTTGATTGATCCTAATAAGGCATCTAAACCTCGATTGGCAGCCAATCCTCGTTTTTTCGCCATGATTTCTGATCCTCTAACGCTACAATAAAAACCAAGTGATAATGATAAAGGTCGTGATTAATCAAAGTACTGACTAATCCTCGTTGTTGTTACCTTCATTAATAAAAATACTGCTGCAACTGAAGTTTTTAATCAAAGACTCTAACTTGAGCTACTTTGTTTGATCACCTCAGCCGCAAGCTTCTGATAGGCTCTAGCTCCTTTTGACCAGCGCTCATAAGCGAGCACTGGTAAGCCATGAGCAGGCGCTTCTGCCAAACGAATGTTTCTGGGGATATGCGTTTTGTACATAATATCGCCAAAATGCGCCTCAAGCTCCTTTGAGACATCTTTGGCTAAAGTATTGCGCGTGTCAAACAAGGTTCTGACGACGCCGCGTATATGCAGCTTAGGGTTCAGCTCAGTCAAGCGCTCAATGGTCTGTGACAAATCGGCTAAGCCCTCTAGCGCATAATACTCGCACTGCATCGGAATAATAACGCTATCGGTGGCGACCAAAGCATTAATAGTCAAAAGATTCAGGCTTGGCGCGCAGTCCATAATAATATAGTCATAAGGCGGGCTTTGTTTATCGCCCTGCTCAGCGATAAGCTCGCTCACAGCTGACTTTAGCAGCTCATGGCTATTGGTCTCACCCATCAAAGTGATGTCCATACCTGCCAGCTCACGGTTAGCAGCAATCACATCAAACCCTGCTGGACTCTTTATAATAGCCTCTTGCAGCGATACGCCATCAAGCAATACATCGGCTATGGTCAGCTCAAGATTATTTTTACTCAGGCCAGTGCCGGTAGTGGCATTACCTTGTGGATCTAAGTCAATCAGCAAAACATGCTTACGCTTATCGGCTAAGCTTGCGGTCAAATTTACAGCCGTCGTGGTTTTACCTACGCCGCCTTTTTGATTCGCAATAGCTATGATTTCCATACTTTTACTCAATTTATTAAAGTCTATTAGTAGAGCGTTTTCTCACTTGAAAAAACTAGTCATTCTTTAATCTAAAGAATATCTCAAATAGGTTTCACCAAAACACCGGGCTGTTTCACAACAGCTACGGTCTCATAATACACAAAATGGCGATAGCTTAGACACTTTTATTAGATAATTCAATTAAATGTCTACTCTCGGCTAAACGAGGTACTGCTAATTTGATGGTTTTTATCTGCCATGTGCTCGCTAATGAGGATAATTCTTCAGCGGTTGGCGCTTTACCTTTCATCGCACACAAATAGCCATGATCCGCTAGACGCGGCTGCGCCACGGTGACAAAGTCAATTAAACTGGCAAAAGCTCGCGAGGTAACAACGTCATACTGAGCCTCATGCGCTTCAATACGAGCCGCTATAGGCTGTATGTTAGTTAGGCCAAGCTCGCTACTGATCTGTTTGATAAAGCGAATCTTCTTTTGATTACTATCAAGCGCGGTGCAGTGGCGCTGAGGCTGACAAATAGCAATAATCACGGCTGGCAGACCGGCACCGGTACCAATATCTAACAAATTGCCAGCTGGCAAATGCGCTATAATAGCCAAGCAATCGATGACGTGCTTGACTAGCGCTTCGATAGGGTCGGTAATAGCGGTCAGATTATACGCTTTATTCCATAACAATAGCTGGTCTAAATACAATAATAACTGGCGCTGCTGCGTAGCGGTTAGTGATAAAGATAACTGCTCAGTGGCCTGTGTCAAAATATCCGCTAACTGCGGCAACTGCGCGCCAAGCTTTGCAAAACCTGTCGGGTCAATACTAGCGTGAGTGGCTAAAAAACCATTAGATGAGTTGGCAGAAGCTGACATATAGCACGTTATCCCTTATTCATTTGAAGCGATGATTTTATCACGCAGCTATAGACTTGAATAGTTATAGATTGCCTCAATCTTTGTCATCTTATACTATCTACCGTTATCTTTGATAATCCGCCGCTTGCCAGCTCCTATTATCTCTACCTTATAAAACGCTTTTTTACTTATCCTTTACTCTTTAGATGACTACCATAACTTTATGATCAAACAGCCTACTGTCTCTACTTCTGAGCTATCAGATAGCCTCTCAAACAGCTCCTTGAATAGCCACTTAAATAACTCAAAAGACACTAAAGACGCTTTCACTCCTCATCCGGTATTTATTGAGGTCAAGCAGCGCTGCCTTATTAGTACCAAGCAGTTAAAGCGTTATACCGATGCAAGCTTATTACCTAGCGATACTCGCACAGCGCCCAAGCTAAATATTGGCTTTGGTCAGCAGCGTGCGCTCAAAGCCTTGCAAACCGCGCTTGATATCGATGCTAGTGGCTATCATGTGTTTGCCGCCGGCGAAAATGGCCTCGGGAAACGTACGGTTATCAGTCGCTTATTACAACGGATCGCTGCCAAGGAGCCAACGCCTGATGATTGGGTTTATGTGCATAATTTCTCTGATCCGCGTACGCCGCTCTCTCTGCGCCTGCCAGCCGGTCAAGCGCAGCAGCTTAAGCAGCAGGTCAATGAGTTATGGCTACAGGTCAAAAAACGCCTGAGTCAACGTTTTCGTAGCGATTATTATCAAAGCCAAATTGAGGCGATAAAAAACGCCGCGCACGAAAAAGAGAGTCATGCTTACGAGGCTTTAAATGCTGAGGGTAAGCAATACGACTTAGCTTTGAGCTTTCGCGCCTCGGATAATAAAGCGGTATTTGTGCATCCAAGCCAGTTGCCAACACAAAGCGCTGACGAGGAATATCATGAGCAGCCTGCTGATACAGCTAGTAGCGACTCCAGCCTAGAAGCTGATAAGGCTAGTCTGCAAGATAAACGCCGCCAACCTACCAAAGACTTTAGTAATTTTACTCATAAAAACCATATGCAAAAACGCTTCAATCAGCTAACGATTGCGCTTGAGCAGTTAGAAGATGAGGCCAATGACACGATTGAGAAACTGCATCGCGATATGGCGCAGCGTACTTTGCAGCCTTTATTTACAAAGGTGCGTGAGCAATTTGCTAACCATCAAGGGGTGCTTGATTATCTGCAAAGCTTATTTAATGATATGGTCAATCACGCCGCCCCTATCGTCAATGGTGATGACGAGGAATTTATCAGTGCTTTGCTAGCGACTACGCCTAGTCGTTACGCGGTCAATGTCATGATCAGTCATCAGCCTGGTAGCGGCGCGCCGGTAATCTTTGAGGATTTGCCAACTCATCTCAACCTACTCGGTCATGTCGAGCAAATCACCCAATTGGGTACAGTCACCACTGATGTCAGTATGATCCGCGCCGGCGCGCTACATCGGGCTAATGGCGGTTATTTAATATTAGAGGCCAGTCACTTACTTGAGCATCCTTATGCTTGGCAAGGTCTTAAACGCTCTTTGCAATCTCGCAAAATCAAACTCTCAAGCCTTGAGCAAATGCTAACTTTAACCGGTAGCTTATCATTAGCGCCAGCGGCTATTGATTTGGATGTCAAAGTTATTTTATTGGGTGAGGCTGATTTATATTATGAGCTGTTAGAGTTAGAGCCAGAGTTTGATGCGGTGTTTAAGGTACGCGCAGACTTTCACGATGACGTGCCGCGTACTCAAGAACATGAGCTAGCGCTAGTAGCTAAAATGGCCGATATCATCGATTACGCTCATCTCCTCCCTTTTGATAGTAGCGCGCAAGCGGCACTGCTTGAGCATTTAAGCCTGCAAGCTGAAGATCAAGATCGGTTAAGTTTACATAGTGATTTATTAATCAAACTGCTACATGAGTCCAATCGCCATGCTCGGCTTAGCGATCAACAAATCGTCACAGCTAAGCACGTTACCCAAGCTATCATGGATATGGATGAGCGCTCAGGTTATCTGCGCGATTTATATTGGGATGAGCTCAAAAACGGTCAGCAGCTCATTAATACCCAAGGCCAGGCTGTTGGACAAGTCAACGCCCTAACAGTGGTCAGCTATGCCGATAGTGAGTTTGGCATGCCAGCACGTTTGACAGCGGTTATTCAGCCTAATATCGGTAGCGGTGACATCTTAGATATTGAGCGCGATGTCGATTTGGGCGGCAGTCTGCATGCCAAAGGTATGCTTATTATGACAAGCTATCTACGCGCGCTATTTAGTCAGCATCATGCGCTAAACTTTAGCGCCTCGTTAGCGTTTGAGCAAAGCTATGCTCATATCGATGGCGATAGTGCGACGGTCAGCGAAGCTTGCGCCCTACTCTCCGCCTTAGCTGGCGTGCCCATCAATCAAGCTTTGGCTATCACCGGCTCTATGAACCAATTGGGCGAGGTGCAAGCGGTCGGCGGTATCAATGCCAAAATAGCCGGATTCTTTGATGCTTGCCGTGAGCAAGAGCTTACAGGAGAGCAAGGCGTCGTCATCCCTATGGCTAATATCAATCAGCTGATGCTGCGCGACGACATTATTGAGGCGGTTAATAAAGGCAAATTTTACGTTTATGGCGTCAGGCATATCAATGAAGCTTTGAGCTTGATGACCGGCCTACCTATCGATACCTTGAATAAAAAAGGTCGCTATCACAAAGACACTTTATTTGGCAAAATCTTACGTAAGCTAATTTTGTGGGATGAAAACCAACAAGACGAGGAAGTGATTGAGGATAAAAAAGTAAAGAAGAAAGCCAAAAAAAAGAAAGCCGCAAAGCGACAAAAAAAAGAGCAAAAGCGCGGTGATAACCAGCGTATACAGAGCGAGTGCGATACTAGCGATGAAGACTTAGATGACGATGAGCTAGATCACGAATACTTAGATAATGATGAAGATAACGAGGACAACTCCTTTAGTGATGCTGACCAATAATCTTTAGCAAAAAGGTAGCGTTTGCTCGGCTATCGACTCATAGCATAGCGATAAGTGCCTAGACGCTAGCGCTATTTTCTGCGATGATAAAATACTTTGATACAAACTAGCAAAACGGACTCGACATAGGCTATCTATCCATGACTGCGCAAAATACTCCTGCGACTGCTAATGAAAAGAGACAGACTGAAGATCAAGCTTTGACTAACCCACAAGCAATTGATGACGTGGCGATTAAAGACTTAGCGCTCGATCCAAAAGAGGTGTCGTTAGAGCTAGCCACAGACTCAGCCGCCGATAGCGCAGCGAGTCGCCACGGCGCTGCCACCACCGCGCGGCAATGGCAAGTATTGTCGCAGCTACAACGCAATCGCTGGGTTGGCACAAGCCATATCTATGAGCAGCTTAAACTAGCCGGTTTTGCTATTAGTTTGCGTACCGTGCAGCGCGATCTAAATGCTTTGGCTAAACGCTTCCCGATTGAGAAAAACAATGCCAATCCGCAAGGGTGGCGCTGGAAGGAAGATGCGCCTCTACAGAGTCTGCCGCATATGAATCTATCGCAGGCCGTCGCCTTTAATATGGTTGAGGCCAATCTAACTCAATTACTACCGCCTGCTATTTTAGATGAGCTATTTCCTTGGTTTGATTTAGCACGCCGGCAACTCAAAAATAGTAAAGTTACCCACTCTTGGCTTGATCGGGTACGAATTGAGCCTGCGACGCAGCCGCTCATCGCGCCGCCTATCGATTTGGAAAGTAAAGATAATATCTATCATGCGCTGTTTTATCAGCAGCAGATTAAGGCTTGTTATACTCGTAGTAATAAATCTGAGGCGAGCGAATATACTCTAAACCCTATCGCCATTATTCAGCGTGGGGTGATTATCTATCTATTAGCGACACGCACTGATGATGCTGAGCGTATCATTCGCACCTTTGCTTTGCACCGTTTTGCTAGTGTTGAGATCTTGGAGAGTAGCGCGATAACCCCTGAGGGCTTTGAGTTAGATAGCTATCTAGATGCTGGCGGTATGGGCTTTAGTCATCCGCTACTCAATACTTTGCCAGATCACGGTAAAAACACTGCTATCGAGCTGACTTTTACCAAGCAAGCTGGTAAAAGCTTGACGGAGAGTCAGCTGAGCGAAGATCAAACCGTCATTATCAATGACGATGACACTTTGACCGTCAAAGCCACGGTCAATATGACCTCACAATTAGTCTGGTGGCTACGCGGTTTCGGCCACGGGCTACTTGCTGCCAAGCCTGAGCTGCTTTATCAAGTGGTTTCAGGCAATGCGCATTATTAACTAAAAAATTATGTATTAACCGCTATTTCTCTAAAATTATTATACTAATAAATACTATAAAAATAGCCGCGCTATCTAAGGAAATTTATGACCACTGCCCCATTCTTACCAAAATCTGAAAGTTTAAGCGCTCTTGGCTTAAGCGCTGATAGATTGTTTTTTGCGATGAATTATCAGTTCACGCCGCCAAAGCCTACTGGCCTAAAAAAACGGTTAAAGCAAAATGATAAAGCCATCGATATTGATATTGCCTGTGTGCTATATAACGATAGCTGCGTTATCAGTGATATCGTTTGGTTCAAACAGCTGCGTGATAAAGCTGAGTCAGTTCGCCATCAAGGCGATAGCCTAACTGGTAAAGATCGCGGCGAGCAAGCGCTTTATGGAGAGCCGGTTGATCAAGAGCAGATTCGCTTACATTTAGATCATATTCCAGCTGAGATACGTTATGTAGCGATGATTGTACACTCCTATAACCAGCAGCCGCTGGCCAAGATTGAAATAGGGGATGTGCATTTGAGTGATGATGAGGATAATCGCGCTTTTACTATTAATCTAAAACAGCTACCAAGAGACTGTCATTGTCTGTGGGCGGCAAGTTTACGCCGCGAGGTCGATGATTGGTATTTAACTTTACAAAACCTGCCTTTGGTGGCAGAAGATATCGAAAAAGCTGCGCAGCAAGTGGCTCATGAGCTAGCACGTGCGCTTCCTGTAGCACAACCGACTGCAAATTAAGCAGTTTGATAAAAAAGGATGGTGTTAACTATTTAACTACTTAATTACGCTTTCGTAGCTGTGGCTTTAGCGCAATGACTCACCGCAGTGCGGACAGAAATTTTTGGCCTCGGCCACTTCTTTTTCGCGGCGCTCAAGAGACTGCTCGCGCAGCACTTGTAGCACGATGTCTTGGGCTTGCTCTCTATCGAGTCCTAGCTCGCGACGAATCTTATCAATCATCGTCTGGTTTTGGACCAAATCAAAATCGCCGTTAATCAGCTGCTCACGAAAATCTTGCTCAAGCTCATCTCGGCGTAGAGCTAGCTCATTAGCTAGGCCAGTTGCCAAAATACCCGCTGGTAATGCCGCTAGACCAACGCCCAATATAGTTATCACTGCGCCTAAAATCTTACCGGCGTTAGTGATAGGCGTCACATCACCATAACCAACGGTCGTCAAAGTGACCACTGCCCACCACATGGCTTTAGGTATCGACTCAAACTCCTCTGGCTGCGCGTGGTTCTCCACCAAATAAATACCGCTTGAGGCCGTCACAATCATAATAACTAAAATAAAAATCACCGCTTGAAACGAACCCTTCTCTTTGGTGATAACCACCAATAAAATACGCATGGAGGCAAAATAGCGGGTAAGCTTGAGGATTCGAAACAATCGTAATATCCGCAAGAAACGCAGATCAATAGTGACAAAGAAGTTTAGAAATGCCGGAGCAATTGCGATCAGATCGATCATAGCAGAAGGGCTTTTTAGCCACTCCCAGCGTTGTCGCCAAGTGGTATTATCCGGCTTTGCTTCAGCGACACTCCATAAGCGCAGTAAATATTCTACGGAGAATATAACAATAGAGAAGTTCTCAAATAAAGTGAAATAACCTTGATAAGGGTAATACCACTGATCGACAGACTCTGCAATGACTGCGGCTACATTAGTCAAAATCAGAAATATCAAAAAGTAATCAACGCTACGGCTAAATAGCGTGTCATGTTCATCGTTTTGTAAGATGTTATAAACAAAATGACGAAGGTGCCGTATGGGTTGAAAGGCCATGCTGATCCTTATCTAGTATTGATTAGTCTAAGCCAGATTATTAATTATTGTTAAACAATTACATTAATAATTTTCATTATTTGTTGTGATTAGCTATTGTCATCAAGCCTACAAAAGCTAAGCACTTGGACGAAAATAGCTCTAATTATACAAAGTTTGCATAATAAAGGTAGACTAATACCAGTAGTAAAAGCACCGTAACGACCAAGCCAAGTTGTAACACGCCTTGTTCAAAATACGAGCTACTATCCGTACTATCGTTTGCCACTAATGATAAACCGCACTGCGGACAGCTGTTGTCTAGTCGATTTAGCAAAGTCATATATTTAGCATTGCTACAACGCAGTGGTGAATTACTACAATACCCTATCATAATCTATTCCTGCCTTTATCAATCGCGCTAATCACTTAAAGAGAGTTCATTGTAAGTCACTTGAAATATATTGCTAGAATAGTAGTAATCCACTACTTTTTGTAAGGTAATTGTATTATAATGAACACAAGATAAATAACTTATCTTATAACTGTAACATAAGATATCAGCACTAATGTCATCCCTCATTAGTTATGAGCTGATAATAATTTATTACCTTGAGGATCAAATGATGAAACTACAATCCCTAGTTTTAGCAACTGCTACTGCCCTTACTATGACTTCTGCCTTTGCAGTTCCTGCAGGTACTTGGTCTGTTGCTGCTGGCGCTCACATGGTTGACCCAAAAAGCGACAATGGTACAGTAAATACTCCATTGGGTAGTTTTGAGGTAGAAGTTGACGACGATATTCGTCCTACTATCAGTGGTGAGTACTTTATCGCGGACAACGTTGGTATCGAATTGCTAGCTGCTATTCCGTTTCATCATGATTTTACCTTAACTGCTGGCAGCACTGTAGTCGAAGGTAAAACTCAGCATTTACCACCAACTTTATCAGTACAGTATCACTTCGATGGCTATAATATGCCTATGAATCTGAAGCCATTTATTGGTGTTGGTGTTAACTACACCACTTTCTTTAAAGAAAGAGTGAATATCAATGGTGCTGATTTAGATCTTGATGATAGCGTTGGTGTTGCTGGTCACATTGGCTTAGATATTCCCTTTGCGCCAACAGAAGCTTTGCGTATTGATGCTCGTTATATGGATATCAAAACTGACGCAACTTTAACTACTGGCGGTATTGATTATGATATTGGCGAGATCGACATAAGCCCTTGGGTCTATGGCGTAGCATTTGTTAAACAGTTCTAAGAGAACCAAATTATAAAATAAATATATGATTATCTTAAAAGCCAGCTAAACTGCTGGCTTTTTTGTGGCTGCTGATTAGAGCGTAAAATTAATAGCGCATAAAATTAATAGCGCATAAAAAAAGACCGTCCGTAGACGATCTTTTAAATATACTATGAATAACTATTTGTTGATACTTATAGCAAAATACGGCGTGGATCAGCCAACAAAGTAGCGATGTAACGAGTGAATACCGCAGCATCAGCACCGTTGATTACTCGGTGATCATAAGATAATGACAATGGCAGCATTAAACGTGGCTCAAAAGTTTGTTTGCTTTCATTCCAGCGCGGCTGCATGCTTGCCTCAGACACTCCTAATATCCCAACTTGTGGCCAATTTACCAATGGCGTAAAGGCTGTACCACCCAAGTTACCTTGGCTTGAAATAGTGAAGCTAGCGCCTTGTAAGTCTTTGGCACCGAGCTTTTTATCACGAGCTTTTGCAGCTAGCTCTCCAATCTCTATAGCGATTTGCTTAAGACCCTTGCTTTGTACATCCTTAATCACTGGCACGATAAGACCATCATCAGTCGCGACGGCAATACCCATATTCACCGTTTTACGCAGAATCACTTGGGTATTATCATCACTTAGATGACTATTAAAACGTGGGTGCTGCGTCAATGCATAAGCGGTAGCTTTGACAATAAAAGCTAAAATAGTAAAGCCAATACCTTCTGCTTTCATACCGCCTTTTAGCTCGCCGCGTAGTTTTTCAGTCTCAGTAATATCAGATAAATCAAACTGTGTCACTTGCGGCAGATAAGTATTGTAGTTCAATTGCGGAATAGAGACTTTTTGCAGACGGCTTAAGTCTTGTACTTCCGTCTCGCCCCAAATCTCCACATTACTCATATCCGGCAAACTAGGTAAACTAGCTCGCGCTGTATCAGTACCACTAGTAGCCGCAGCTTTTTGAGTACTGAGGCTATTTTTTACATGGGCAAAGAGATCTTCTTTTACGATACGATCATTAATGGCAGAACCCGAGACTTGGGTAATATCCACTCCTAACTGCCGTGCCAACTTACGTACCGCAGGACCTGCATAAACCTCAGTTAGCTTATCATTGACTTGTGCTTCGGTCAGCTTAGCGCTCGCCGTATTCACTGTCGGTTTATTAGCAGTAGATGGGGCAGCAGCTTGTTTAGGCTCACCAGTCGTCTGCTTTGACGGCTTGTCCTCTTTAGCTGCTGAGCTACTTGATTTGGAAACCTCGGTTTTTTGCTCGTTAGACGCTTGATTGTCATTAGCTTTGCCGCTATTAGCTGACTCGCTACCGATAATCACGATAAAGTCTTGGCCATTGGCAACCATATCACCAACTTGCACCAGTATCTTCTCGACTTTACCAGACTCAGGCGCTGGCACTTCGACCGAGGCTTTGTCAGACTCAATGAGTAAGATAGACTCGTTAGCCTCGACCGTATCGCCGACGCTGATCATAATCTCAGCGACCTGTGCTTCATCAACGCCCAAATCGGGTAAAGCATGAGTAGTAGCACTGCCAGATTTTTTCTCGTTATTAGCAGAGCTAGCTTTTTCTTCATTAGCAGGCTGGTTTGTTGATTGAGCAGTATCAGCGTCAGCTTTTGACTCTTGCTTACTTGACTCACTACTATCTTCTTTAGAGACCTTGTCATTAGCGCTGGATGATTCGTCCGCCGCTTCGCTATCAATCTCGATTAGCACCATGCCTTCGCTGACTTGATCGCCAACCTCGACACTGATTTTGGTGACTTTACCAGCGCCAGAGCTTGGCACTTCAAACGAGGCTTTATCAGACTCTAACAAAACAATATTATCATCTTTAGCGATAATATCACCGACAGCGACCATGATCTCACTGACCTCAGCGCTATCCACACCTAAATCGGGGGCTTTAATATCCATCCGTAACTCTCCTTCTTTTATAATGGTTTTGTCAATGGGCTATTCTTGGATGTCATCATCATTTAGCAAAGCGGCATCTGCTTGGTCTTCGGCGCGGCCTTCACTAGAGATCTCATCATCATCTTCACCGACAAAATCAGGAACAGGATTCGGATTGACGTTATCAGGTGCAGGAGCTGGTGCATCTGGGAAATGGTCATAATGGGGTTGTTGCTGCCAAGCTGGTGGCTGATCGACTTCGATACCAAAGCTTGAGATCGCATCTTTAACCAATCTCATCTCAACCTCACCTTCATCAGCCAAACGCTTAAGCGTGGCAACTACAATATGAGCGGCGTCGACGTTGAAGAAGCTACGTAGATTCTCACGTGTATCCGAGCGACCATAACCATCGGTGCCCAAAGTAGTATAAGGACGATTATCAGGTAACCAGGCACGGATCTGCTCTGAATAGTTACGCATATAGTCAGTAGCCGCGACGACGATACCTTCATGCGGCGCTAATTGCTCTGTGACCCAAGGCACTACCTCTTCGTCCATAGGATGCAAGCGATTATAATCATCACAAGCCATACCGTCACGAGTCAACTCATTAAAGCTAGTCACGCTCCAGACGTTCGCGGTGATATTGAATTCATCTTGTAAGATTTTCGCCGCTTTTTGTACTTCGCGTAAGATCACCCCTGAACCGAGTAGCTGTACTTGGCTTGAGCCATTGTCTTCTAACAAATACATACCGCGCTTGATACCTTCCTCGCAGCCTTCTGGCATAGCAGGCTGGTCGTAGTTCTCATTCATCAGCGTCAAGTAATAATAGACGCGCTCGCCCTCGCCATACATCCGGCGCAGGCCATCATGCATAACAACAGCAAGCTCATAACCGAAGCAAGGATCATAAGTGACACAGTTAGGCACGACCCCAAAGAGGATTTGCGAATGACCATCTTGATGCTGCAAGCCCTCACCGTTTAGCGTAGTACGGCCTGCTGTTGCCCCTAATAAGAAGCCTTGTGCTTGACAATCGCCTGCTGCCCAAGCCAAATCACCTACGCGCTGGAAACCAAACATCGAGTAATAAATATACAGCGGAATCATCGGTAGCGCATTGACCGAATAACTGGTCGCAAGCGCAATCCAAGTACTCATAGCACCCGCTTCATTGATACCCTCTTCTAGCATATGACCATCGATAGCTTCTTTATAACCCATCAAAGCTTCGCTATCCTCTGGCGTATATTTTTGCCCAGAAGCCGAGTAGATACCGAGCTGACGGAACATACCCTCTAAACCAAAAGTACGCGCTTCATCCGGAACAATAGGCACAACGCGATCTTGGATATCTTTATTCTTTAGCATGGCTGATAGCAGGCGCACAAACACCATCGTGGTTGATTGCTCTTTACCTTTACTACCTTGTAGCACTCGATCAAAAATAGACAGCTCAGGAATATTAAGCGGAATATGACCACTACGGCGATTTGGCAGATGACCGCCTAAGGCTTCACGGCGACCTTTTAGATATTTCATCTCCGCAGAGTCTTCTTCTGGACGATAAAACGGCAAGGTCTCTAATTGCTCATCGGTAAAAGGCAAATCAAAACGATCACGGAAATAGACTAGCGATTCATGATCCAGCTTTTTGATCTGATGCGATTTATTAACCGCTTGCGCCTGCGTAGATAAGCCATAACCTTTGACGGTTTTGACTAGCACAACCGTCGGCTGACCTTTGGTTTTCATCGCTTCACTAAAAGCGGCGTAGACTTTTACCGGATCATGACCACCGCGATTTAGACGCGAGATATCATGATCTGATAGCTCATCAGCCATCTCTTTTAGCTCAGGATATTTATTAAAGAAATGCTCACGCGTAAATTCAGGGGTACGCGCCTCATAGAGCTGATACTCGCCATCGACCGCCTCTTCCATACGATGCTTTAGCACCCCAGTCACGTCTTTATCAAGCAGATTATCCCACTGACCACCCCAAATCACTTTAATAACGCGCCAGCCTGCGCCGCGAAATACCGATTCTAGCTCTTGGATAATCTTACCATTACCGCGCACTGGCCCATCAAGACGCTGCAAGTTACAGTTAACCACCCATATCAAATTATCTAACTTCTCGCGACCAGCAAGAGAAATAGCACCTAAACTCTCCGGCTCATCCGTCTCACCATCGCCTAGGAAAGTCCAAATCTTGCGACCCTCAGACTCAAGTAAGCCGCGGTTTTCCATATAACGATGCACGTGGGCATGATAAATAGACATGATCGGTCCTAAACCCATCGATACCGTCGGGAACTGCCAATAATCTGGCATCAAATAAGGATGCGGATAGCTTGACAGTCCTTTACCGCCCACTTCACGGCGAAAGTTCTCTAGCTGATCTTCCGTCAAACGGCCTTCAAGATAGGAGCGCGCGTAGATACCAGGCGCTGAGTGACCTTGATAGTAGATCATATCGCCGCCGAAGTGGTCGCTTGCCGCTCGGAAGAAATGGTTAAAACCGGTTTCATAAAGCGTGGCACTAGAAGCAAAAGTGGCTAAGTGACCGCCTAAATCATCTTCATTTTTGTTAGCACGCATCACCATAGCTAGCGCGTTATAGCGAATGAGCGCCCGGATTTTGCGCTCAATAGCTAGATCTCCTGGATACATTGGCTCGTCTTCAACCGCGATACTATTAATATAAGCGGTATCCAAACGGTTAAAAGGCAATCCTTCTTGTACCGACATGTTATAGAGTGCTTTTAGCAAAAACTGCGCGCGATCCTTATCGGCATGTTTGATAACCGATTCAAAAGCATCTAACCACTCTTGGGTTTCCAAGCTATCGGCATCCTTATAATAATTCATTCTACTTATTCCTTTTTATGAGTTTTTCCTGTGGGCTACAGGGTGATTTACCAGTTTAAAAAGCAAGATTATTGCTTATTTACTCTAAAAAATTATATAGAAGTCCATTATTGAAACTCTTATATAAAATTTGATTGATTATTATTCATTAGAATAATGAAAAGGCAGGCGATTTTGCAACGTCCTTGTGCTGCTTAAATGTGCCATCCACTGACAGGGTTTTAAATAGAGACTGACCATACGAGTGAGATTTTTTTTGATACTGACCTTTGACTTATCAAATCAGTTTACAAACAATCACTGTTCTCCATTATAGGCGCTTATGAGGCAAATGTTTATGGCTATTGGTAAATACCTCTACGTTATACATTTATTAGCAAAATAGCGCTTTCTTTGATAAAAATTTTATTAAAATATCCAAAATAATTACTTAAATAAATAAACCCTAAATAAAACAAAAGTTCACTATATATTATCTTTTAATGTTATATCACGTGACAATTTGTGTAATTACAGTGATAAAAATAGTTAATTTTGTGACAACTTACGTCCTAAATCAATATTTTTCTCTAGTCGGTATTCAAGGCCAAGTATCTAGTTATTAGCTATAACTTTTAGCTATGAGCTGCATTTCACCAGCTGAGTAAATTAAGTTAACTCGCCATAATAACTACTAACCTTTTGTAAAATAAGGTTTTTAGCTAACGACTTTCAATATTCCAAAAACTTAGTTAGCTATCTTTCGTAAGGAGTTGGCATAAATATTGCGGTTATTATATTGAGTGATGAGCATATAAACACTATATCAGCTTATTTTGCTGTTTATCGAAAACTTGTAGACTTATCAGAATTACTCAG
>JARIDJ010000024.1 GCA_029267175.1 Psychrobacter sp. | reverse complement strand
TATACATCAAAGTGTTCTCGAAGACTTAGAAATAAAAGACTTCATTTTCGATCTATCAGATGAAAACTTAAACACATATTCAAATAATAACAAATACGTAAAAATAAAAGCAACTCTAGTTCCTGTTGATTATTTTGCAATGTTACAGATATTTCAAATGGTTATTCCACAATTAGAAAACTTTTTTAATTTATTTGGATCGTCTCTATTTGGGGATGGAATAGAAAACGCAGAAAGTGAAAAAAAACAGAATATTATTAAATCTTTTTCATTAATCTCTAGTCTTGTAAGCCAACTTGAAACCACTTATTTAGAATCTAATCAGTTAGAAATGCTGCTTATTAATGAAGAAACTAAAAGTACTATAGGTGTAGTTGATATTGACATTTCGTCCCACAATGCAAATGAAATCAAGGCTAAGTTAACTGACGGCAATTTCGTAATTATTGGTAAGGTCACAAAATTTGCTAATGAAGGTGAGTCTATTAACCTTCTTCAACGTAGCTTATTATCAACGATAATAGAGAAGATAGAGAATGTCCTTGAGTTTATTGATGAGAGATCAGACGGATCTAGTGAATCATCTTTTAGCCAGTGGTTAGGACATAAAGAGTCTATTCTACCTTTATTGAATAAGCTCTTTATAAATGAGGTGAAAGGAAAAGCCTTTAGGGTAAAGGCAATGTCGGTATGTATGTAATATAGATTATGTAGGCTAAGGTAACGAACTCCTAATCTGACCTAAATCTAATTAAACTAAAACCCTTGGCTTTACCGCTATAATCGAAACAGACAGAATAAAAATGACGGAGGTTATAGACGTGCAATATACCGCAATCATCAAAGACGGTGGTTTGTTTATCCCTAACGTATTCTCAGAGCTAAACGATGGTAGCTCGCACATCGTGCAAGTAGCCGTCGATATCGAAGCGGTACGAGAGCAATTAGACCCAAACGCTACCCTAAATCAAGAATCCACAAAAAAAGAAACGGTGAAAACCACGAAAAAACCAGTAAAACGAACAGCTAAGAAAGCCGCTATAAAACAGCTTCAAGACGAAGGATTGAGCGTACAGCGTAAAAGCGCTATTGATGAATTAGAGGCTTTAGATGATGGAGAGCTCAGCGAGATATTTAAAGCTTATGTCAACGAGGGTCAGATATCTTTGGAGAATTTATAGTTTATTTTGCAATGCACCCTGTAGAATGTATATAAAGTTTAAATTAATCAACCAGATAATTAAAAAGGCAGTCCCATGACTTATTCAATCTTTAATCAAACCCCGAATGACGCGATGAAAGAGCCGATGTTTTTTGGTCAGCCGGTCAACGTTGCCCGCTACGACCAACAAAAGCACCCCATCTTTGAGCAATTGATTGAAAAGCAGCTATCTTTTTTCTGGCGTCCAGAAGAGGTCGATGTCTCAAAAGATCGTATCGACTTTAGTAATCTATCCTCGCATGAGCAGCATATTTTCTTGAGTAATCTTAAGTACCAGACCCTACTCGACTCTATTCAAGGTCGTAGCCCTAACGTCGTACTGCTACCGTTAGTGTCTATTCCAGAGCTGGAGACTTGGATTGAGACTTGGACGTTTAGTGAGACTATTCACTCACGCAGCTATACCCATATTATTCGTAATATCGTTAATGATCCAGGGCTGATATTTGATGATATTATGCAAAACGAGCATATCTTAGAGCGCGCCTCTGATATCGCCAAATACTACGATGACTTATATTACAATGCCCAGTTATATAACCTTTATGGCGCTGGCACGCATAGCGTCAATGGCGAGCAAATCACTGTTGATCTACGGATATTAAAGAAGCAATTATACCTGTGTATTATGGCGGTCAACGTCTTAGAAGCCATTCGCTTCTACGTCTCCTTTGCTTGCTCATTTGCCTTTGCTGAGCGCAAATTGATGGAAGGTAATGCCAAAATCATTAAGCTAATCGCGCGTGATGAAGCACTACATCTAACTGGCACTCAGCATATGCTCAATCTGATGCGTAATGGTCGCGATGATCCTGAAATGGTGGAGATCGCCGCGGAGTGTTATGAAGAAGGTATTGAGATCTTCCGAAAAGCGGCTGAACAAGAAAAAGAATGGGCCGGATATCTGTTTAAAGATGGCTCAATGATTGGACTGAATAAAGACATTCTTTGCCAATACATTGAATACATCACCAACCTGCGTATGGAAGCGGTAGGCTTGCCGTCAGCCTTTCCAAACTCTAAGTCTAACCCTATCCCTTGGATCAATACTTGGTTGTCATCCGACAATGTACAAGTGGCGCCGCAAGAGACTGAGATTAGCTCATACTTAGTTGGCCAAATTAATTCTGACTTGTCCGATAGCGACTTTGATGACTTTGAATTATAAAAAACGGTAAATAAAGTTGTAAGTGACCAATAGCTAATATCGTTATTTTTCAGCAGTAAAGCATGGCAGGATTGATTATGACATGGGTTATGACCAGCAAGCAGCAGTTCTATTTACATGATGACGAGAGTCTCTTGGATGGACTTTTGCGTACCGGCCATGAGGTCAATTTTCAATGTAAAGAAGGTTATTGTGGCAGTTGCCGAGTACGCCGTATCGCCAGCTCGCATATCGTAGAATACCCATTTGAGCCGCTAGCGATGATTGAAGACGATGAGATTTTGCCTTGCTGTTGCCGCGTAAAAGGGGTGATTTATATCGATCATGAAGCGATAAAAAGCTAGTGTTTGTTTATTCAAGCAAACTTTAGGATTAGTCTAAAAGCATTTGGCAAATCTTTGCAGTTACAACATTACTTCCAAGCTAAAAAAACGCGCTATCTTATAAAGACGGCGCGTTTTTATTTATTACTATTAAGGTAAATCTACAGCCTCTTATAAAGCTGTCGTCATAAATTTTATCATACTATTGAGGCACCCCTTGGTCCTCAAAGAGCTTCATAAGCTCCTCGCGCATACGGTCGCGCTCTTCTTCTGTCATCATAGGCCGCTCTTGCGACTGACCTTGATAATTAGGCTGCCCTCCAGGAATGCCCTCTACGACCACGGGACGCTGTATCACTTCTTGAGCAGGACGCTCTTGCAAAGTAATCTCAACTTGAGCGTTTTTGCCATTACGTAATATTTGCGCGTTGAGTACAGTATTAGGCGGTTTACGAGCGACATACTGGATAAGAGTATTGGCATCGGTCATCTCGACATCATCAATAGTTAGGATGATATCGCCTACTTGCAAGCCGCTTTTGGCTGCTGGGCCTTGTGGTACTACATTTAATACTTCCACACCAGTAGAGGTCTCAAGCTGCGTCGGATCACGTAGCTGCGACTGTATCTCAATCCCTAACCAACCACGGCTGACGCGGCCATCTTTGATCAAGGCATTCATCACTTGTTCAACGAGCGCCGTTGGAATTGCGAAGCCAATACCCATTGAGCCCCCTGAACGTGAAAAAATCACGGTATTGATCCCAACCAGCTCGCCATGAGCATCGACCAGCGCGCCGCCTGAATTACCAGGGTTGATAGCGGCGTCAGTTTGTATAAAGTCCTCAAACTTATTGACACCAAGTCCTGTACGACCTGTGGCTGAGATGATACCTTGAGTCACAGTTTGTCCCACGCCAAATGGGTTACCAATAGCTAGCGCTAAATCACCGACTCGAATAGGCTCTTCACGAAACCCTAACGGCGTAAGGCCCGTCATATCCACTCGAATAACCGCCAAATCACTATCGGGATCAGTACCGATAACCTTGGCGCGGCTTTTACGGCCATCACTGAAGGCCACGGTAATCTCATCCGCCTTCTCGACCACATGCGCATTGGTGACGATATAGCCATCTTCTGAAACGATAACCCCTGAGCCTAAGTTAGTCGGCCCTGCACCTTGCTGCTCGCCATGATTTTCAAAAAAGCGGCGTAATACCGGATCATCGATATAAGGATGCTCTGCCATCGCTTGCGTGGTATAGATATTGACCACCGACTGCGAAGCACGCGCCACCGCATTATGATAAGAGGAGATAGGCGCTGGCGTGTCTGCTACTGGCGCGGAAGCTTGCTGCTCGGCAGGTGTGGTTCTAGGCGGCTCCCATGTATTAGATGGCGTTTTCATACTCATAAATAGCCAAACAAACCCTGCCATAAATATCAGTAACAAAACCCAAGGTAACCACTGCCAAAAGGTTGCTTTGCTTTTAGGCTTTGGGGATGATGACATATATGACCTCTATGAATTTAAGTGTAAAAATAAATAATAAGGTGCTAGGGTATATCCTGACACTCTTACAAAACAAATACTGGTGAATACGAATTATAACTGTGCTTATTATACAATAGTAAGCCATCGTGTAGCCTTTCAGTTATTACGTTTAGCAGTAGTCTTACGCACTATAAATTAATGACTATAGTCGATTCACCTTAAAACAATATCTAAAAATAGCATCCAAATACAGCAAACAAAACAAGCCGCTAAAAAGAACAAGCCAAAAAATAATAGGATAGAGCATGTCAAACACCCCTCAAGCCCCGATATTGCAGGCTACTAGTAAGAGCCAACCTTTAGCTATAAGCCCGCAACAGCTAGCAGAATTTTGTAATAATTATCTACAAGTCGATAGTTTTAAAGATTATTGCCCAAATGGTTTACAAGTCGATGCTGGCCGGCCTATTCAGCGTATCATAACTGGCGTAACAGCTTGTGAAGCTTTGATTGATGCCGCTATTGCTGCCAAGGCGAATGCCATTATGGTCCATCATGGTTATTTTTGGAAAGGAGAGCCTGAGCCGATAGTAGGTATGAAAGGCAAGCGCATTCGTAAATTGATGCAACATGGTATCTCGCTGATTGCTTACCACTTACCGCTTGATGCCCATCCGGTGATTGGCAATAACGCTGTGCTTGCACAAAGCTTGGGGCTAACTATTACTGGTGCTCTTTATCCCCATGAGTCGCATCCGGTAGGCAATATAGCGACCAGTAAGCCGCAAACGGCAGCAGATCTGATAAAAACTATTACTAAGGTATTAGATCGTAAGCCTTTGCATATTTCAAGTAATGATAAGCCAAGTGGAATTGAAAATAGTGATATTAATACTGAGCAGTCAGACTTATCTATGGTAACAAATAATAGCTCTATCACTGACATCTCGGCACCAGCCAATCCTAAGCTAATTGAGCGCATAGCTATATGTACTGGGGGCGCACAGGATATGATTGAACAAGCTGCTGCAATGAACTGTGATGCTTATATTTCAGGCGAAATCTCAGAAAGAACCACCCATAGCGCTCGCGAGCTGGGAGTAGATTATTTTGCTTGCGGTCATCATGCCACTGAACGCGGTGGTATCAAAGCGCTTGGAGAATTAGTAAGTAAACAATTTAACCTAGAAGTCGATTTTATTGATATTGTCAACCCTGCATGACTGTTAAGTTTTATTACTGCTTTGTTAACATAGCTTGAATAATTGCTATTTTTGCCGCAAATAGTATCCTTGTAAAAAGAATGTTTTGTCATGAAACTTTCCATTAACTACAGCCTCCGGTTATAGCACTAAGCGCTTTACCATTATTAAGGTAAAGCAGTTGATCTAAAGGCTTAAATTATTTAAGTCTTTAAGTTAGCTTAGTGTTGCCATCGCTGCGAAATTTACTCTCAAGGAGCATCAATAATGATGCTTTTTAAGTAATTCGAGAGTTCGCAGTGGTGCTGGATGACAGCTTATCGATAGCCTGCTTTTTGGCAATATCTCAAAAAGCGTTTTATTGATAGTGATCCTACTAAGCTTGACTACATACTAAGCTTGCCTAATCGCTAATTTTATAAGTGATTTTTAAAATCAGCGCTTTTTGAGCTTTTAAAGTTTAGCTAAGTATTATTTTTGCTGTCATCGCAATAACTTATTCATGACCTTACCTATGTACCATATAGTTAGTTTGCAAGAGGGAGCTTTTTGCGTTATAGCCTTCATTGCTATTGATGTTTTTTGTTTTATTAACAGACATGAAAGACTGATTACTATGTTTCGTCTTTGATTTTTGTAGATCTTAGTAACACAAGATCTGCCATTATCCATGCTGCTATATTTAGCAAGCTTGAGACAAAACTAGTAAAGGTTATATGGAGACAAAGCAATACCGAACTCACAACTAGGTGCTAACGCACTGATGAGCGAAGTATTGTACAACTATAGAACTCGGTGCGGTCAATATGACGGTGGCTGAGAGCAATAGCGGTTGGTAAGTAGGATGGCTACAATTAGGAGAAATCCATGCAGCGTATTACTTATCGTGTAAAAGTGTCTGCACAAGGGGCCAAGCGTCGTATCTCATACTTACTACGTCCAGCCAAGCGCTCACTTAACACCAAAAGTAACCTCGTTCCATCGGTTAAAGTAGCTCGTTTTAACAAATCAAAAAAAATGGTGCAAGTATCGAGTATTGCCCTACTCTCTCTACCGGCTAGAAGTCTTACGCCAATGGAGGTACCCATTCCTGCCTATGACCAAGTCATGCTAGATAAAACCTTGACTATCGCTGCCGTTCCTGGTGATAGCACTTATTTTGCTACCGACGGTTTTCAGCATGGTTTTGGTTATGACTTAGTTCGCAGTTATGCTGATGAGCTTGGCGTCTCTATCGACCTAAAAGCTTATGCTAGCGAAGAGGCAGCATTAAATGCTCTAAAATCCGGCGATGCTGATATGGCGCTAACTACTGCTAGTACTGAGCTGAAAAACCAGCTGGCTCTGCCCTCAGTCAATGTCAGCTGTGGCTACGATAGCAGCCTAACCAAAAACGGTTTAAATCCGAAAGTGAGTTGGACGTTCAATAATGCCAATGATCCTCTAGCTAAGGGCGCTAGTAGCTTTTTGTGTGATAATATCAAAATCAATAATACTCAAAAATTAGCCGCTTTTTATAATCAAAAATTGTTAAAAGATGCTTATAGTCAACAGCATTTTCAGCAAACTTTGACTGAAAAACTACCGGACTATCAGACTCAGTTTCAGCAGCAAGCGCAGAACTACAATCATGACTGGGAATTATTAGTCGCTATGGGCTATCAAGAGTCGCATTTAGATGCCAATGCGGTCTCTCCCACTGGCGTACGCGGTATCATGATGTTGACCAATAGTACTGCAAAAGCTATGGGCGTCTCAGACCGCATTGATCCCTATCAAAGTATTGGCGGCGGCGCGCGTTATTTAGAGCAAGTCAAAGCGGACTTCGCTGACGTGCCAGAATCAGAGCGGATATGGTTTGCGCTTGCCGGCTATAACATGGGGCCTAATGCAGTCAAGCGTATCCAGCGCAAGCTACGCGAGCAAGGGATAGATGATAAGAGCTGGGCTAATGTCTATGCTTATTTATCCGATAATAGAGCCTCGAATAGTCGTTATGGACAGTGCATGCATTATGTTAGTAATATCAGAAGCTACCTTGAGACTATCAAAACTTATAGCGTCTAAAGGTAGACTTTATAGCTTAACAATAAAAAAGCGGCTCTTATCATTGAGAGCCGCTTTTTTAATTTAATGTTAAGTTAATTTTCATAAATAGCTCTATTAACGATTAGGAACCGTTAAGCGTTGACCACGCTGCAGCATAGTGTCCGCTGGTATATTATTCATATCAGCTAGCTCTTGAGTAGAAACGCCGTATTTGCGAGCCAGCCCAATTAAACTATCGCCTGCGCCCACCGTATAACTTACCGTAACCTTAGGAACTTTAATGGTCTGGCCACGCTGCAGTTGGGCGTTAGCTGCTATACCATTAGTCGCTGCTAAATCCTCAACCGCTACCCCAAAGCGTCCTGCTAACGCGATCAAGCCATCGCCCGCTTGCACTTTGTAATTCTCAGTATTACTCAGCTTTTTACCCGTACTGGCTGTACTGCTATTGGCTTTACTGCTACTAGTATTACTGTTAGAGCTTGAGTCATTAGCTGAGCTACTACCTGCTGCAGGAATAGTAAGCGTGCGTCCTAATATCAGATTTGAGGTAGTACTTAGATTATTAGCCGCTGCTAAATCACTGACGCCGATTTTATAGCGATTTGCTACTCCAGTGAGAGTGTCACCGGACTGTATTTTATAGCTAACTGGTTTGTCGTTGAGCTTATTATCTACCTGAGATTTTGAAACCGGTACTTTAATCGTTTGACCACGTTGCAAGCGCGCTCTAGCATCAAAGCTGCTATTAACCGCTGCAATGTCACTAGCACTTACCCCTAAGCTATTGGCAATACCAATAAGAGTGTCGCCTGATTTGACCGTATAATTGCTAGTGGCTACCGAGCTGCTGGAGCTAGTACTGCTGGAGCTAGCAGTAGCTGTGACATCAGCATTGGCAGGAATTTTTAGCGTTTGACCGACAAATAATGAGTCCGTAGTCCCTATACCGTTGAGGCTAGCTAATGTCTCGGTGGTGATATTAAACTGCCGAGCTAAAGCAATCAGGCCATCACCGGGTTTGACTTTGTAATTTTTAGTCGCTATGGTCGATTTGCTACTGCGTGAGGGAGTTGCAGGAGTTACCGCTGGGGCTTTTACCTTACCGGGTACTAACCAAAGCTTTTGGCCTCGAAGCAGATCTGCCCGGCTACTTAGATTATTATAAGTAGCAAGCTGCGTCACCGATAAGCCAAAACGATTGGCAGTACCAATTAGCGTATCGCCGCTTTGAACCACATAACTTTCAGGCTGACTTGCTGCACTGCTACTAGTAGTGGCTAACGGCTCGATAGTTTTGGCGTTATACAGATATAAGGTGCTACCTGATAGGAGCTTAGCATTAGGATCCATCTGGTTCCATTCAGCAATATCACGCCATTCAACCCCTGCTCTGCTAGCGATGTTTGATAAAGTGTCGCCGCGTACTACGGTATAAGTACTACGCTTGCCTTGTGGTTTTGCCTTAGTATTAGCGCTAGTAGCAAAGCTTAGCTTTTTCTCTTTACCTGTCGCTTCTAGTACCGACTGCTGCGTCTGTATCGCTGAGAGCTTGATATTACCATCAACCGTACTAACTATATCGCGCTGTTCAGGAGTCTGTCGCTGGATTTGTTGAGCGATAAAATCACGCTCTTCTTTACTCAGTGGCGGCTCTTGTACGATAGTATTATTACGGGTGATTTGCGCTGAGGTAGTCGGTAGACTGTTGCTCTTTTTAAGCTCAGCATTAATCTTATTGGTCTCACTAGTGGTAATTGGTGGCTCAGTCCTGATAGCCGCACTACTGCTATAGACAGAGCTTGCAGAAGGGGTAACTGTCGGTGAGATATAACTGGTGGTTTGCTGCGGTACGCTAGCACTAGCGGCGTATTCAGCCAAAGCGCTTCCTGTTGATGGTAGAGATCCGCCGCTGTAGGGCTTGCTATTATAACTAGGGCTTGAGCCTGAGTAGCTAGGAGTAGCAGTGGTGGTAGAGGCGATGACATTACTACTACCATTGCCTCTAAGCGCGCTCAATCGGGCATCAATATTGACATCGACATCGTTAGGGATAATGACTCGCTGTGGGCCTGATGAATCGACGCGAGCAGACGTTAAGGCGGTATTTAATCTCTCAAGCTCGTCATAACTGACACCGGTTAATTGTGAGACTTCTGCCAAACTTACGCCGTAGTTCGCCGGTACACTGCGAAAATGCTGACGGTTAGCGATAGCTGGCAAGTAGACTCCAAACTGTGAAGGGTTCGCTACAATCTCAGCCACTGCTAAAAACCTTGGCACGTAGTTCATGGTTTCAGTAGGCAATCTAAGCGACCAGTAATCTGTTGGCAAGCCTTGTGCAGCGTTAGCATCAATAGCCTTTTGGACACGGCCAGGACCAGCATTATAAGCAGCTAACGCCAGCTCCCAACTGCCAAACTGATTGTGCAGCGCTGTCAAAAAGTCATAGGCGGCGCGCGTTGATTCAATAACGTCGCGGCGACCATCATAAGTGCTGCTTTGGTTCAGACCATAAATTCGGCCCGTACTAGGGATAAACTGCCAAAGTCCAGCGGCCGCAGCGCTACTAGTACCGCTTGGATCGTAGGAGCTCTCAATGACCGGTAATAATGCTAATTCAGTAGGAATATTACGACGCTCAGCCTCTCGTACCGTGTGATACAAATAACGACTGGCGCGCGCGGTCAGACGATTAAGATAGTCCTGTCTACTCGTAAACCAGCCTTTTTGCGCTTCGATACGCTGATTATAAATAGGACGGCCTGCATTCATCCGGTAACCGGCGCGCAAGCGATTCCATAGGTCACCATACTGCTGAATGGCTAGTTTATTACCCTCCACCATAGTCATATCGCTAGCTTCTAACAAATCGGCCAACTCATCTAAGCTCTCTGCATCCAAAAATGCGGTCGAATAATCATCGTTAGCCATTGTTTTTGAAGTTGCTGTCGTTGGCTGCTTAACAATAAGAGGCCCGCGATTGCTCTTGCTAGTATTTTTTACCGCTGTAGTATTACTACAACCACTAATTAGTAAAACAGACACGGCAAGCGTCAGCGGCAAAGCGATAAATGAGCGAGTATTTGAAGGCACAGTAGACATAATGAGGGGGGCTTCCTAGCAACGATAATAGATAATGAACAAGTGACTGGATCAAGTAATTGAATCATGTCAAAGCGCTAAGTACCTTGTCATCATAGACGGTTAGTACTTAACAGCGGGTTAGTCTGAGTATAATAGGCAATATGAAACAAAAATCATAGCCATATCAAAGATAATTGACTATAAATAATACTTTAGAGGTTAAATCATTGATCTGCTCTGATAAATCGCTAATGAACAACCACTAGTTACGAGCCATTAATTAACAGTTACTGATTAACAGTTACTAGTCGTTAATTAATAGTTACTTGTGATACCGCTCGCAGTAGTACTGCATTACCAGTTGATAAAGTCAAAGTAACGCGTGAGGTGGTAATAAAAGAGACGTTTTGACCATCTTTCACCCAGCTCTCAGTAGTATTGACATTGGCTTTGGCTTGATCGCCGGTGATAACGATATTATCAATGCTAATATCATAACGATAATTTGAGGTCTGATTCCAGCTGCTTTGCAATAATTTTAGATAAGCATCTTTATCCAAACTGGTTGATTTACCTTTTCTAGATAAAGAGATAAGCGCGTCATCAGACACCAAAGCGGCTACTTGAGAGATGTTTTTATTATTAGCGGCCGCTTTCATGGAGCTGGCATAGTTTTGTACTAAACTTTGACTCATAGTGGCGGCCTGCGCATTGACAGCAACCGTGCTAGCTATAGCAGCAACGGTTGTTAGACTAGCACCTTTGATAAATAAAGCTATCAAACCCTTGTTCCATAATCGTTTCATTATAATCCTTAGCGGTTATTTTACTAGTTTTAGCCTATCACTAATTTCTCACAGTCTTGTAACACGCTGTGTGATAATTGCATTTAAAGCAATAGCTTAATTTTTATGTTTGTCGTGGTGATTAGTATCACCAGCTGCATTATCAACGGTGTATTCATCATCGTTAAGCTTCATACCCAAGCGCTCAACCCGGCGATCCATCATCTGCCGAGCTAGCGCTTGCATATCCTCAACGCGATCAATCTCATCAACAATCTCAAGACCTAAAAGCGTTTCGAACACATCCTCTAAAGTGACCAGTCCTTTTACTTCACCGTACTCGCCTACAGTGATAGCGATATGAATTCTATTTTTTAGCATCAGCTCTAATAAGTCGAATAACTTCATTTTAGAAAAAACAAAGGTAATTTCACGCTGAAACTGGGTCAAAGGTTTATGCATAGCGTGATTGACTTTTGCCAGCAATATATCGGTCTTTAATACAAAGCCGGTAATATTATCAAGATCACCATCATAAATAGGCAGGCGTGAAAAGGTCAATTTGGGTCGATCAGCTAGCAGTTCAGTAACGGTTTTGTTTTGCTCAAAAGCTAGCATCACTGAGCGCGGGGTCATGATATCTTCGACTTTTATCGCGCCAAAGGCTAGTAAGTTACGAATAATACGCGACTCTAATGGATCAATCTGCCCCGCTTCCTCGCCTATACTGGCAAGGGCGGCAAATTCACGACGACTAAAGACATCGGTTTCTTTACCACTGACCAATAGCTTAGTAATACGCTCTGATATCCAAATAAGAGGATATAGTATGATAATAATACCGCGAACAAAATAAGCGACCATGCCACTGAGTTGACGCCAATAAACCGTGCCTAATGTTTTTGGGATAATCTCTGACAGAAAAAGAATAGCTAGGGTCATAAAAGCAGAAAACACCCCAAACCAGGCGCTACCAAATACGATAGTCGCTTGCGCGCCAGCACCGATAGAGCCCACGGTATGGGCTACGGTATTCAAAGTTAGGATAGCAGCTAAGGATTGATCGATATTATCAACCTTTAGGCGCTTGAGCATAATCGCTTTGGCAGGGTTGCTTTCTTGTACATCAGCGATATATGAGGGAGTCATCGTCAATAATGCCGACTCAGCGAGCGAGCAGATAAAAGATAATCCAATAGCCATCACTACAAATAGCACTAATAATAATACATTACTAGTGGTGGCTTGGGCAGCAACCTCAGTTGCTGTAGTTGAGCTTGCCGCTAAAGCGGAATAAGGTAGCAACAGTAATAAAGAGCTGAGCGTTGTAGCTTTCAAAGTAGATACTGTAAAAGGTGTCATTAATTTATAAAATACCAAATCCGTTATAGGGGGAGGCTCCGCTGACGCTTGTTTACGACAAGCGCGCAAGCGGTATGAGCGAGTAGTAGCTGAAAAATTGGGCAACAATTCGAGTAACCTAGACTAGTTAAAACCAAAAATAAAGCGCTGCTATAAGGCAAACACTTTTATAGGCATCTGATATTATCATTGATACTAAGGTTTCACAATATTTTGTCTCAGCACTTTTGTCTCAGCTGCTTGGTCTTAGTAAAAACAATAGCGCTTACTAAGCTTTTAATAGCTAGAGCTCACAAAAAGCTGCCAATAGCTTTATACTGCTGTAAAATCGCTATTGGCCTGAGAAAAATACGCTGATGCTATGATTAACTAATGCTAAGCCTAAGATTTTTTGTTACTATGCGTCTAATTTTATTGTTGTACATCACATATTGAGAGAGATTATGAGCCTTTTTATCCAGTCAGCTTATGCTGCTGAAGCAGCTGGCGATGCCGCTGGCGGCGCTTCACTTTTTGGTCAACTACTGCTACCAGTAGCTTTTTTTGCCATCTTTTACTTTTTGGTTATTCGTCCGCAGTCTAAACGCACCAAAGAGCATCGTGCTATGGTCAGCTCACTAACGGTGGGTAGCGAAGTTATCTTTGCCGGTGGCTTGATGGGCCGTATCAAACAAATCGAGGGCGACTACGCTGTCGTTAGCTTAAATAATAACACCGATGTCAAAGTACAGCGCGCCTCCGTCATCTCAGTACTACCCGCTGGTACTATTGAGAGCGTATAAGCTTTGCGCTAGTGCTGTTTTGTAATGAGGCAATGAAGGGCAAAAGCGTAACCGCCTATGTAATGACCGTTAACTATTGACGGTCATTTTCTGCTGTTAGCTCCCCTCCACCTTGCTCATCTATGGCCTGCCTCACCAGTATTTTATCAACATAAAGAAGTGATTATGCAATATCCTGCATGGAAATACGTAGTTATTATAGTCGTGCTCATCTTAGCCGGTCTTTACGCAGCTCCTAATCTCTATCCTGATGAGCCTGCCGTACAGGTCACTAGTGCCGCCGCTGGCACTCAGCTATCAGAAGGGGTTTTGACTGAAGCTGAGAGTCTACTAAAAGACGCTAATATCAACTATCACGATGGTAGCTTTGAGGGTAATAGTGCTTTAGTGCGCTTAAATACTCCCGATGAGCAGCTAAAGGCTCAAGAAGTGCTGCGTCAAAACTTAGGCGATGATTATGTCGTAGCCCTAAACTTAGCGCAGACAACGCCGCAGTGGTTACGTGATATCGGCGCTAAGCCTATGAAGTTAGGCTTGGATCTGCGCGGCGGGGTACGCTTCGTACTCGAAGTCGATATGGACAAAGCGCTAGAGCAACGTTTAAGTAGCGCTAGTCGCGATGTGCGTCGCGACTTACGTGCTGAGCGCGTCGCGGTCACCGGTATCAAAACGGAAGGGCAAAGCATCGTCCTACACTTCTCTGATACTGAAGCTCGTAGTCGCGCGCAAAATATCTTGCAAGCGTCGATGGGTCGCGACTTTACTTTGCAGTCCACTATTGATGATCAAGGTCCGGCGCTAGTGATGGCTTATAATGAGGCTATGGTCGATGAGATCAACAGCTATGCGGTCAACCAAAACTTGACTACTTTGCGTAATCGGATTGCAGAGCTTGGGGTGGCTGAAGCGTTGGTACAGTCGCAAGGGGCTAGCCGTATCGTCGTTGAGCTACCGGGCGTACAAGATACTGCCGAAGCCAAACGGGTACTGGGCCGTACTGCCAATCTTGAGTTTCGCATGGTTGCTAAAGACGCTGAGAACTACATGGGCGGTATTCCACCTGCGGGCACTGAGGCTTTCCCTTTTCAATCTTTAGATGGCCCGCCGGTATTATTAGAGCGTCAAGCTATCGTCACCGGTGATAAGGTTACTAACGCGCAAACGGGCGTTGATGAAAACGGCTCTCCTGAGGTGAATATTACCTTGGATAGTGCTGGCGGTAGATTGATGCAAAATGCCACGCGCACCGCTGTTGGTGAGCAAATGGCTGTGCTATTTATTGAAAATAAACAGCGCATTACTTATGAAGAAGATCCAGCTACTGGTGAAACTACAGAAGTTCGTACGCCTTATGCCGAAACCAAAGTCATCAACCGCGCCAATATCCAAGCGGTGTTAGGCTCGTCATTTCGTATTACTGGTTTAGATAGTAGCGCTGAAGCGGCTGAGCTTGCGCTATTATTACGCTCAGGTGCTTTGGCGGCGCCGATGTACTTCGTTGAAGAGCGCACTATTGGTCCATCACTGGGTCAAGAGAATATCGATAAAGGGCTGTTCTCAACGCAAGTAGGCTATTTATTAGTATTTGCCTTTATGATTATTTTTTATCGCTTGTTTGGGGTGATTGCTAACGTAGCTTTGGCTATTAACGTTATTATCATTATCTCTATTATGTCGATATTAGGCTCGTCGCTGACACTACCTGGTATCGCAGGTATCGTCTTGACTATCGGTATGGCAGTTGATGCAAACGTGTTGATATTTGAGCGCATACGTGAGGAGTTGGCAAATGGGGTGCGGCCAAAAACCGCTATTGTCGCCGGTTTCGATCGCGCTTTTAGTAGTATTTTTGATGCCAACATTACTACTTTATTGGTGGCATTTATCTTATTCGCTATCGGTACCGGTCCGATCAAAGGCTTCGCTATTACTCTAGCTATTGGTATTGTCAGCTCGCTATTTACCGCTATTTTGGTGACGCGTGCGCTAGTACAAATCGCTTATGGTAAGCGTAAATCTATCAAACGTTTGAGCATCGGTTAGGAGACTGCAATGGCGATCGAACAGAACAATCGAAACAACAAAGATAATCTGCCAACCTCGAACAGCTCAGGTGGTAATTCAGGTAACGGTGACTCAAACAATAATCCTAATGGCAATAGTCCCAATGATACTAATCGTCGCCGCCGTAATAAGCCACGCCGCGATGGCAAAGGCAGTAATACCAAAACCAATAGCTTAACTAAAAACTCCAAAAACAGTAAGCGCGGCACTAGAGACACAAAAGCTCTAGCTACCCAAGGGTTAGAGCCGACTAATACCATTGACCCTAATCAGTTTGAGGGCGATGCGGCAGATGACGCAGCGGCAGCGGCTGAGGGCGGTATCAAAGCCATTGGCGATCAGCGCATTATCCCTTTTATGAAGATAGAAAAGCCGATGGCTATTTTATCGATTATTTTAGTGATAGGTAGTATTATTGCTATTGCGGTCAATGGTCTAAACTTCGGGCTTGATTTCACTGGCGGGGTCTCAACCGATGTCAGCTATGAGCAATCGGTTGAGCAAGTCGCGGTTGTACAAGCTTTAGCTGATAATGGTTTTGATGATGCGGTGGTGCAGTACTTAGGCACCAATAAAGAATTATTAGTACGTCTACCGCCGCAATCTGACAATATCGATGGCCTTAATACTAGTCTTAATGCAGCGCTTGATCTTCCTAATAACCCTGCTACTATCAGCAACGTCAATATCATCGGTAGTCAGGTCGGTAACGAGGTTTATCTCAACTCAGTGATGGCCTTAGCTTTAGCACTGGTCAGCATGTTAGGCTATGTCGCGCTACGCTTCCAGTTCAAACTAGCCTTGGGCGCGGTATTATCACTATTTCATGATGCTATCGTTACGATCGGGGTCTTTGCGTTATTTGGCTTCCCCTTTGACTTGACGGTATTGGCAGCGGTGCTAGCGCTGATTGGTTACTCGCTCAATGATACTATCGTGGTCTATGACCGTATTCGTGAGAACTTCCGCCGTGTCCGCGGTATTACTCCGCGTCAGACTATTGATTTGTCATTAACTGAAACGCTACGCCGTACTATTATGACTATCTCAACAGTACTGTTAGTCGTGCTCGCTATGCTATTCTTGGGCGGTGACGGTCTATATTGGTTCTCAGTGGCGTTATTTATCGGTTTACTTGCCGGTACTTACTCTTCTACTTATATCGCCAGCTCCATTCCATTGGCAATGGGACTATCACGTGATGACTTCGTCGTAAAAGTGAAGCCTGAGTTTGAAGAAGAAATCGTTACTTTTAATGATCCAAAGATGTTTGAATAATTTATTGTAAATAATCGGTTTGACTAATAGTTAACTAGCTATTAATTAAATAGCTATTAGCTAAAGTACTTTATAAAAGCACCTGACTCATAATAGATGAGTGCTGGGTGCTTTTACTTTTATATAATCTATAAAAGTGTTCTATCCTTACTCAATAAATAGCGCCCCATATGACTACTAACTCGGCAGCACAGCACCCTATTGATACTCGCTATCAGCATATCGTCTCGATAGCGGTGCCGGTAATGCTGGCAAATTTAGCCATGCCGCTCCAAAGCGTCATTGATACCGCCGTCGTTGGCAATATGAATGAGGCGTCCAATCTTGCTGGTATGGGGTTGGCTATACAGCTGTTGTCACTGCTATTAGTCAGTTTTAACTTTTTGCAATACGCCTCCTCTGGGCTCTCCGCTCAGGCTTTAGGGCAGCTTAGTGCTAGCCATACAGCTAATAGCTCAGCAGATAACGGTGAAGGCTCAAAGCGAATGGCTTCTGCCCTACTGTCTATTTTGCAGCGAGCTTTAGTATTGGCTTTTATCATCGGCGGCGTATTATTAATAGCCAAGCCTTGGCTGATAAAATATGGGCTGCAAGCGCTATCTGCCAATCCTGCCAGCGGCGCTGCGGCAAAAACTTACTTAGATGTGCGTTTTTGGGGCGTTATTGCGGAGCTGATGAATTTTGCTTTTATTGGCTGGTTCGCCGGACAAGGCAAGACTCGCTATATGCTTTATCAACAAGGCTTTATTGCGCTACTAAACATTGTTTTGACACTGTTTTTTGTCTACGCTATGAAGCTTGGTTTAGTCGGTGTCGCTCTTGGCACAACTATTGCCTTTTGGTCGGGCGTAGTCCTCGCTCTTTGGCTTAGTCGTCAGCATCTGCAGCTGTCTTGGGCAGCACTGCTAACTACTGATGCTGAATACTTTACTAAATCCAAGATGCTTAGGCTATTTTCTCTGAACAAAGATATCTTTATCCGTACGCTTATCTTAACTTTGAGCTTTGCTTGGGTGACTAAGTTATCAGCGCAAAGCGGCGATTTAGTATTGGCGGCTAATGCTATTTTGTTACAAGTATTGAGTATCTCCGCCTTTGCTTTAGACGGGGTAGCAGTTTCTGCTGAGACGCTAACCGGACAAGCAGCCGGACGCCGAGATTGGCGACGCTTTGCTATTATCGTCAAGCGCACTGGTATTGTCAGCTATGTTTTGGCACTCCTGTTAAGTTTGATTTGGTGGCTAGCCATGGCCACTTATTTGCAGATGATGACCAATATCGAACCGGTACTCATGCTTACCCGTCAGTATCAAAATTATGCGATATTATTACCACTCATAGGCGTAGGAGCTTATTGGCTTGATGGTATATTTTTTGGCCTGACAGCCGGTAGTGTTATTCGGAATGCGGCGCTAATATGGGCAGCTATCTTCTTCCCAATCAGTTGGCTACTCTATCAGCAGTATGCTATGACTGGTATTTGGCTGAGTGTTTGGTGCATATTGATCTTACGCATGCTGGTATTAGGCATTTATTTATATCGAGCGCATCGCACTGGCAGTTATGAGATACTGCAGCCTAATTCGTAAATCGCTTATTAATGCTAAATAATTAAATAAAAAGAATACTAAATAATTAAATAAAAAGTAGGTAGGAGCTTAAGTGGAGACTTATTCTCAAGCAATGTCGCAACCGACCCAGTGGGCACAAGGCTTTAAAAAAAGCATTCCTGTCGCTATGGGTTATCTGCCAGCGGGTATCGCCTTTGGAGTGCTAGCGCAAGTCGCTGGTATTCCCATTTGGGCGACCATTATGCTTAGTATGGTTTTATATGCAGGAGCGGCGCAGTACGCTTGTTTGCCTATGCTAAGTGCTGGCCTACCTGTAGGCAGTATCGCTACTAATATCGCCGCGATTAACTTGCGTCATGTGTTTTATGCTATGCCTTTGTTGCAAACGATGCCTAAGCAAAAACTTGCGAAGACTTATTGTTTATTTGCGCTGACTGACGAGACTTTTTCGGTGATGACTAGCCTGCCCGTGGAGGATAGACAAACTTTGATGCTACCTATTAGCTTATTTAATCAAAGCTGGTGGGTGTTAGCATCCATTATCGGAGTGATGATAGGTAGCGCCCTTAATGACTTAGTGCCGCATTTAGATTTTGCTTTGGTTTGCTTGTTTGCGATTTTGGCTTATGAGCAATTTCAAAACATTAAGCGCTACTTCCCTATCGCTATCGCCATTGTCGGCTTGATATTAGCGTCATTATTTACTAGTGACTGGCTATTATTGGTAGCTATTAGCCTTTGTATGGTGCTTATTTTATTGCGTGGCTTTTGGCTGCAGCATTTAGAAAAAGGAGGCGCGCATTATGACTAGTAGCTATCTGATTATCGCTACTTTTGCCATGGCAGCAGTGACCTTTATCACTCGAGCTATTCCCGCTTTGATTCCGCGAAAGATACTGGATAAACCTTGGTTGCACAGGCTTAATGAAAGCTTACCTTTATCGGTGATGGTATTGCTTATTTTGACTAGCCTATCCTATCAAGATTTATCGCTAAGTCATAATTTGGCTAGCCCTGAAGTGCATTTATTGTTAGCGCAGCTTGGTGCTCTAGCTATGGTTTTATTAATCTATCATTTTAGTAAGCAGTTGCTCGTTAGCATGATTGTCGGTATCGCTACGATAAATGCGCTACTTTGGGTATTTAGTCAGTTGTTGATTTAAAACGTCCTTTTTTAAAAGACATACTTTTTAAAACTTGGTATTGAAATCAACACTAAAATCATAGCTATAAAAAAAGCTAGCTTCGATTCTTTAACAGAATAAAAGCTAGCTTTCTTGCAGGTGCACAAATACTATAAATGTAAGTTAAAACAAAATTACAGCTCTTCTACGCCCATCATATCAACTGGAGTATCAGCGACGATTTGCACGCCTTTTTTACCTGTTTTAGCAGTATCATTACGCTGTTCTTGCAAATGATCAAGGTACGCTTCGTTAATTTGGCCAGTGACATAGCAGCCGTTGAATACTGCGCAATCAAAGCCTTCAACTTTGCTGTGTTTAGTATCTTTTACCGCATCGATTAAGTCATCTAAATCCTGAAAAATCAGGCGATCAGCACCGATAATCTTACGCACTTCCTCAACGCTATGACCTGAGGCGATAAGCTCGCTACGCACTGGCATATCGATACCGTAGACGTTAGGATACTTCACCGGCGGCGCAGCACTAGCAAAGAAGACTTTGCGCGCGCCTGCATCACGGGCCATTTGTATAATCTCATGACAAGTGGTGCCGCGAACGATAGAGTCATCGACTAACAACACGTTTTTGCCTTTAAACTCTAAGGGGACGGCGCTCAGCTTTTGACGCACCGACTTTTTGCGTTGCTGCTGACCTGGCATAATAAAAGTGCGACCGATATAACGGTTTTTCATAAAGCCTTCGCGGTATTTGACGTTCATCTTTAGCGCCAGCTCCATCGCCGAGGTACGCGAAGTATCTGGAATTGGAATGACCACATCAATATCATGATCCTCGCCCCATTCAGCGAGGATTTTATCAGCAAGTTTCTCACCCATACGCAGACGCGACTTATAAACTGAGATATTATCCATAATCGAGTCAGGACGCGCAAAATAGACATACTCAAAAATACAAGGAGTATACTCTTTTGGCTCGACACACTGATAGGTATGCAGATTGTGATTTAGATCAATAAAGATAGCCTCACCTGGTTTGACATCACGAATAATGGTAAAACCTGAGCCGGTCAGCGCTACGGATTCTGAGGCTACCATATATTCAGTGCCGCCATTAGCAGCCAAGCGCTCGCCAAAAACTAAAGGACGAATACCATTAGGATCGCGGAAAGCTAGCAGACCATGCCCCGTTATCAGCGCCACCACCCCATAAGCCCCTTCACAGCGATGATAAACAGCTTTTACCGCATCAAAAATATCATCAGCATTGGGATGAGTTTTCCCCAAATTTTGCATCTCATGAGCCAGTACGTTTAACAGTACCTCAGAGTCAGAGTCAGTATTTAGATGGCGACGATCCTCAATATAGAGCTCTTTTGCTAAGCTCTCAGCATTGGTCAAGTTACCATTATGAGCCAAGGTAATACCATAAGGCGAGTTTACATAAAAAGGCTGCGCCTCAGCACTGCTAGAAGTACCAGCCGTTGGGTAACGAACATGACCGATGCCAAACTTACCAACTAGTTTGATCATATGACGGTTCATAAACACATCACGCACCATGCCATTCTCTTTGCGCAAATACAAACGTCCCTCTTGCAAAGTGACAATACCTGCTGCATCTTGGCCGCGATGCTGTAGCATAGTTAAGCCATCATAAAGAATTTGATTAACGGGTTCATGAGCTGCAACCCCAACGACTCCACACATAGTTATGTCCTGTTTTGCATCAAAAGTGAGTAAGAAAGTAATAAAATAATCGCCGGTATCGACGGTTTAGCTAGAGGTGATAAAAATCAAAGCTTAGGTTTTGTAATGACCATTCATTTTATAATAAACATGAATTTTGTAATAAACACAGATTTTGTAATAAACACAGATTTTTTAATAAAACAGTATCGCTGTATCAAACTATTCTATCGCTATTAAGACTGATTAATCTGCCCCCAGGCGATACCCAGCATATCTGTCGCCAGCTCTTTACCCATTGGCGCATAAGTCATCAGCTCAGGAGCTAGCACTGAGGTCTGCCACTGTGGCAGCTGTACTAATAAAGGCGCGCTGATACTAAGCACCACTAACACCATCAAGACGTTTTTGGCTGCCCCTAGTACGCCGCCTGCCATCTTATCGACTACGCCAAGATTGAGCGTTTTTAGAGCGCTTGCAAAGATAAAAGCTAATAGATGCATTACAGCCAAAATCACTATCACCACCGATAAAAACGCCAAGGCCATCTGTAATACTGGGTTTTCGACTATCGAGGATAGCTGCGGAGCGATCGAGCTTGCCAAACGAGTAGCGGCAATTAGTGCGATAAACCAGCCCACTAGCCCTACCGCGGTCTTTATCAGACCCACCTGAAACCCGCGCCATAAACCGATGAGTACAATAACGGCAATCATAATATCTAGACCACTCATAACTATTGCCTCATGAATTTAATTGACTTAGGATAATAATTAAACACTTAATAATCATTCTTCTATAGCATCATAGTAGCCGCCAATGGCTTGTATACAAGACTGTACTAATCCTGGACCCCGATAAATAAGACCGGTATAAATCTGCACTAAGTCTGCCCCAGCTTTTATTTTTTTGACGGCTTTCTCGCCACTATCAATACCGCCTACTCCTATTAGCGCGACCTTGTCGCCTAATTGATCGGAGAATTGTTGTAAGATTTGCGTACTGATATGGCTGACCGGTCGACCAGATAAACCTCCAGCTTGGTCGCCATCGCGTAAATCCTCTACTCCGACTCGGCTCAAAGTGGTATTAGTGGCAATCAAACCATCAATCTCAAAATCTAGTAACTGCTGCGAGATATAATCGACTTGTAGCGGCTCTAAATCAGGAGCAACCTTTAGTACTAAAGGCACATAAAAACCGTATTCAGTAGCCAGTTGACTATGGCGGTTTTTGATAGTGTCTAATAGCTGAGTCAAGGCCTCACCACTTTGCAAATCGCGCAAATTTGCGGTATTAGGCGAGGAGATATTAACCGTAATATAAGAGGCATGAGGATAAACGCGCTCTAAGCAATACACATAATCATCAGCTGCTTGCTCAACCGGAGTACTGGCATTTTTGCCAATATTAATCCCGATATTACCTTTATATTTACAGCGTTTAACATTATCGATTAAATAATCCACGCCCTGATTATTAAAGCCCATGCGATTGATAATAGCGTCAGCCTGTCTTAAGCGAAATAGCCGCGGTTTTTCATTACCTACTTGCGCTCTAGGTGTTACGGTTCCTATTTCAATAAAGCCAAAGCCCAATTCAGCTAAAGCGTCGATATAATCACCGTTTTTATCAAGTCCTGCCGCTAGTCCGACAGGGTTTGCAAATTGTAAGCCCATACAATCGGTGGGCTGCATAGGCTGACCATATACCAAGCCCAAAGTACGGGCTTTATGTGCTTTGTCTAATAAAGACAGCGTCATATCATGAGCGCGCTCAGGATCCATCTTGAATAAAAACGGACGAAGTAAGGCGTAAGACATAGTGACAACAAACCCTGATTAATTAGTGAGTGGAAAAAAGGCAACACTGGTAGAACGCTGCGATTATATCAGCTTAGCTAAAATAACACTAAAGTTTCATAGGATGAAATCAGCTTATCTAGATAAGTATTAGCACTACAGTGAATTATTAGGGTACAGGGCGATTGTCAGTGAGCGCAATCCAGCCGCGGACAATACGATATATATGCCAAATTAGAGTAAATGCAATAATAAGCAGCCCAAGACCGGTTAATAAAACACTGCCTATAGCGATATTATTACTGCTCGCCGTCAACCCTACGGCAAAACCGCCCACCGCAAATACTATCAATACTGAGCCAATAACAAACCAGACGATACTGTACCAAAAGGTTTTGATTTGCCAGTCAAAGTGAGTAGCTAACCAAGTCCCGTCAGCATCATGACGCTTAGCGTAGTTCATGACAATAGGCACGATCCAAAGCAATCCAGCGGTAAAGTAACTAAGCACATAGAGCAGATAAGTAAGGTGATTATAAGTAATTAAAGAGCGGCTTTTTTCTTCAGTAAGCCGCTGATTTTGCGATTGCCGCGACATCCCATAGCTGCTCTGTGAACCGATAATAGAATCGTTGATAGTCGGCTCATTGTAGCCGGTAACAGGCTCAGTAGTAGGCGCTTTAGGGTGTTTATTAAGCTTAGAATCAGAATCAAAGTTAGAAGAATTATTCATATCAAATACCTATAACCAGCCATAGCCTCTAAAACTGTAATTGTGGCAGCTCAGTCTATTTTCAAGATGCAAGCATAGCTAAGAAGTAATCGTCGCTTGCACTGCAATCTGCTTACTATTGATATCTTGCTGCATAGATAATTGCGTGAACTGCCAGCCTTGCTCACTGAGCCTATCAAGAGCGGCACTAACTAAGGCTTGACTAGGATGGCTAAAGCTAAATTGCACCGTATCGCCAACCGCCGCGACTTGAGCATTGTCAATTCCAGCATTACTCAATAACGAATTGATACTAGTAACAGGCGCCACTACCGTACCATCCGTATTAGCACTGATGGCATTGATATCGATATTACCCGCCTGCGAGCGTAACCAAAAATAATCCGCTACTTGCTGTTGGTACTGCTCTTTACTGTCTTTGGCCGCTTGGTTAACGCTATAACCGCCATAGCCGCCTACCAATAATAATAAAAAAGCGGCTAAAATAGCTAACGCCAATTGATCACGAGAAGATAGCGCTTGCCAGCGTGCCGATAGCGTCGATTGATAACGGCTCAAGGACTCTGCAAAAGCACTGTTACTGACAGAAGCGTTTAAGCTATTTGAGGGTTTTCGCTTATTACGGCGCTGTAGTATATTCATCATTTAGTCTCTGTATTTTCTCGCGCATCTCAGCTTTTTTAGATCATCAAACTACTGGCGGCATGCTTTCACTAGCACCTTTGACTATATCTACCGTTATCTGTCCGCTAAACTGCCCTTGCTCGTTGCCGCTCACTTGTTGTAGATTGGCCGCTATTCCTTGAGTCACAAGGGTATTGGCAAATTCATCAAGGCTTGTGCGATTGGGCGCTATTAGCGTAAAGCTAAGCGTATTTGGCTGCATCATTAGTGCCTGTGCTTGTAAAGAAGACTGTTTAATCAAGGGTGAGATACGCGCCAATACTGCCAGGTGTGATGCTGGCGCTTGGCTGCTGCTACGTAGTTTCGCGCTCATCTGCGTCTGTAATTGAGTACGCGGATTGAGACGATCTTCTGGAAACCACGATTGAAACTGGCTAGTGATAGCGGTTTGAGTCGCTTCGCTTGCAGCATTATAGCGATAGACTTGTAAGCCATCAGCGGCTATTTGTAGCACTAATGCTGACATAGCGACCATCGCTGCAACACGTAAGTAAGGAGAGAGTTTGCTATCTGAGGTTTTGACAAAGAAGTTCAGAGCATGACGCTCAGCCCCTTCAATGGGCATAGGCTGAGTGCTAAGGTCAGTTAATAGTATTTGCTGCTCTGCTAATAAGGCGCGGGTTTGAGTAGTAAGGTTGTTATTCGGTGTATTTGGAGGGATATCGATATCTGCTGAATCTACCTTTGATAAATCAATAGTTCCTGTATTTATGGATAAAGGATCTATAGTATTAGGTAACTCATTATTAGATAAGTCGTTATTAGATAAGTCAGAGGCTGATTGCTCTAAAGGCGCTACTAAGCAGACCTCGCTTAAGTAAGGTAAGCGCTCAAATACTAAAGGCAAATAGCTCACCGCCATGCCATGCTGCGGCGACTGACGCAACAAAGTAGTTTGAGTATCTTGATACATGACCACTTGCTGTCCGGCGCCTTCTTCTGGCACGGGCAATAATAAAAAATCAGGCAGCAGCGCACTAATACTAAACCCTACTAAAGTCGCGCTTTGTTGCCACGACTCAATATCATCCTTCGCTAGCGCATAAAGATGATGGCTACTGCCATAGCTCTGTTGGCGCACAGTCAATTGCTCAACCGGAGCGATTGAGCTCTCTTCAAATAAGTACTGTTTGCCACTATCTCCTAACTGCTTTAATTGACTGGCAGTTAGCGGCGTCTCTATTTGTAGCAGATGAGTTGAAGGAAAATACAGGCATAACTTTTTGTCGAGGCCAGACTTGCTAACGGACTTATAGCCATAATAGTCATTATGGCTATCTTGTAGTTGCTGCCAGCCCATAACTGGTTGCCACTGTTTATTGGCAGCGTGCCAAACAAACAGTGGGCTATGTTGAGCTCTCAACCAAACATGTAACAATACAGAAGTCCTTACGTCGTCAGCCTACTGAGGCTATTTATCAAACACAACCTGATTTGATTATATCGAGGTTACTATATTAAGGCTGCTTGGGTACAAAGCGATCAATCTCTTTTGCCATACCAGACATAACAAATTCCATCTCAAACACTCGTGCCTCTGCGAGCGAAAACGCTTCAGCACTAGTGCCAGTGAGCAGGCTGGCAAGATTGGCAACAATAGACATATGACAGACTACCACTAAGCACTGCGCTTCGATATGTCCAAGCTCTATCAAGGCAGCATTAGCATCATCGGCTGGGGTGATATTATTTTGTACAGTAGCCGAAATCTTCTTTGCAAAAACCTCTGCTGCTCGCGCCTGTAACTCGTTTAGCGTCTGCTGCGCTCTATCATAAGGGCTAACGACAAAATGATCCGGGCAATAATGCTGCATAATATAATCAGCAGTTTGCGCAGCTTGGCTGTGACCAAACTCAGTTAATTGTCTAGCGCTATCGGGATGAGTGTAATCTTCTGCTTGTCCGTGGCGCATAAGTATAATTTTCATAATAATCCTTTAGCTGTCTCTTATCTGCTCTAAAACGGCTACAGCTTTATTTAGCGTTGCTGTTATCGTCATCCTCGTTGCCACCATCATCATCGCTAGCGGCATTCATCTGCGCGCTTAAGGAGGCATTGCTATGATCGTGCGGCATGACAAACTCGACATCGCTGCGAAAGCCAGCTTCCATCAAATGCAGCGCCACGCCTAACGCCGCTTTATCTTCATAGATGACGGCATAAAGCGCGTGCGTAATAGGCATATAGATACCCATTTTAGTCGCTTTTTCGTGCACTTGCTGAATGGTGTTGACGCCTTCTGCGGTCTGTCCTAGTTTTTTGACCGCCGCATCGATACTCATGCCGCGCCCGAGCATATTGCCGATACGAAAGTTTCGGCTCAGCTCTGAGCTACAAGTAGCGTACAGATCGCCGACACCTGATAGGCCCAAAAAGGTAAGCGGATTAGCGCCCTCCTCAAGTCCAAAACGGCTCATCTCAGCCAATGCACGCGTTAGCAACATGGCCTTAGTATTTTCGCCGACATCATAAGCCGCCGCCATACCCATAGCGATAGCATAGATGTTTTTGAGTGCGCCGCCAAGCTCAACACCGCGGATATCATCACTGGCAAATACTCTAAAAAAAGCACTGTGTAGCGCCGCTTGTACCGCATGACGCAAAGGCTCCGACTCACTAGCGATAACCGTGGCTGATGGCATGTTTTTCATGATCTCAACGGCAAGATTAGGCCCTGATAGCACCCCAAAATTGACCTCTGGCAACTCATCTTTGATAATGTCGCTCATCATGGCAAAAGTGTCTTTTTCCATGCCTTTGGTAAGCGAAACAATAGACTGACCGCTGATAAAGGGTTTGATGTTCTGCAAAGTCTCGCGAAAGGCGGAGCTTGGCACTGCCAAAAAGATAATATCTTTATCTTTGACTGCCGCCTCTAGCTCATAGCTGTATTTGAGGCGATCATCGAGCTTATAACCTGGTAGATACTTCTTATTCATCTGCAGCTTGGCCATAGATTTAACGGTACGTTTATTACGTACCCAAAGCGTAGTATCACAGCCGTTACGCGCAGCAAGATTTGCCATTGCGGTACCAAAACTACCACCGCCTAAGACCGTTAGACGTATTTTTGTAGGGTTCTTATGTATTTGATCCATTTTTTTGGCTACTGCCGCCTCAACTTTACTGGGATTTAATTTTTTGCGACCAAAGCCTGACTTTGCGGCTCGATCAAGGATACTAGCTAATAGGCCACTTGGTTTTGCGTCAGAATCATTATTAGCATCCGCAAGAGCTAACTGATCCTTTATAGTCGCTGCAGCGTTATCTTTGGCACTCTTACTGGCAGCCTTACTATCACGCTTCGCTTTTTTATCAGACGCAAGCGGTTTGTTATTATCATTATTAGAAGAGCTGGTCATAGACTTATATCCGTATTAAAAACACTAAACCTATTAAGTGAGTCGCTAATAATGGCCTTAACGCTCAAAGCGCAGCAGCGGTTCAATATCCATAGGTTTACGACGTGGGTTGTTTTTTGGACTGGTGCCAGTATAAACAAAAGCGGTGACATAATCATCATCGCCAACATCAAAATAAGCCTTTACCGCAGGCTCATTACACAATAGACCGGTGCGCCATACCGTGCTAAATCCTTGCGCCATTAACGCTAATAGCAGGTTTTGTACCGCCGCTCCAGCGCTTAGCATCTGCTCAAAGGGCGGTACTTTTTTGTGCTCTTGCATTTTTGTCACTACAGTAATAATAACGGGTGCACGCATCGGTAGATTAGCGGTCTTGTGCCGTGTTTTGTCAGAGAGCTTATCGCCTTCTCTAGCCGCTTGCGCTTCTGCCGCCTCAAGTAGGACTTGACCAAGCTGTTGACGCGCTTCGCCTTCAGTTACAATAAAGCGCCAAGGACGCAGTTTTTTGTGATCGGGCGCTGTGGCTGCACATTCAATTGCCATTCTAATTTGTTCATGAGTAGGAGCCGGCAGTTGTAGATTACCGATAGTACGTCTGGACTTAATCCAGTCAATAAGCTGCTCAGGGCTTGCAGTCATGGCACCCTTAACCTCGGCCTCATCTAATAGCTCTTCATCTTCAATATCGCCCTCTGCCATCAATGGCATATCTTGCTCATCTTCTTCGGTAATTAATCGCTCTTTAGCAGTGCTCATTTATCGTCCTTTTTTATATATCCATTATTATACTTATTGTCATGGTATCGAATAGGTTTTACCCTTTTATAACGCTATGTTCTCTTGAGTGTTGACAGGTAGTGAATGAGTCAGCTGTTCTTATTTTTTAAGCCACCTCATCAAGACGATGTTTCAGCTTTAGATAGTCCTCTGATTGCATCTCAAGTAAGCGCGAACGCGTACGCTCAATCTCAAAAGCGAGTTTTTCGCCTTGATATAGCTCAAGAATAGACTGCTCAGCACGTACCAAAAGCTTGACGCGGCGATCATAAAACTCATCGACAAGGTAGATAAAGCGGCGCGTAGGATCACGCAGATCATCATTTAACGCTGGGACGGCGTTGATCAAAACCGTACTAAAGCGATTGGCAATCTCAATAAAGTCAGCGGCTGAGCGCGGCTGCATACATAAATGACGAAAATCGCAGAATAAAATATCTTCTGTGCGCGCATTTATCTTAATCTCGCGACCATTAATAATAATAGGCTCGCTACTAATCTTAAGATTGTTCGACAAACTAGCAAAGCGGTTAGCAAGCCAGTTGTGATTTTCACGCGTCATTGGCGACTTATAAAGCTCTGCTTGTTGCAATACTCGCAAGCGATAATCGATACCTGAGTCGATATTCATAACAGTGCAATGCGTCTCAACTTCCTTAATAGCGGGCAAAAAGCGATCACGATGCAGACCGTCTTTATATAGACCTGCCGGCTCAATGTTTGAGGTCGCCACCAAAGTCACACCGCGATTGAACAGCATAGTGAATAAGTCACCAAGTATCATTGCATCAGAGACGTTAGAGACAAAAAACTCATCAAAGCAGATCACAACTGCTTCTTTATGAATAATATCAGCAACCTTTTCTAGCGGATCGCTTTGGCCTTGCAGCTGATTGAGCTCTTTATGCACTCGCTGCATAAAATGATGAAAATGCTGACGTATCTTACGCTCGATAGTTAGCGAGTCATAAAACATATCCATCATCCAGGTCTTACCGCGGCCGACACCGCCCCACATATAAAGGCCTTTAGGCGCGGTAGGCTTAGCTTTTAAAAAACCGAAAAAACCCTTTTTTTCTTCAACTGTATTATTAAGCTTATGATAAAGATCATCAAGATAGCTCATGGCTAGGTATTGCTGTTCATCTCGGGAAAAGTCATCTGAGGCGATGGCTTGCTCGTAGCGCTGCAATGGAGATAATCTCATAATACGACTCATCATTTAACAAAACAAAAACAGGTGTTGTAACCGTCTACCCTTATCAGCTTATGTCTTTTACACTGAGATAATAAGGCTAGAGGCGTCAGAATAAATGATGTTCTACTATTTATAACTAGCAGCGTAAGCTTGCTAAACATCTTTTATTCTCTAGGCCAACACGGCTAAGATACTAACTTAATAATTAGGTTAATAGCGAGCTTACTATAGCTCTATCTACGACTATTATATAGTACATTGCTCGCTATTCTTTAGACTGGTACTGCCAGTCATAGTTATATCCAAATCAATTTAAATAGTTACATTGATAATGTTGATAGTCAATATTATCAGTAGCACATTTTAGTCTGTAGAGCTGTGCTGCTCTAATAGTTTTTTTAGTTCGCTCAAACGCCCATGAAAAAAATGTCCGGCTCCTTCTATAATGCTAACCTCAATACCCAAACGCTGAGCGAAAGCCTGCATATTATTAGGAGAAATGACTTCATCAGCATCGCCATAAATCTCAAAAGTCTTGTCAGTCGGCAAGCTAATATGCTCGCTATCATTTTTTTCAATGGAAGGAGAGATAAGCGCAACATTGGCAATCTCAAAGTCGCTTAAACCCCAAACATGCGGTGAGACGAGCAGTTGCTCAGCCACACGCGCGGTAATATAACCGCCAAAAGAGAAGCCGCCTAACCATAGCTTGCGCGCATTGGTTTGTCCTGCAATCCATTGTAGCACGGTCATAGCATCGACCACTTCACCCTCCGCATAATCATGCTCACCTGTCGATTGTCCCACGCCGCGAAAGTTAAAACGCACCACGTGCATACCACTATCACGGGCGAAACGGTACATAGTGGTCACGACTTTATTATTCATCGTTCCTTCAAATAGGGGGTTGGGATGACACAATAAGGCCACAGTATCGGTGTTAGAATCACAAGGATTATCTTGCTGCCAAAGCGCGTCGACTTCGAGTACACCGGCAGGAGCGGGAATTAAAGGCATAATAATAACTACTGATTAAAAAGGTGAGGTCAATTATCCTAGAATTAACTTATATTTCAAGTGATTTGCTGTTTCAATATCATCAGCTTAAGTATAACGCCTCAACAATAAACTGTAGAAACTGTACATACATTAAGCACCTAGACGTTAAGAGTGCAAATGGGTTAACTTTATAAGCTTTACTAAGTACACTATTACCTTTACTCTCACCCTATCCACTTTGACTCACTTATAGCAAAGGACTGTCCCATGACTAGCTTTAACACTCATTCTCAAAGCACTAAGTCTAATAACACTGGCTCCATTAAAAAAACAGCTTTTTTGGCGACGACCATGATAGCAGCACTAGCTCTAAGCGCTTGTCAAAGCACACCTTCCTCTCCTGTCATTCAGCGTGCTGACTCCACTTTTGAGACCACAGGGCTTGGCGATACCAAAATAAAAGCCCAGCAAAACGCTATCGATAGCGCCAATAAAACTTGCCGTAGCAAACAAGTCATCGTGGTCAAAGATACAGTCAAGTATAATGGCGTATTAGATGAACGTATGGGCCGCATGGTCGGACAGGCAGGCGCGGTATTAGGCACTATACTAGGTACTGGCTCCCCTGAGTTGTCGCGTGATGATGATTATGAATATACTATTAACTTTCGCTGCCAGTAACTTGTAACTACTTTATTTATCTTTAATTCTTGGTCTGATTTTATGCGCAAACCTAATTTTGCTAATCTTAAACAAGCTGATAATAAGACAATAGTCCCGGCTAAGGACTTAGCCACTCTAGAAGCGGAGTTAGCCGAAATCGAAGGCAGCCTTGAAAATAACCTTGAAGATACGGTACTGCGTTTAAGCGATTACTTATCAGCGGTTGAGATGGTGGTCAAGCAGACCTTTGCCCATCGAGTGTGGGTCAAAGCGGAGATTCGCAATCTATCGAGTAAAGGCGGACACTATTATTTTGAATTGGCCGAAAAAGATGATGCAGGTCAAGTAGTCGCTAGCTGCCGTGGTAACTTATGGCGTTTTAAAGCCTCAAGAGTACTGGCTAAGTTTGAGCGCGCAACTGGTATGGCGCTCAGCCGTGATTTGACAGTGCTGCTCAAAGTATCAGCGAGCTTTCATGCCCAATACGGCTTTACGCTAACGATTGAAGATATCGATCCAAGTTACACCTTAGGAGACTTGGCGCGGCAGTATGCGCAGATGGTGGATAAGTTGACAGGCGAGGGTTTGATACATCTCAATCAGCAACTGCCCTCGCCTTTTGATATTGAGCACGTCATCGTCATTGCGCCCGAAAAAGCGGCAGGATTAGGCGACTTTCAAGCCGATGCTGAACGTTTGGATGCTACTGGTGCCTGCGTGTTTCATTATCATCATGCAACCTTTCAGGGCAATCATGCGCCAAGTGAGATTCGCCAAGCTATTGTCACCTCGCAGCAGCAGTTCTATGACACTTATCAGCGCCTACCAGATCTGCTGGTGATTATTCGCGGCGGCGGTGCGGTAGGTGATTTGGCCTATCTTAACGATTATGAATTAGCGGCTTTGGTCGCTGAGCAGCCGGTGCCGGTTTGGGTCGGTATCGGTCATGAGCGCGATAAAGTTATCCTAGATGAGGTGGCGCATACTAGCTTTGATACCCCCTCAAAAGTGATAGCGGCGATTACTGTGCATCTAGCGAACTTAGTGACGCAAACTCTAAACTTTCAAGCGCAAATCAAGCGTGCGGCGCAGCGGCAACTCAAAGTCGCCGAACAGCAAACTGCGCGGCAACTTAGCCATTTACAATCGCAAACGATTGGCCAGCTCACCGCGCTACAAAAAGACAGCGATTACGCTTGGCAAAGCATTCAGCAAAGTGCGAAGCGTCAAGTCAAACAGGCAGCAAGAATAACTAGCGATTGGCAAAGCCAAATCAAAGCCGCAGCGCAGCAGCAATTAGCGACGGCTAGTATAAAAGCGGCGAGCCAAAAGCAAGCCATTATGCACAGCGCCGAGCAGCAGCTAGTCCAAGCCCAGCGCGAAAGCGAACATCTACGCGATATCGTGCTACTACATCGACCGACGCGCGTGCTAAAGCAAGGCTATAGCATGCTAATGGATCATCAAGGCAAGCAGCTATTGACCAGTAGCACGCAGCTCTATGCCGAACAAACGATCAAAATTATACTTAAAGATGGGCAAGCAACCGCGCAAATCTTACAAGTTAATAACGTAGAGATTAAAAGCTAATAATTTAATAGAAGGAAACCCTATGAGCACCCCGACTCGCAAACGCAAAAAAGCCGCCCCAAAGACCTTTAAGGCGGCCTATGATATTTTAAAGAGTAATGCCGCTGAATTGCAGCAGCAAGATGAGCCAGATATTGATAATTTGATGACGACGGTAGAAGAATCCATCGCCGCTTACCGCGTGTGTGAAACCCGTATCAATGCCGTGCAACAAGCTTTGGATGCCGCTTTTGCTAAAGAAGACGCTACACCCAAAATAGAAAGTTAGCCGAATAAATGCAGCTTTTTGTAGGGTACGCCATGCGCACCCAAAAGTTGAAACTACCTATAACGGCAATGTAAGTTAGACGAGCTAACAAAGCT
>JARIDJ010000037.1 GCA_029267175.1 Psychrobacter sp. | reverse complement strand
CCTCTATTTACCTTTACGAGGCAAGTTCTCTGGAAGATAGCAGCGTAAATAGGCTATTGAAGCCGTACCCGCCTCTTGTACATAATGATCAGTGATACTGCCATGACGACGATAAGATAAGGTAAATATAGCGTTGATAATGCCATAAGTCACTAGCAAAATCTCTTTCATATTTTCAAAATCAGGCATCTCATAACGCTCAGATAAGCGCTTATGGACTAATTCGATAACCTGATGATCCATATCTTCACCAAAACTATCGCCTTCAAAGTCAGGCGTATTGGTATCATATATCAGCTTAGCTTTGGTTTTATCATCATGAAAGATCTCAACACAGCGCTTGATAAGAGCAGTCAGATATCCCTGCCATCTATCATAACCCTCGTTCTCAACAGTAGCTAATATCTCTAAGATATCAATCGCATTTAAGAATCTTAAGGCTAAAAATATCGCTTCAATATTGGGGAAAAAATGATAGGCTGAGGCTCGCGGAATACCGGCTTCTTCACAGACAGCAGCCAAAGTAATATCATTAATGGGCATTGTTTCACTGAGCTTTTTGGCCCCCATCAACAGCTTTTGACGGCGGGCGCGGCCTTGTTGACTGGTAAACTTAAATTTATTTGGTACTAGTTTTCTAGCCAGCTCGGAATCTACTAACACATCTTCAATTTTGTCGTCTTTTTGCTCACTCATTATAAACCTCTTTATGTTAACCCTATTTCTATGACTCATCTTCATCGAGTGATCAGCACTAAATTAAGTACCTTAATGGCCTTATAATAGTAGACAGTATTATAGCTACTATTATCGCTTACAAATGAGATATCGCATCATAAACACTTGATCTTCAGTAGGCAAGAATTAGGAGTTGGTCGAAACCACAATGTAATAGCCAATGAATCAGAACACTAGCCATAAAGTTTTATTTTCGCTCGTATAATACCATGATCCGTCACTCTATCAGCATAATCCCATTTTAAGTGATCGTTAAAATAATCTACTCGCTCGACATGACCCAGAGCGAATTTACTCTCAGGCAGGAACTCCTCTGAAACAAATAACTGATCAATCACCTCGGGCATACCCTGATAAATGTGAGTATAAGCCACGTCTTTCATCCAGCCATAACGCGCTTGCACCCGAGCTGCATCGAATAATGACACATCGCGCATACTTTTATCATAATTTACTTCTCCTGTCTCTGTCATCAACTGAGTAGTCACGCTACCGGTGACATCATTCATATCGCCAAGCAGTATTAGAGGCTCTCGAGTATGCTTTAGGCGCTCTATAATCGTCATTCGAATAGAGGCCGCCTCGCTTGCACGCATACATAGGCTACGAAGCTTGGCGCGAACCCGAATATTAGGATCGTCCATATCCTCCAATAAGTTGCCCGCGTCATCGCGTAAGAAAAAAGCGCGTTTACTTTTTAGATGAGCGGTGATAATCGTGATAGGTTGACCGTAAGCATCAACCCTAACTAACAAAGGCGGTCGTTTAAACTGACGATAAGCGCCAATATCTGGAATATCAATCACCGCTTCACTAACCACTGTTTCTAGCGAGCTTGTCTCTATCGGATCAAAGCGGCTAATAATACCAACGGCAGGTGTACCTGTAGCGCCTTCTCCTTGCGTATGAGGGCTTGCTTGATCATTACTGGCTAAAGGAATGATAACATCCTTAGACTGAAACCCTAATGCGACAGCTAATGCCTCAACCGCCTCGCTATCCCACGCTTCTTGTACAGCGATAATATCAGCGTGCGCTTTACCCAGCAGATCACTCAAACCTTGTATTTTGTGCTCGTACGCTTTTTTAGTATAAGCCGGAGCGTTTTCGTAGTAGATACGGTCAGGCTTAGCAAGATTTAATAGATTGGCAGTGGCAATATAAAACTGGGAGTTGTTGTCAGTGTACTGGCTCATAAAGGACCTGTTATTATTGTTATTCTATATTTTATAAAAAAGGTATAAACCATCAGCGCATAGCTAATAATCCAGTGATAAGCTCTACTGTTATTGGCAAACTAATAAAGAGGCATTATCGATAATAACTCAATAAAAATTAAAACTACCTTAATTTAACATAAGTATCTGATAAAGATGTTAAACCAGTATTGAGCAATGCCCCTAATTTTATTATCAAACCTTACTGCAACAGTTATTTAGCTTATGATAGTCGGTTACTTGCCACTTTATGGCTATTGCTGCTTTGCTAACGGTAGTTTTTGGCGGGCTATTACAAAGGATAAGCTACCAATCAAAGAAGTCGCTAGACATAATATTAGCAGCTTAACATATTTGTGCTCAGCGCCAAGCATGGGCGTCATGACTGAGATATAGCCACCATTCTCCAGCATATAGACTATACCAGCTAGCAAAGCTGAGACGAAGCTTGCGATCAACGCCCAAGGCTTGACCTCCCAATCGGCCCAAATACTAAAAAACACTACTGGCGCTAAAAATAGCGACACAGTGCCACTAATAGCGACCGCATCAAATAAGTCTTTGCTGCCCGTTGCAATAAATCCTAAGCCTGCCAGCAAAAACCCTAACATCACTAACCGACCATTTTTGACCGTTGGTTCAACGAGTTTCATATCCACAGCCACTAATTTTGCTGCACTAGCATAAGTTGAGTCGAGCGTAGATATGGCTGAGATAATCAAAGCAAAACAAAATAGCAGCATCACCGCAGGAGAAAACAGGGTACTGAGCGTTTGCGTGACTTCAGTTGCACCGCCAGTATTATTTAATTGTGCAAATACTCCTAGTATTCCAAACAATACGATACAGAGAATGGAGATGGGCGCCGCGTAGTAAAACGACTTTTTGGTGGTTGAGCGATCAGCCAAAAACCCGCGATCCGTCATGACAGGATCGTGAGCAGGATAGCTCCACACTTGAATAAACGCGACGATCAATAAGATCCAGCCTTTATTATCAGCGGCATTTGAGGATGTAATGATTTCAGTGACAGAGAATAAAGGATGCATAAACATCGCAAGCGAGAGTACAGCGATAGCGATTATAGTCAACAGCGCTTGAGCGACATCTGTTTTGAGCGCCGTCTGCAAACCGCCAATTGAGGAGTATATCAAAGTAGCCACAGCGATGACGACGATCAAATAGGTCTCATTAAAGCCCACAAATAAAGTGGTAATAAAACCAAATACCAGCAAATTACTAAAGACCTCACTGATAAGCCGAAAGCTGATGACGACATTATAAAAATGCTCGCCTACGCTACCAAACTTGGCTTGCATAAAGGTTTGCATATTGCCAAAGCCATGCTTAAAGCGCAGACTATCGACGATATGAGCGCCGGTGATAAAACTAAAATAATACATCCCATAAGCTAAAACGCCGGCAATGCCATAAAAAAACCCCAAAATAGCTGCGTTCATCAGCGAGCGTGCAAATATCCAAGTCGTAACTTGCGACAGTACCAGCGTCCACAGACCAGGCGTTTGTCCTTGACGGGATCGGCCTTGATAGAAACTTGCCGCATCAGGCGTCAGCTGCGCGGCACTCAAAGTAGTATTATTTGCTAAGGGATCATTGGTGATGGCCATTTGCAGTCTTTATAGAAGTTAAGGTAGTCATTGTCAGAATATCATAACTTTATAGCGGCTTTATCATAAAATTTGTCATATAAAAAAAGCTTCTAGAATTACTCTAGAAGCTTTTGGTTCAGCTGCTATCAGTTTAACAGCTATTAAACTTTTAGTAGTGAATAACCTTATTACTCTATGGCATTATCTACTGACACGGTTCCAAGCATCGCGTGAAGCCAGACGAGCTTCTTCCCACTGCATGCGCGACTCGCCTTTGACCTCTTCCCAAGAGCGTTTTAGATCATTCTCATGATCCTCAAAACGCGCATCGGCTGGATACTTGGCACGATTAGCGTAGCCTACGGCATAGGCGGGATGTAAATCACGATCAAAATCATGACCCTCTTTGTAGTAGTTAGCGTTTACGTGCTCGGCACGCCAGTAGGCTTCCTCATGAGTGGGATTGATTGCTTCGGCTGAAGCATGACCTGCACCGCCACCAACTACTGCACCGATTGCGCCGCCGATTAGAGTACCTAATGGGCCTGCCATCGAACCGATAGCCGCGCCTGCCGCAGCGCCGCCGACTCCGCCGATACCGGTACCTACTGGATGCGAGCCTGGCTCACCAGTGATGATATCGGCATTTAGATCATCTTTTGTCTCTTTTGACATATGCTTGACTTCGCTACGATCGATGTTGCTAGGATCATTGGTAACGACCTTTCTATCGACTACTTCTTGATCGGCCATTCTTCGCGCGTTGTCATCCATGATACGTTGCTTATCAGCAATCTCCATATTGTCACTAGTGATGACTCGATCATTTGCATCAATAACATTACCATTAGCGTCTACTCTAGGCTCATTATTTATTATATTGTCAGTTTTATTGTTATTCATAATTTATTCCTTTAATTGAATTGATAGTTATAAGGTGATAAAACGTGGATGTGTCCAAACTAAAAACCCGTGGCTACGTGAATCCTATGAGTTAGGGCACTATAGTTGCTTAGATCTAGTCGACATCATCAATACGGTTAAAGTATAAAAGTATACTCCTAGCAGTAGCTACAGCGGATATGTAAGCTATGTCAATGCCATTATTAGCTTACGTTACAGCGTGTATGTTTGTAGCACTCTTCTACAACTTAATAGCCTTTTAAGTATCTATTCATTAAATTATTAC
>JARIDJ010000017.1 GCA_029267175.1 Psychrobacter sp. | reverse complement strand
GGTGGTGTATCAGAAAGTATGCTGAGGTAATAAAGGAGAGTGACAGCCGAAGCAAGATGATATATTTGAGGTTATGAAGACACAAATAAATATCAGATGCCCCGACTGTCACAGTCCCAGTTTAAAGAAAAATGGCAAAAAAAGCTATGGTAAACAAAACTACCAATGTAAGGACTGCAAACGTCAGTTTATTGGCGATCATGCTTTAACTTACAACGGCTGTCACTCTAAAATAGAAGACCTCATACGGCTAATGACGGTTAGGGGGTGTGGTGTTAGAGACATTGCTCTGATAGCCTCAGTTAGCATTGGCAAAGTGCTCAGTACCATAGGTTCATCTATTCATAAGATTGCGCCTAAAAAGCGCTACTATGAACGCTTAGAGGTTGATGAGTTTTGGACTTACGTGTACCGTAAGAAACGTAAAGTCTGGCTTATTTATGCTTATGACCGTGCTACCAGTGAGATTGTGGCTTATGTCTGGGGCAAACGTGATTTGAGAACGGCTAAGAAGCTCAGAGCACGTCTAAATCAGCTCAAAGTCAGCTATGGTTCTATTAGCATGGATAACTGGGATAGTTTTTTAACCGCCTTTAAACTTGATCATAAGCGAGTTGGTAAACAGCATACCGTAGGTATAGAAGGTAATAACTGTCGCTTGAGACACCGATTACGTCGAGCCGTTAGAAAAACATGCTGCTTCTCGAAAAAGCTTGATAATCACTTTAAGGTATTCGATCTGGTGTTCTTCTATGTCAATTATGGCTACGTCTGATGCCAGCATACTTTTTAGAACACCACCAAAATTATAAGTCTAAAGGTTATAAGTTAAGTCTGAAAAAGCCTGAGTGAGCCAATAGCTGCTGACTCAGGCTTTGTTGTTTTTGTGGTATTTATCCCCATATATGGCTGCATACTTGTAGACATAAAGTCGTATAAATAATAAGAGATTACTATGAACCAGCAAGCAACACAGCCACAAGCGATGGATGCAGAAACTCATGAAAATGCTGCTTTAGAAAAACGTCGCGAGCATTTGAAAAACGAATCAACGCGCATTACTGATATTGCCGATAATGAGTCTAATTCAGCACTTAAATGTATTCATCAGCTTAGCGTAGCGGGCGGTGCCACTGAAGCCACCTACTTAGCTATTGAGCGCCGTATCGTGGCGGATCAAGATTTGGCTGGCGCGTATCATTTAGCGCTGCTTGCACAAAGTACACCAGATCTGCCTATTGATGTGCGTCAGCTTATTGAAATGGTGGTCGAAAAAGGCGACAACGAGCAGCGCTTGTCGCTATTAAAAAACCTACCGCATCCACCTGTCGATAGCATCAAGACACAGATTTTGATTAGTGATGATGGTGATGCTATTGGGCAGATGAATGCTTATTTGCAGATTAATCCTGAAGGCTATGGTAGTCAGCATGTACTGAGCGCTCAGCCTGATTTTGTCGCACCATTGAGTACTGGTTTTAATAATGACAATAGCGATAGCAATAATTTTTAAGTGTTTTTACTGACGCTAATAAGCGTAGCGTGTCAAAAATTGTTATAATTAACGGCTATTTACATTTTAGATAAGATTACAGTCAATCAAGCGAGGCTTTACATGCAATACCCAAAAACTTACGACGTAGTAGTGATCGGTGGCGGTCATGCGGGTACCGAAGCGGCCCTAGCCGCGGCGCGTATGGGTGCGCAAACCTTGCTATTGACCCATAACATCGAAACCTTAGGGCAAATGAGCTGCAATCCTGCCATTGGCGGTATTGGCAAGTCGCATCTAGTGCGTGAGATTGATGCGTTAGGCGGCGCTATGGCGCTCGCTACTGATAAAGCCGGTATCCAGTTTCGGGTATTGAATAGCCGTAAAGGTGCGGCGGTAAGAGCCACACGCGCACAAGCAGACCGTATTCTCTATAAAGCCGCTATTCGTCATACCTTAGAGAATCAGCCGAACTTAGATCTATTTCAGCAAGGCGCGGATGATATTTTAGTCGAAAATGGTCGCGCGACGGCGGTCGTTAGCGCAACCGGTATTATCTTTAAGACTGAAACCGTAATCTTAACTTCAGGAACTTTCCTAGGCGGAGTCATTCATATTGGTCTTGAGAACTCGAAAGGGGGACGGGCAGGGGATCAGCCCTCCATCAAGCTTGCCGATCGTTTGCGTGAATTAAAGCTACCTGTCGGTCGTCTCAAGACAGGTACGCCGGCGCGTATCGATGCTCGCAGCGTAGACTTTAGCGTGATGACAGTGCAGCCAGGTGATACACCGCTACCAGTGATGAGTTATATGGGCAATGTGGCCATGCATCCTGAACAGGTCAATTGTTATATCACGCATACCAATGCGCGTACTCATGATATCATCCGCAACAATCTGGATCGCTCGCCGATGTTCTCAGGCAAGATCGAAGGCGTGGGGCCGCGTTATTGCCCGTCAATTGAGGATAAAATACACCGCTTTGCAGATAAAGACAGCCATCAAATCTTTATAGAGCCGGAAGGGTTAACCACCCATGAGCTGTATCCTAATGGTATCTCCACCAGCTTACCGTTTGATGTGCAATTAGAGTTTATCCATAGTATGAAGGGCTTAGAGAACGCGCATATCACCCGTCCCGGTTATGCGATTGAGTATGATTATTTTGATCCGCAAAATCTCAAACCTACTCTTGAGACTAAATCGATTGATGGACTGTATTTCGCCGGACAAATCAATGGTACTACCGGTTACGAAGAAGCTGGGGTACAGGGTTTGCTCGCAGGAACCAATGCCGCTTTGGAGACTACTAACAATAAGGATTTTGACACTTGGACGCCGCGCCGTGATGAGGCGTATCTTGGGGTGCTCGTTGATGATTTGATTACTCATGGCACTACTGAGCCATATCGGATGTTTACCAGCCGTGCGGAGTATCGCCTATTATTGCGTGAAGACAATGCCGATCAGCGCTTGGCTGAGACTGGTCGTAAATTGGGCTTAGTTGATGACGAACGCTGGCAAGGCTATCAAGAGAAAATGGAGGCCATCGCTAGCGAGTCGGCGCGTTTAAAAGATATGTGGGCGACGCCAGTGAATGACTTGGGTAAGCAGCTCACTGCGCAAACGGGTGAAGTGCTATCCAAAGAAGCCACCGCTTATGACTTGCTAAAACGTCCGCAAATTAACTTTGCTGACATTAAAGCTATTACCGACTCTAAGGTTGATAGCCAAGTTGGTGAGCAGATTGAGATCTCAGTCAAATACGCAGGCTACATCGATCGTCAGCGTGAGGACATCGAGCAGATGAAGCGGCTTGAGAATACCGCGCTACCACTAGACTTTGATTATAGTATCGTCTCAGGTCTGTCTAATGAGATCGTACAGAAACTCAGTAAAGTGCGGCCAGCCACTCTAGCGCAGGCAGGACGTATCAGTGGTGTAACGCCTGCTGCTATTCAGCTGCTGGCGATGACGGTGAAAAAACACAAAAAAGCCAAAGCGGCACTGGAATCATAAACGGCTTTACTAAAAAGCTTCCCTAATTTGAGTCCCTTATGATCGCTGCGGTTATCTTTGCCATTACTATCGTACTGCCCAACCTTTTTTTGATGGGGTTGGGTTTTTTTATGCGCCGTAAAGGACAAGTCAGCCAAGCGTTTACCGACCAAGCCTCTTATTTCGTTTTTAACTACTGCCTGCCAGCTTTGTTATTCTTCAGTGTCGTCGATAGTGAGGTCGATTATGCCAAGCAAATCACGTTGATAACCGCTGGTATAATCGTCACTTTTATCTTGTTTATTGGGGCGGAAGTTTATGCCAAACGCTTTATTAAGGCTATTGCCGATCAAGGCGTTTTTGTGCAAGGAATATTTCGTAGCAATATGGCAATTATCGGCCTTGCTACCGTCGCTAACGCTTATGGCGCTATAGGCCTAAGTATCGGCGCGGTCTATATGGGCATCGTCACCATTTTGTTTAATATTCTAGCGGTCATTACCTTAAGCCGCGTCTCCAAAAGCGCTAATGATACTCGGCTTAGTCGCAGCCTGATGGTAATAAAAAAGGTATTCACCAATCCGCTTATCCTAGCGCTACTTGCCGCTTTTATTTATAAGGCCTTAGCTTTGCCTTTGATACCGACAGTTATTCATACTACCGGTGATTTATTAGCGGCGGTAGCGCTACCTTTAGCGCTGATCTGCGCTGGTGCCAGTATCAATCTCAAATCTATGCTTAGTCTGTCAGGTTTATCGATGCAGGCAAGTTTTGGCCGTATTATTATTGCACCAATACTCGCTATTGTAGTTGGCTTAGCTTTTGGTTTGACAGGTGTGCACATGGGGGTATTATTTCTGATGGTAGCGTCGCCAACAGCTGCTGCTAGTTATGTAATGGTCAAGGCGATGGGCGGTAATGATATTTTAGCGGCCA
>JARIDJ010000016.1 GCA_029267175.1 Psychrobacter sp. | reverse complement strand
CGCTAGCCAGCCAAGCGATAGCGCCTGAGACTTCCTCTACTTTACCGAGACGGCGCAGTGGACTGGCTTTGATAGTGGCTTTTTGTGCGCGCTCATCCATTTTTGCCATGGTGTTTTGCACCATTGGCGTATCGATAAAGCTTGGGCAAACCGCATTGAAGCGAATATTGACCCGCGCATACTCGTGAGCCGCTGACTTAGTCAAACCCATCACCCCATGTTTAGCCGCACTATAAGCGGATAATAATGGCGCAGAACGCAGGCCTGCAATAGAAGCCACATTGATCACATGACCGCCGCCATTAGGCGCTAAGCAAGCAACCGCCGCGCGCATACAGTGCCAAACGCCTTTTAGGTTCACCGCAATATTACGATCAAAATCTTCATCGCTCAGCTCATGCATCGGTTTGGGCGCATGATCGATACCCGCGTTATTGATGACAACATCTAGGCCGCCAAGCTCGCTCATAGCGAACTTAAATAGCGCGCGTACATCATCACCATCGGTGACATCGACTCGTCTAAAGGTAATGCTATGATTGGCCTCTAGCGCTTCTTTATAAACGCTATCGCCTAAGGTCTCATTCATATCACCGATCACAACTTTAGCGCCGCGACTGGCTAATAATTTAGCACTAGCTGCGCCAATACCTGAAGCGCCGCCAGTGATTAGAATACGTTTGCCCTCGACGTTTGAGGCAGGTAAGTTGCTGAGAGTGGTTGCTTCAATTCCGTTTGCAGTCATGATTTATCCCTTTAAAGTTTTGATTATAGTTTACTACTGATTATTAGAACCACTCCGCTTGCATATCGGTACAAACTGAGTTGTCGTTGTTTAATAAGTCAATATCGCGCTGAATAGTGGGCAACTCCCAATCGATAAAGTATTTCGCCGCTTGAATTTTGCCGTGATAGAAGTTTTGCTTATCAGCATCTTGCTCATTAGCAAGCAGTTGCTCGGCAATGCTAGCTTGGCGAATCCAAATCCAACTCACCACGATGGAAGCAAAAATATTCATCAAAGCTTGCGCGTTACCGGTCAAAGTCATGGCTTTTTCGGTCGGTAATATCTTGCTTAGATGCACTAATACTTCATGCAAATGCTGCATATAAGGCATCAATTTTCCGGCAAGTTTTGCGGTCTCAGGTGTACTAATACTTTGTAAATCTTGGGTGATTTCACGTTTAAGAATTTGAATGCCAAGACCACCCTTTTGCCATAGCTTACGAAATGACAAATCAAGCGCTTGTACGCCGTTTGTGCCTTCATGAATGGGATTGAGACGATTATCACGCCAAAACTGCTCAGCATGATATTCACGCGTGTAGCCTGCGCCGCCTAACACCTGAATGCCTAAATCATTGGCTTTAGGGCCATATTCAGAAGGCCATGCTTTTATCACAGGCGTCAATAAATCCAGCAATTCTGATAGCTCGTTTTTGACGGTTTCATTGTCGCTGGTATTGATGCGGTCAATGAGGTTTGAGCCGTATAGACACAGAGCCATACCGCCCTCAGAATAAGCTTTTTGTGCCAACAGCATCCGCTTAACATCACCATGATTAATGATAGCAGTCGCCTCATGCTCAGGCTTATTATTCGGGGCAATACGGCCTTGGGTTCTATCTTTGGCATAATCAAGCGAGTATTGATAACCGCGATAACCAATCATCGCCGCACCAAAACCAACGCCGATACGCGCCTCGTTCATCATCTTAAACATATAGCGCAGACCGAAATGCGGTTCGCCCACTAAGTAGCCATAGCACTCGCCTTTATCACCAAAGCTTAAAGCGGTAGAAGTGGTACCACGATAACCTAGCTTATGTAGCAACCCTGTTAAATGCACGTCGTTACGCTCGCCTATTGAGCCGTCCTCCTTGAGGCGATATTTTGGCACCACAAATAAGGAGATGCCTTTGACGCCGCCGGGCCCACCGGGTATTTTTGCTAATACTAAATGCACGATATTATCGGATAGCTCATGGTCGCCACCAGAGATGTAGATTTTGCTACCCTTGATACGATAAGAGCCATCTTCTTGAAGAGTTGCCGTGGTTTTGATATCTGCTAATGACGAGCCGGCATGTGGTTCAGTCAAAGCCATCGTTCCGGTAAATTCGCCCGTTAGCATTCGCGGCATAAAAGCCTCTTTGACTTCATCGCTAGCAAAATGCGCGATGACGTTAATAGCCGCTGAGGTCAAAAAAGGATAAGCGGTGGTAGAAGGATTTGCCGCCATAAAATAACCCGCTACTGCGGTCATCACCGTCTCAGGCAGCTGCATGCCGCCATCTGCAAAGCTATAACGACCAGCAATAAATCCTGACTCACGAAAAGCGTCAAAAGCGATCTTAACGTCATCAATCATGCTAACGGTTTTGCCATCAAACTTTGGCTCATCTTTATCAGCTAAATGGTTATGCGGTAAAAATAAATCGGTCGCTATCTTTTTGGCGGTATCTAATACCGCATCAAAAGTGTCGCGGCTATGCTCAGCAAATTTATTATGCTCAGTTAACGCTTCGCTATCTAAGACATCGTACAACTGAAAAGGTAATTCGAAGTCATTAATCAAAGTATCGGCAGCCATAATAATCCCTTATTAGTCGAGCTTATTGAAGCTCATAAATTTAAGTAGAGTTTAATAAACTCAGTTATTGATTAATAGTAAGCTAATTTAGCGCTATACCGTATTGTCATTTATGACATAATTAAGGTGAAAGAAGACATTTAATTGTTAATTTAAAGCGTTAAGGATACATCCCATGTCACAAGCAAAGCCTTATGAAGTCATCATTCTCGGATTTGACGGCGTGCTTGGTAGCGTGCTCTCAGGAGCGCTTGATTTGTTTTCTTTTACTGGGGTAAGCTGGCAGCGATTTTTGGATTTGGAAGTACAGCCGAGATTTAGAGTACAAATTGCAAGCTTAGGCGGCGTCGATATTAGAGCCAGTAATCGGCTTATCATTCAAGCTCACTGTGATATCAGTGAGGTAGCAAGTTGTGATTTATTACTCATTCCCACCATTGGCGATTCGATAGATAAAGTACTGAGACAAAATGCACCACTGTTACCGCACTTGCATCGCTTAGCGGCTACGCAGGCCGATATCGCTAGTAATTGTAGCGGTGCTTTTTTGCTAGCGGCAGCAGGGTTACTCGACGGCAAAATAGCAACGACGCATTGGGGCTATGCTGATAAGTTTAAAGCGGACTACCCACAAGTTAATTTGCAAGAAAATCAGTTCGTCACCCAATCAGGCAATATATTTTGTGCGGCAGGAGGCAGCGCCTTTTATGATTTAGCGCTGTTACTGATTGAGCGCTATTGCGGACGCGAAGTTTCTACCCAAGTGGCAAAGACGCAGATTATTGATAGTAAAAGAGGCAGTCAAAATAGCTATACCAATGTGACTTTGCATAAGCCGCATAGCGATACACTCATAAAGCAAGTACAGGAATTTATCGAAAACAACTTTGAGCGGCCGCTACAAGTTAGCGAGCTTGCAGCGATGATTAACGTGACGCCGCGCACCTTGAACAGGCGCTTTCAGAGCTGCGTGGCGATGCGGCCGATTGAGTATATCCAAGCAGTAAGAATTGAGCAGGCCAAAAGGTTGTTAGAATCAGGCGAGGTCACCATAAAATCGCTCGCCTACCAAGTCGGCTATAGCGACATCTCATCATTCACTCGGCTGTTTAAACGAGCGACAGAGCTAACCCCCAAAGAATATCGCGATAAATTTTCACGCTTGGCGATTTAACAGTGAAATTGCGTAGCAAGATGCTGGGTCAAAAACCCAGCCTAAGCCTCAAAAATCCTTAACCTTAATTAATACTAACGCACCAAAATAACCGGAGAGAAGGTACTCGCCAAAATCTCAGTCGTGGTACTACCCAAAAATAGTTGCTGCCATTTAGAATGACCATAAGCGCCAATCACCATGATATCGATGTTATTTTCTAATTGAAAAGTCAATAAGCCATTGACGGCATCGCCTTGCGGTAGATGGTGACATTCAATGTTATAACCTGCGTTAAGCAGTTCAGCTGCCGCCGCTGATAAGCTGTTTTTTGAGGTAGCGTCATGATTACCTACCATCACCAAATGACCTTGCAGCTTTTTTAATACTTCACTTTTGGCAATACGTTTGATGACTTTAATCGCCGTTTTGCTAGCATCAAAAGCAATCATATAGGAGCTTGGCTCTTTAAATGGCTCTGAGCATATTAAGATAGGCACACTTGAGGCGCGAGCGACGGTTTCGATTTGACTACCGATATTAATCCGGCTATTTTTATGATCTTCGCCGCGGCGTCCCATCACGATAGCGCGATTCATATCGCTAAAATGCTCGATGGCGGGCAATAATTTACTATGGCGCTGATAGATATTAACAGGTACAGTGAAGTTTTTATTAATGTAGCTTTTGGCATCTTTCACCAAAGCGGCGCTATAGTTATTGGCGATCTTAGCTCGGCGCTCGTCTATCTCTGACAATTCTTGCAATAGGATTTGCCGACTGTCTATGCCAATAGAGCCTGATAAGTCGCGCCTTACCGAAGCTGGCACTTCGATAATGTTCAATAATCCGACGGGCAAACTAAGTCGATCAGCATACCATGCCGCGTAGCCACAGATAGACTCAGTGACCGCTGAGCCGTCGATACAAGCTAAAATGTGTTGTTGAGCCGCCATGATAATCCTCCAATAATCGTCTAAATTAATGCTAATAATATAGTTACCATTTATAACAGCTTATTAATGATTTCGAAAACTTTATAACAACCAGTTATCCCTTGATTATAGACTGTCGCCAATCTTTTTGGCTTATTTTATATAATACATGTTTTGCTAATGGATGATTAGAGTCTAGCATAGGATGATAAAAGTCTTGATAACTATTGCTCATACCTAGACGCTGCATCAACCTTTGTGAAGGCTTATTAATCACCGCGGTAAACGCCACCACTTCATCTAGATCTAATACTTCAAAGGCAAATTTTAACGATTCTTTTGCTGCTTCTAACGCGTAGCCCTTACGCCAATACTCTTTATGCAAGCGCCAGCCAATCTCAACATTAGGGGCAAATGGCATATCCTTATGTGCTTTATTTAGACCAACCATCCCAATAAATTTATCATTCTTTGTAGAGTCGCCTTTTAGACTGACTGCCCAAAAGCCCCAACCGTTATCTTTTAGCAACTGCTGACACTTATTAGCAATGATGTTACTAGTCTCTGTTGACAGCACTTTAGGGAAATACTGCATGACATCGCTATCAGCATTCATTTGCGCAAATATTGCAAAATCTTTTGGCTGCCATTGTCTTAATATGAGTCGTTCGGTCTCAAGCTTAGCTATAAGTTTTATCATAATTCAAATAGGTTTTATAACTCATTAATAAGCGAGTGAATATCAATAATTATCAATGGCGCTGTAATAAGAGCTGTACCCGCGAATACATAATCAAAGAAACACCGTTAGAGATTAGCTCAATCGCTAGTAATACGCCAAGGGTATAGATTGAGGATTGCGGATAGCCACTAAAAATAAGAATCGCTAAGGCTATAGAGATTAGGCCTGATAATAATACTGGTACAAAAGCAGCACTACCTTTGAGGCCAAAAGCTACCACCACTCTAACTAGACCTGTCGCCATAAATAAAATAGCGATCGCCATGGTCAAAGTTAAGATGCCTTGCATGGGGTTTTGTAATAGCTCAATACCAATAAACACGCCCAATACCCCACCTAGAGCAGCTAGAACTTTACCACTGGTACTAGGCGCACGAAACAGCGCTATAAACTGCAAGATGCCAACAAACAAAAAGATAAAGCCTGCCAACTGCTCAGCGGCAAAACTTGCACTAAGCGGATTAAATAAAGCAAATATCCCCCCAAGAATACTAATAACACCAATCACTAGCCATAACGTCCGACTCATAAGACAACCTTAGTTACCATTTAATAAGCGATAAATTATACCCTTAACGATAATTTTTGTTGTCAGCTAGTGGTAATGGCTTTGTTCCATCCTGTTAATAGTAAAGTTTCGGCATTGAATTAGGCTGATAACTCTGCTAACTGCTAGCCAATATCAATCAACAATCAAAACTTCTAGTTATCCATTAGCAGTTATAGTCATAAGCTCTAAAGTGCTAAGCTCACCATAAGCCGCAGCGGACTGCCAGTCGCTAGCCAGCTGCGGTATGGGCTGATGATTGACTAGCATTTTGGCGGCGTTAATCCAGCCTCCATGTCCAACCGCTAAGATAGGCTCATCATCATGCGCTCGCGTCTTTAGCCAGTGCTCTACTCGAGCAAATAACTGCGTTAGACTCTCGCCCCTCTCAAAATTAAAGTCGGCAAAGTGATCGCACCACTCGTCAATTTCTGCTTTGCTGATTTGTGTCCAAGATTTGCCATCCCACGCACCAAAATTAAGCTCAGATAATTCATTAGCCATATTTAATTGAAAACCTCGCTGCGCCAATATCTCACCGACTTTTAATGAGCGCTGTAGCGGACTGACCCAAATCACTTTAGGCAGCTTATGCACACAAGCAAAGCGCTCGATCTGATTGGC